>NZ_CP069533.1:1514062-1816874 GCF_016889765.1 Corynebacterium minutissimum
TGGCTCACATCGGTGTGCTCGAGGGCAACCCCGTAAAGCCCCGGCTGGTGTGGACCGCTGATGACGGTCCGCGTTCCGGGTTCGACGAGCTGTGTGCGCGGATGGGAGTTCAGCCATGATGTGGCTTTATCTCGCCGCTGCATGCCTGTTGTCCCCACCCAGGGCGGCGTCGCGCCTGTCAGCGCCGAAGGCGCGGTCAGTGACGCCTGCCGTGCTCTTCCTCGGCGTGGGATGCTGCGTCTTCTTCGGCAGGCCCACCGTAGTGATAGCTGCCGGCTGCATCCTAGCCTGTGCGCTGTGGTTCTTAAATGATCTCGCCTCCGCCCGACGTGAGCGCCGTGGTGCTGAGGCCCTCGCCTCCTATTTCGGCACGCTTGCCGCGGAGCTACGCGCTGGTTCCACCACTGCGAATGCCTTGCGCCGTGGTACGGATTCGTTACCCGACACCACACCGGAAAACCTCCGCGGTGCGCTGAGCACCGCAGCTGGCCTCGCCGCACAGGGCGGGTCGCCGTCGGTTGCTCTCACCACGCCGGAACTGTCCCGCTTCGCTGCGTTGTTAAACGTCTCCGGCCGCCATGGCGTGGCATTGGCTGACCTAGTGGAACAGGCACAAAGTCAGCTCGATACAGCCCGGCGTCATGCACGGGAAACCGCTGCTTCCTTGCAGGGTCCACAGGCCACGGCAGTGGTCCTGGCGTGTCTTCCGGTAGCCGGGATTCTCATGGGCGGGGCTATGGGGGCGGATTCGCTTGGGTTCCTGGTGGGCGGTGGTGTGGGCGGCGTGCTTCTCGACGTCGGCGTGGCCCTCGTCTGCGCCGGTTTTTGCTGGTCACGCCTCATCCTGCGAAAGGCTGCGCAATGACTCCGACAACCTATGTCGCCACCGCACTTCTCGCCGCAGCATTGGCTGTTGCTCGTGCCTCTCCCGCGGGCCGCGTGGGGGTGGGAGGGACACGCACACCCCGGCCGAAAACCCCGCGCGATGGACCTGACTATGGTCCGCTCGATGCCGCGAGCGACCTAGAGCTTTTTGCCGCTTGCTTGGAAGCAGGCCTCTCTCCGCGCACGGCTGTCGTGGCGGTGGCCGATGCTTCCTCCGTGTGGTCAGAGGCAGCCGCGCTCATTGGTGTGGGCGTCCCTATGAGCAGCGCCTGGCAGGTTTTAGCCGCACAGGAATGCTTGGTGGATCTCGTGCGGCTGGCGAAGCTCTCAGGTGACTCCGGCACAGCCATGGCTTCTGGATGCCACCGCGTGGCGACACAGCTGCGCGCCGACGCTGCGGCGCAGGCAACCGCGAAGGCGGAGCGCGCTGGCGTGTTCATCGCCGCGCCGCTCGCCGTCTGTTTCTTACCCGCTTTCCTGGTCTTAGGACTGGTGCCCGTCATCATCAGTCTGGGCCAGCAACTTCTTTAAAGCCACAACAAAAACGACACGAAAGATAGGTACAATCATGCAGAAAACACTCGATAACAAGGCGAAACTCCTTAATGAGGACGGGATGTCAACGATTGAGTACGCCATGGGTTCACTCGCGGCAGCTGCCCTTGCCGCGGTGCTCTACGCCGTGATCAACGGCGGCCAAGTGAGCAGCGCTATCACGTCCATCATCACCGACGCGCTTTCCAATACTCCGGTCTAATGCAGATGCTTGACGACGCCGGCTCGGTCACCATCGAGGCCGCCCTCGCTCTCGCCTCGCTCGTCATCGTGGCCGCGGGAATTGTAGGCGGTATAGCGACGCTTTCTGCTCACCTCGCTGCCGTTGATGCGGCGGGTGCCGCTGCGCGATCTGCTGCAATTGGGGTGGATTACCAGCGTGAGGGAGTTGCGGTCACCATTACTGAATCCTCCGGCCTGGTTACGGCGCATGCAGCCGTCCCAGCGCCTTTGGGAACGATGCGCGCGCAGGCGGTCTTTCCTGCGGAGATCGGAGCGGGTAGAGACTCAGGAGCGCGACCGTGAGGCGTCGTCAACGCAGCTGGGGGCGAACTCTGGCCGGTGACGACGGCTATGCCACCGTCGTCACCGCCGGGATCATCGCCGCTGTCGCCTCGCTGCTGTTGGCTGTAGCAGCAGTCGGTTCTGCCGTTGCTGCACGCCACGCAGCGCAGGTAGCGGCCGATCTTGCCGCCGTGGCCGGGGCCTGGGATCTGGCCAAGGGCAGGGACGCCTGCTCGAAAGCTGAGGAGGTTGCCGCTTTAAACAACGCGCGTCTTGACTCCTGTGCCGTTGATGACCGCGACGTTGAAGTCACCGCGCTGATACGCGGCCGCAGTGCCATCGCCCGTGCTGGCCCAATCTAAGAAGCTGCAGCTCCGCTTATTTCGTCATGGTGACCAGCGCGCCGAGGAGGGCCACGGCACCGGCCTTATCCAGCGGGTTGTTGCCGTTTCCGCACTTGGGGGATTGCACGCAGGACGGGCAGCCGGACTCGCAGGGACAGGAGCGCACGGCTTCAAAAGTAGCCTCGATCCACTCGGGGAAGCGGCGGAATCCCTCCTCGGCGAAGCCGGCACCGCCGGGGTGGCCGTCGTAGACGAAGACCGTGGGCAGGCCCGTATCCGCATGTTGTGCGGTGGACACGCCGCCAATGTCCCAGCGGTCACACGTGGCAATGAGCGGCAGCAAGCCAATGGCGGCATGCTCGGCTGCATGCAAAGTGCCCGGTGTGCGTCCCGCGGTGACTCCCATCGCTGCGAGTGCCAGCGGATCGATGGTGTAGGCCACCGCGCGGGTCACCAGGCGCTGCTCTGGAAGGTCGAGGGGAACGTCCTCACCCACGGAGCCATCGGGAAGCCTGACCTGGTAGCCGGTTACCTTGTCGGTCACCTCCACCTCCAAGCTTGCCACCCATAGGCCCGGCGCGTAGTTCACGAGCTCGTCGGCCTCGCGGAGGATACGGATATCCGTCGTGGACTTCGGCTGGGTGGTGTAGTCCGGTGTCTTCGGCACGGCCAGGGCCACGCCCGGCTCAGGGGACGCAGAACCATCAGCACTACCAAGTTGTAGGTCCTCGATGACGAAGCTTTCGCCGCGATGCAGGTAGACCGCGCCGGGGTGAACTTGGCTCACGGCGCGGGCGGCGTCGATGGTGCCGAGGAGGCGGCCGTCGGAGGCATCGACAATCATGACCTCTTCGCCTGACCCGCCGCGCAGGGAGACAGCCGCGTGGGCGGTTTCCGGGGTAAGGTCAGCCGAGCCGGCAGGTAGGGGAGTAGCAAACCAGCCCTGGGGGCGTCGGCGCAACAGGCCCTGCTGCGCTAGGTCCTCGACCACGGCTTCGGCCCGGAAAGCAGCAACGTCGGCATCGGATAGTGGCTTTTCCACCGCCGCGCAATAGACGTGTCCGCCAAGGATATAGGGGTTAGCCGGGTTAAACACGCTCGCTTCGACTGGCCGTCCCAACAGGGCCTCTGGGTGATGTACGAGGTAGGTGTCCATCGGCTCATCGCGGGCAACGAGTACGACGAGTGAGCCCTGTCCGCGGCGGCCCGCGCGTCCGGCCTGTTGCCAGAAGCTCGCCACTGTACCGGGGAAGCCAGCTGTGACCACGGCATCAAGCCCGCCGACATCGATGCCAAGCTCCAGCGCAGATGTCGTGGCCACACCAAGGAGGGAGCCGTCGTCGAGGGCTTGTTCCAGTGCGCGACGGTCCTCAGCTAAGTAACCAGCACGGTAGGCGGCAATACGCCGCGCGAAATCCGGGCGGCCCAGCCTGCCGGAGAGCTCCTCCGCTGCCCGTAACGCCGTGGCTTCCGCCGCGCGTCGCGAGCGAACAAACGTCAACGTTCGCGCTCCCTGCGCCACTAACGCGGCCATCATCCACGCAGCTTCCGTGGTGGCAGCACGACGCACCGGTGCGCCGTGCTGCCCCTCGACGCCCTCCATAAACCCGGGCTCCCACAAGGCCACGGTCCGCGCACCCGTCGGCGCGCCGTCCTCAGTGACAGCGAGCATGTCCCGCCCCGTCAGCCGCAGCGCGTGGGCGGCGGGATCCCGCATGGTGGCCGAGGCGGCAATAATCACCGGTTGCGAGCCATAATGTGCGCACAGGCGCATAAGCCGGCGCACGACCAGTGCCACGTTCGCCCCAAACACGCCGCGGTACGCATGTGCTTCATCGATGACGATGAACCTTAGATGCCGCAGCACCCGCGCCCAGCGTTGATGCGCGCCCAACAGGGAGGAATGAATCATGTCCGGATTAGAGAAAATGAACCGCGCGTGGTCACGGATGCCGGCGCGTGCCTCGGTGGGGGTATCGCCGTCGTAGGGGGCGGGGTGGACGTCGTGAAGCGCGGCGATACCCTGCGTGAGCTCCAGCACCGCACGCAACTGGTCCGAGCCCAGCGCCTTCGTCGGCGTGATGTACAGCGCGCAGGCAGTAGGGTCCTGCGCCAGGCGGGTGAGAATGGGCAGGCGGTAGCCTAGGGACTTTCCCGAACTCGTGCCCGTGGCCACCACCACGTCTTTGCCAGACCACGCGGCCTCTGCCACGGCGACCTGGTGAGCATAGAGCTTGGCGACGCCCCTCCTGTCCAACTCCGCCCGCAACTCCGGCAGGACCCACTCGGGCCACGGTGCATAGTGGGCTGGCTGGGCTGGCAGCGTCGTGGAGTGCGTCAGCTCGGATTCGGCGAAGCGCTCGACCAGGTGCTCGACGAGCTCCTCGCCCATAGGGTTTTCATTCACGCTCGCCTCCACATTTCTGCCATGTATTCCCAAAACGTGGCACACTAGTGCAACAGATTGAGCATTGTATATCCGCAAAGGACAACTCTTCATGGCATACGGTACCGTCAAGTTCTTCAACGCCGAAAAAGGTTATGGATTCATCGAGCAGGAGGACGGCTCCGGCGATCTCTTCGTGCACTACACCGAAATCCAGGGCACGGGTTTCCGTACGTTGGAAGATAACCAGCGCGTTTCCTTTGAGGTCAGCGAAGGCCCCAAAGGGCCGCAGGCCACCCATGTCGAGACGGTCTAGGGAGTTTCCGCGTAGCCGCGGCGGGTATCCCACCATTCCGTGAGCTTGTTCTGGCCTTTTTGCAGGCCAAAGCCAATGATGACCGCGGCGATGATGGAAATGATCATGGCGATGGCCGGCGAGCCCGAAAAAGCCACACCGCCCAAGTAGCCAATGGCTAGCGCCTGAATTACCCATAGCAGCACGCCGATGGTGTCGAAGAAGAAAAACAGCGGCCAGGGGTAGCGCATGGAGCCCAGCAGGATCGTCATGAACAGGCGGGCTGAGGGGATAAAACGCGCAATGATGATGGCCGCACCACCGCTGCGTCGAATGTTGCGCTTGACCCACGTTAAGGCGTCGTAGGCCTTGGTGCCTTTTTGGGCTCTATTAATAAGGGCAATGAGCCGCGTGCCTAAAAGGAAGCACAAATTATCGCCCAAGATGGCGGCCACCATGGCGGTGAAAAACATCGTGGGCAGGTGCGGGAAACCTTGCGAGCCGGACCAGGCGCCCACCATGTTGAGGGGGATTTCTGAGGGCAGCACAGGGAAGAAGCAGTCGAAGAAAATCAGGGTGCCCACCAGCGGATAAATCCACTGGGTGGCCATGATGACCTCGAACCATGCGGTAATAGAAGCAATCACGTCTTCTCCCTGCGTCACGCTGTAGGGGCCTTTCTCAGACGGCAAGTATAGACCCCTCACGTGTGGACGCACAGCGGCCCGAATAACTACAGTGAGCCTTTATCTGTGTACGCTAGGGGCAATTGCCCAGCAGAGGGTTAGCCATCGGAAGGGATGAAGCAGAAGTGGCAGAAGGTACCGGCCCGGGGAAGACCCTGGTCATCGTCGAGTCAGCAACCAAGGCGAAGAAGATTCAGCCTTATCTCGGCGATAAGTACATCGTCGAGGCCTCCGTCGGTCACATCCGCGACCTTCCGCGCGGCGCTGCCGACGTCCCCGCTAAGTACAAGAAGGAATCCTGGGCGCGCCTTGGTGTGAACCCGGAGGATAACTTCACCCCGCTGTATGTCATCAGCCAAGACAAAAAGAAGAAGGTCGCTGACCTTAAAGCCAAGCTGAAGCAGTGCGATCAGCTCTACCTCGCAACAGACCCCGACCGCGAAGGCGAGGCCATTGCCTGGCACCTGCTGGAAGTGCTCAAGCCGAAGGTGCCGGTGCGCCGCATGGTCTTCAACGAGATCACCAAGTCCGCCATTCTGGAGGCCGCGGAGAACACGCGTGAGCTCGACGCCGATCTTATCGACGCCCAGGAGACCCGCCGTATCCTCGACCGTCTCTACGGCTACGAGGTCTCCCCGGTGCTGTGGAAAAAAGTCATGCCGCGCCTGTCTGCCGGCCGCGTGCAGTCGGTGGCAACCCGCGTCATCGTCGAGCGCGAACGTGAGCGTATGGCGTTTATCCCGGCTGAGTACTGGGATCTCACGGCAACGCTGAAATCCACGCCGGACTTCGATGCCCGTCTGAGTGCCCTCGACGGCAAGCGTGTCGCCGCTGGCCGTGACTTCAACGATAAGGGTGAGCTGAAGGGCGACGAGGTGGTCGTCGTCAAGCAGGCCCAGGCGGAGCAGCTGGCCAGCGCGCTTGAAGGCTCCACCATGACGGTGGCCAGCGTCGAGCACAAGCCTTATTCGCGCAAACCTTCCGCACCGTTTATGACCTCGACGCTGCAGCAGGAGGCCGGCCGCCGCCTGCACTACACCTCGGAGCGCACCATGCGCATTGCGCAGCGTCTCTACGAGAACGGTCACATTACTTATATGCGTACCGACTCGACCTCCCTGTCCAAGCAGGGCTTGGGCGCTGCCCGTGAGGCGGCAACGTCCATTTTCGGTGCCGAGTTCGTGGCCGATGGCCCGCGTACCTATGACCGCAAGGTGAAGAACTCGCAGGAGGCCCACGAGGCCATCCGCCCCGCTGGTGAGCGTTTCGCAACCCCGGGCCAGCTGGCAGGGCAGCTCGACGCCGAGGAGTACAAGCTCTACGAGCTGATTTGGAAGCGCACCGTGGCATCCCAGATGGCTGATGCCAAGGGCACGTCCATGAAGGTCACCGTGCAGGCATCTGCCGATGGCCACGACGTGGACTTCTCCGCTACCGGTCGCACGATTACCTTCCCAGGCTTCCTCAAGGCCTATGAGGATGTGGCGGCGAAGGGTTCAAACGAGGAGTCGCGCCTGCCGCACCTCAACGAGGGCGATACGCTCACGACGTCCGCCGTTACTGCCGACGGCCACTCCACCAACCCGCCGGCGCGCTATACCGAAGCTAGCCTGGTGAAGAAGATGGAGGACCTGGGCATTGGGCGCCCGTCGACGTACGCCTCCATCATCAAGACCATCCAGGACCGTGGCTACGTGCTCTCCCGCGGCAACGCGCTGGTTCCTTCGTGGGTTGCCTTCGCCGTGGTGGGCCTGCTGGAGAATAACTTCACCGAGCTGGTGGACTATGACTTCACCTCCTCCATGGAGGACGAGCTGGACTCCATTGCCGCCGGCCGTGAGAACGGCACGGAGTGGCTGAACAACTTCTACTTTGGCAACACTGAAGCAGGTGAGCAGAAGGCTGCGTCCATTGCGCGCCATGGTGGTCTGAAGTCCTTGGTGGACATTAACCTGGAGGCTATCGACGCCCGCCAGGTCAACTCCCTGCGCCTCTACACCGACGTCGAGGGGCGCGATGTCTTCGTGCGCGTGGGCCGCTACGGTCCCTACATCGAGCGCGCCGTGGGCACCAATGAGGACGGCACGGTGGAGTACCAGCGCGCCAACCTGTCTGAAACCGTCACCCCGGATGAACTCAATGAGGCTTTGGCGGAGAAGCTCTTTGCCACCCCGCAGGGCGGGCGCGAGCTGGGGCAGAACCCGGAGAATGGCCGCACCATCGTGGCCAAGGAAGGCCGTTTCGGCCCGTACGTGACCGAGCAGGTGCGTGACGACGAGCGCGAAAAAGCCGAGGCCGAAGCCGAGGAGATCGTTAAAGAAGAGCGCGCCGCCGAGGACGCCCAGCGCGCTGCCGAGGGCAAGCGCGCGAAGAATTGGGAGACTAAGACCGCGGCGAAGCAGAAGGAAAAGCGCATCGCTGAGTACATTGAGGAGAAGCTCAAGCCAGGCACGGCCTCGCTCTTTGCTTCGATGGAGCCGTCCAGCGTCACCCTCGAGGAAGCCCTCAAGCTGCTGAGCCTCCCGCGTGAGGTGGGCGTGGACCCGTCGGATGGCGAGGTCATCACCGCACAGAACGGCCGCTACGGCCCGTACCTGAAGAAGGGCAAGGACTCGCGGTCTTTGGCCAACGAGGATCAGATTTTCTCCATCACCTTGGATGAGGCGCGCCGCATCTACGCGGAGCCGAAGCGCCGCGGCCGTGCAGCTGCGCAGCCACCGATTAAGCAGCTGGGTGACAACGATGTCTCCGGCAAGCCGATGACGGTCAAGGACGGTCGCTTTGGCCCGTACGTCACCGACGGCACTACGAATGCTTCGCTGCGCCGTGGCGACGATCCGGAGCAGCTTACCGACGCCCGCGCCAACGAGCTCCTCTCCGAGCGCCGCGCCAAGGAAGCCGCTAACGGCGGTGCGAAGAAGACGACCAAGAAAGCCGCCAAGAAATCGACGAAGAAGGCCACCAAGAAGTCGACGCGCAAGGCAACCAAGAAGGCCACGAAGAAGCCCTCCCCAGGCACGAAGAACGTGGTCAAGGCCGGATCGCGCAGGAAGTAGCTAGGCCATGAAGACCAGCTTCGCGCGCGACATGCTGGACCGTACCCAGGAAGGCACCGTCGCCCTCCTGCGCGCGGTGGGCCCAGCCTTTGCCGGCCGCGATCACTTCACGCTCGGCGCGCTCGCTGCGGGGGAGACCGCCGCATGGTCGGGCCTGTTTACCTGGCGCACGCTGGGCACCGCGACGACGATTGCGGCCCCTGTGGCCTTGGCCCTGCGCCCCGACTGCTCACCAGAGACCCGCGTCGGGCTCACCGCTGCTGCCGTGGGCCAAGCCGCCAAGCGTGGTAAACCAACGACGTTTGGTGTGACGTGCGTGAGCGTGCAATACGCGGCGTTTGCCTGGCAGTTGCGCGGTGCGCGCAACGACGCGACGGGGTGGGGCGTGCGTGCGGGCGCGTGGGCGGCTGGCATCTCGCTAGCTCGTACTCGGAGCGAACGCCTTGCCACAGCTGTCGCTGGAATCCCAGCGGCTGCGCTCTCCGCGCTAGCCGGTGACCCGGCCCTGCGTGCTGCCGAATCTACGCAGGGCATCAGCCACGGCGCCAATCTTCTTCTGGCCTCTGAGGCTGCGACGGTGGCGGGAACGCGTGCGGCGCAGCTCCCTGCTGCGGGAACGGCTGTGGGAAAGCTCCTGGCTGCGGGCCAGTCGGCGGCCCAGACGGTAGGCCTGGTGCTGCTGGTGGATGGGCTGGCGCGGAAGGCACAGGGTTAGGCACAGCCCCCAACTCTGGGCGCATCGTCTTGCCGTAGGACAAGCGACGGTGAACCCACTCGAAAGGACCGGGCTTGCCTGCGGCCTCAAGCGCGCAGGCGATAAGGAGCGTTGCTAGCCACACGCCGGCGGCCAGCGCTGCCTGGCCCGTGGCACTGAACTCCGGTCCAATGTTCAGCGTGAAGGGGTAGACCAGCGCCAGGAAAAACACGGACTGCAGCACGTAGCCGGTCATGGAACGCTTGCCCAGCGCGATGAGCGGCCACAGGAACCACGGGCGCGCGCCACGGCGCTGTAGGGGTTCCAAGGCGAGCGTCGTCGCCGCCACGATGCCCGGCCCGGTGAGCATACCGATGCAGCTATTCGCCGCGTTGAGGGGCCCACCCAGCGCCGGATCAATGAATCCGCTGGCGGCCAAGCCCCAAGGCAGACCGATGAAGAGAATGATGGCCGCGGTAATCGCCGTCCAAATCCAAAGCTCGCGGCGGTGTCCGCCCGCCAGTGTGCCGCGGCGCGCCCACACGAAGCCCACGAGCATCACCGGTAGAACCATGAATCCGGTGAAGGGCAGCGAGAAAAGTTGAGCGACCACCATAAAGGCTTGTTCGCCTAGCAGTTCCCAGTAGCTTTGTGCGGAGGAAAAAGCGCCGACATCAATCTTCGACGTATCAATGAACGCGGTGCCTATCCCCATGCCGATACCGCTCAATACTGTGAGCCCGAAGAGCACGTAGGCCACAATCATGAGGACTCTATCGGAGAGGGAAAGTACGAGCGCGATGAGAATACCCATCATTCCGTACAACATCATGATGTCTCCCATAAACAGGAAGAGGCAATGCAGAGCTCCGAACAGAGCCAAGAACCCGTAGCGCTTTGCAATCACCGTCCGCGCGCGGCCCAGCGGGAAACCTCGGCGCCACAGGCTCATCGCGATAAGTCCCACGCCGAAGCCCAAAAGCGTGGAGAACATAGGCAGGCCACGCACGTGGACGAACATGGCGGCAAAGACCACATAAATCTTGTCCGCGAGGGTCTCGACGCCGCCAAAGTAGGCGTCAGGCCCCTCACCGCTGGTGGAGATCCACCCAGTGGTGATGTTGGCTAGAGCAATGCCCAGAAGGGCCATGCCGCGGGCGACATCAGGGACAAGGAGGCGAGGACTCGAGGCCTGGCGTGGTAGGTGGGGCTGGTGCGACTGATGGGGCATGGCTCCGAAGCTACCAGAGTCACAAGGACTTGCTTATCCTTGGGCGCGTTCGGCCAACGTCGGGCGAATGGGGCGTGCCAACTGCGTCATGCGACGGCGCCCACGCAACTCAATGGATTTCATCAGTGTCCAGCGTGCTTGCTCGGCCTCGTTGGCTCCGCGCAGAGTGGCAGAGTTGGTGAGCACCTGGCCCGGGGTGTCCTTGGCCAGCTCGGTCAGGCGTGCGGCTTCATTGACGGCGTCACCAATCACGGTGTACTCAAAGCGGTCCGCACCACCAATGTGGCCGGCCACCACGTGGCCCGCGGCTACGCCTATGCCCGCCTGCAGCTGCAAACCGCGCAGCTCCTGGCGCAGCTCGCGCGCAGCCTGCAGCGCCATGGAGTTGGCATCATAGACCGTGAGTGGCGCGCCGAAGACGGCTAGGGCGGCGTCACCCTGGAATTTGTTGATGATGCCCTTGTTGCGGTGCACTACCTCGACGACGTGCTCGAAGAATTTGTTGAGCTCCTCCACGACCTCTTCCGGGGTGTGGTTGACGGCGAAGGTGGTGGACCCGATGACGTCGATAAACAGCACGGCCACCTTGCGGTCCTCGCCGCCGAGTTCCGGGCGTTCTTCCAGAGCACGCTGTGCCACCTCGGTGCCGACATAGCGGCCGAAGATATCGCGCACGCGCTGGCGCTCACGCAGGCCGCGCATCATTTCGTTGAAGCCGGCCTGGAGAACACCGAGTTCGGAGCCATCGTAGATATCCACCTGGACATCGGTCTCGCCGCGGCGCACGCGGTTAATGGCGTCCTGCAATTCCAGGATGGGGTCCACCACGCTCATCATGGCGAACATGGTGCCGATAAGCCCCGTACCTAACGCGGTGATGCTCAGCGCGATGATGGCGGGAATAATATCGGAGGTTTCGGTGGTGAACATCCCCATCTTCTGGCCCACGTGGACCAAGATGATGCCGATGAGCGGGATACCGGAAGTCATGAGCCACGTGGACATCAGGCGGTACTTAATCGGCGGCTCCAAAGTGGAATCCTCGAAGCGCCGCGCCACGGCCTCCGCCGCGACGGGCCGCACGAGGCGCTCTGCCTGTAGATAGGTGAGCAACACCACGAGCGCACCGGCCAGCGTGGAGGACACTCCCACCACGATTCCCAAGCTCGCTGATTGTTGGCCGGCGAGCACCACAGCCAGGATGATGCCGAGCAACCACACCATAGCGGCAACCCCGGCCTGGTAAATGGGGATGCGCAGCACGAGGTTGCGCACCATGTTGGGGTCGTGGGCCGTGGGGTTGCGTTGCCAATCCAGTACTGGCCGGAAGATGCGCAACGTTACCGCAATGCCGATGATGACGGCGAAGATGACAAAGAGTGAACCGTAGGTCCACAGGTGCGGGGTATCGGAGATGAACTCCGAAATCTCCGGCATGGGGAGGAAGAAGACCACAAAGGTCATAATCGCGATGGCGCCGATAATGTTGGCGCCCAAGACGAGCGCGGCGTACATCGGCCATTGGGTGCTCCACAACCAGCGGGCGCCACGCATCAGTCTATTCATGGTTAATCACTTTAGTTATCCCAGTAGGCTAGGGCGAGTGAACACCTCCAGCGTTGCCGAAAGGCTTGCCGACGCCCCCTCCGTCGCCCACACCATCCTCAGTGCTGCCCGCGCGGCACGCGGCGAGGGTGACCCGCGCGCGATGAGCCATTCCTGGCTGTTAACAGGCCCTCCCGGTGCCGGGCGCTCACTGGCCGCGCAATGCTTTGCCGCGGCGCTCATGTGTACTTCTGCCGATGCGAACGGTGACCCCGGCTGCGGGCGCTGCCCGTCCTGCCAGAGCGTTTTGGAGAATCAAGAGCATACCGACTTGGTCTACGTGGACCCCAAGGAACAGTTCATCACCGTCGGCGAGGCGCGTGAGGTTATCGGGCGCGCGGCCAGCCTGCCCAGTGTGGCGCCGTGGCGCGTGGTCATCTTTAACAAAGCCGACCGCCTGCGCAACGAGGCTGCCAATGCGTTGCTCAAAACCGTGGAGGAGCCGCCGGAGCGCACCGTCATCATCATGGTGGCGCCCTCGGAGGACCCGGAGGATTTCTCGGTTACGCTGCGCTCGCGCTGCCGCCACCTTTATATCCCGGCGCCGAGCGTGGAGGGCGTCGTCAAGCAGCTCGTCGCCGAGGGGGCTAGTGAAGATGACGCCCGCCTCGCTGCCGTCACCACCTTGCGTCATGTGGGCCGCGCGCGCCACCTTGTGCAGGATCAAGCCGCGCAGAAACGCCGCGCCATGGCCATCAACCTGGCCGAGGATGTCTTCCACGGTTCCGTCGCTTTCCAATCCGTCACCACGCTGCTGAAGTTCATTGAGAAGGACGCCAAGGACTCCCATGCGGAAGCTGAGGAGGCGGAGCGCTCCAAGATTGAGCAATCCTTCGGCGTCGGTGCCAAGGGCAAGGGCGCGGCGAAGGCGCAGCGCGACGCCCGCAGTGCCCTGAAAGACTTGGAGGAGCTCCATAAGAAGCGCGCTAAGCGACGCATCGCCGACGGCCTCGACATCGCCCTGGTAGATCTCGCCGGTATTTATCGCGATGCGCTCATGCTCAAAGTTGGCGCTGAGGTGGAGATGACTCACCCGGACTTCGCGGGCCTGGCCGGTGAACTGGCACAGCGCGTGAGCGAAGACGGCCTGCTTGCCGCCCAGTCCGCCATCCGTACCTGCCGCGAGCAACTGCCGCAGAACGTCACCCCACAGGTGGCTTTCGACGGAATGGTGGGCCGCCTGCGCCTTGCCTGCGGTGCGCGCTAACCAGCACGTGTGCTGCGTGCACACTACAGGTGATAGCCCGATTTCTTTCTCAGCCCAGGCCTAGGCTAAACTCTCACGCGGTGCATAAACATGGTGCACCGTGCCGCCTTAGCTCAGTCGGTAGAGCATCTCACTCGTAATGAGAAGGTCGCGAGTTCGATTCTCGCAGGCGGCTCCATTAAGCCCCGGCTAGAACAGTGTTCCAGCTGGGGTATTTTCCTATCGTCACCGGCTACTAAATCGGCCTAAACAACACGTTTTGTCGTTTAGGCCTGTCTTGCAGGCCAAGGTGAGAACAAAGTAAAAATGCCAACCCTCGGAGCAAAGGAATTCTCAGGCCGAAGCCCTACTCCCATTCGGGAACCCAGCTTTATCCTTGTCGGGTTGACGTTGTGCCTCAAGGATAATTGGGCGCGAGGCCTTCCACAACACATAACTTCCCGGAACACATAACTTCCCGGTGTGGACAAAATGGAATCAAACTACCAGGTAAACTCGGCGCCAGAATTTTTGGGAAATACTCCGGTAACCCCAGCATCTGCGACGATGCGCAGGCTTTCGCACTCGCTGCTTATTTCTGCTTGCGTCGGTAATACACCTGCCGGCGCACATGAGCGACGACATCGCCTTCCTCATCGATGATGTTGACGTCGAACCAATGCAGGTACTTCTGACCGTTGGCGGTTTTCTCCTTGATAAGCGCGTAGGTCTCCTCCGGGATGCGCATATCGGCGGTGACTGTGCCACGGCCGGGTTTGAGGTACTTAATCTCACCAGCGGCATCCCAGATGCGGTACTCCTTGCCCAGGCGGTGCATGGAGGCGAGCATGAAGAACGGATCCGTCATGGCGGAGAGCGTGCCGCCGAAGGCAACGCCCATGGCATTCTTGGTCAACATGTTCGGCTTGTGGCTGACCACGACGCGCGTGCCGTCATCAGTGAATTCCTTGATCTTTATGCCCGCGCCCAAGAAGGGTGGCCAGAATCCCATGAAGCGCTTGAGCTGGCGTGCAGAAAAGTGGGCCATGAGGATAGCTCCGTGTGAGTTGTGGGTCAGGTGGGCTAAATGGCGTCAACTCTACCGTTGCGGGATAAGGAGCGCTCGTACTTTATTCTCCGCAAGTGCTTCCCTTCGGGGTGAGTTGGGTCGTGCGCTGTGTACAGGAAAAAGTAGTGCTAGCGCTAGTGCCTTTCGCCCTTGTGAACATCAAAATGTAGAGCATGAAAAAGCTTGTGATTGGCATGATTGCCGTGGTGGCCGTGATTGTGGTGGCGTTTGTCGGGTTTGTTGGATTCATGCAGTGGGTAGACGCAGACAGCGTCACCGGTGATGACGGCGTGGCTGCCGGATACAGCGCTGAGACGGGTGGCCCGCTGGAAGCGTCGTTCGCGGACGAGGGACCGCACGAGGTTGACGTCCGGCGTGATGGCGATGTGACCGTTGCGGCACCGATTGGCGCGGGACCGTTTCCTGCGGTGGTCATGGCTAATGGCACGAACACGCCGTTGAGCAGCTACCTACCCGTGGCGGAACACCTGGCTAGTTGGGGCTTCGTGGTCGTCGGCGATGAGACTCCCCACACCGGAACAGGGGAGAATGTCGTGCACTTAATTGAGAGATTGCCGGAACTGGATTCCCGTGTGGACCGATCGCGGGTCGGTATTTTTGGGCACTCGCAGGGCGGTGCGGGTGCTATCAACGCTGCGGCACAAGTGGAGGTAGCAGCTGTGTATGCGGCGAGCCCGGCCTCCCACAAAGTGGCACAGTCCAATGACTGGGACTACGACGCAGCCGACGTAGAGGAACCGCTTTTCCTGATGACGAGTGATGGCCGTTCAGACCGCTGGTTTGTTAGCCCATGGAAAGACCTGCAGGAAAGCTTTGAATCAGCCGGTGGTCCGGCAATCATTGCCCGCCGCCTGGGCGCGGACCACAAGGACGTTCTAGAGCTCGGGGACGGTTACGCGACCGCGTGGTTCCGCTACATTCTTGCTGATGATCCTGATGCACGAGATGTATTCGTTGGCGCTTCACCGGCGGACGCTGGTGAGCTGGCGAGCAACGAGCTCTGGGACCGAGTGGATACCCGCGGCTGGTAGTTCCCGGGGCCTTTCGCCATCCCGCGTGTACCGAACATACTAAAAGCAACCTGTGCTCACATCCCCCTCAGAAGTAGGCGTGGTTCACAAAAACCGGCAGCCCTGATAAATTTCAAATGAACTATCAACCGGGCGGGTGCCGTGTCTGCCCAGACATACAGAATCGAATGAAATATGCAGCCAGAGGGAACAGGGAGTCAAGGCCACGTCGAGGGCCTCTACATCGATGAAAATTTCGAGCTGCGCGCTGGTGCCGTCACGTTCGGGGAGAGTATTGAGGGTATAGAGCTTGGCGACGTCCCCGCAGCCGAGGCCGCCTGGCGCGCCGGGGACCCGGATGCGTTGCTCTGGGTGCCCGGTTTCGTGGACCTGCACAACCACGGCGGCAACGGCGGGGGATTCCCCAACGGCGATTATGAGCAGTGCCTGGCCGCCGCCCGCTTCCACCGCGCGCACGGCACCACGACGCTGCTGGCCAGCTTGGTTTCCGGCACGCAAGAAGAGCTGTGCGCCAGGGCCGAGCTTTTGGCCCAGCTGGCTGAGGAAGGCGAGATCGCCGGCATCCACATGGAAGGCCCCTTCATCGCGGCGGCCAAGTGCGGCGCGCAGGACCCTTCGCGCATCGTGCCGGGCGACCCGGACTTCTTCCGCGCGGTTATCGCCGCTGCCCGCGGGCACCTTTGCTCCATTACTTTTGCGCCGGAGACGGAAAACGTCGACAAGCTGCTCGAACTCTGCGCGGAGCATGGCATCATCGCCAGCCTGGGGCATACCGAGGCCGATTATGACACCACGCTGAACGCTATCGCCAAGGCCAAGGAGCTCGGCGTCACCGTGACCGGCACGCACCTTTTCAATGCCATGCCCTCCATCCATCACCGCGCGCCGGGCCCGGTGGCCGCCTTGCTCACCGCGGCGAAGGCGGGGAATGCGGCCGTCGAGCTCATCGCCGATGGCGTACATCTTGTCGACGGCACCGTGGACATGGCCCACAACCCCCGGGCGTTCGCGGTGACGGATGCCATGGCGGCCGCTGGAATGGCCGATGGTGACTATGAATTGGGCTCCCTCCCCGTCACCGTGAGCGGGGGAGTAGCGCGCGTGTCCAGCGGCGCTATCGCGGGCGGCACCTCTACTTTGTCCCAACAATTCGCCAGCTTTGCTGTTCGCCATGGTCTGGGCGAGGCAGTGCGTTTTACCTCCACCACGGCCGCGGATGTGATGGGGGAGAAGGATCTAGGCCGCATCGCGGTTGGCGCGCGCGCCAACCTGGTGGGCCTCAATGCTCAGCTGGAACCGGTGCGTGTCATTGTCGGTGGTACCGAATTTATAAACTCTTAAAAAGACTCTCACTCACATCAGGAAGGCAGATCATGGACATCCTTATCCGCTCCACCCCAGCCGAGGTCGCCGTCGCGGCTGCCGATATCCTCGCAAGCTACGCCAACAATTCCGCCACCCTGGGTCTAGCCACGGGTTCCACCCCGGTGGCTACCTACAAGGAGCTTATCGCCCGCCACGAGCGCGGCGAGGTGAGCTTCGCCGGCAGCCGCGCTTTTCTTCTTGACGAGTACCTTGGCCTTCACCCCGAGCATGAGCAGTCCTACTACGCCACCATCCGCCGTGACTTCACCAGCCACGTCGATTTCGATGATGCCTTGGTCAAGAGTCCAGAAGGTAGCGCTGCCGACCCCGTGGCAGCCAGCGCCGCCTATGACCAGGCCATTCGGAATGCCGGAGGCGTCGATGTCCAGTTGCTCGGCATTGGTGCTAATGGCCACATCGGTTTCAACGAGCCGTCGAGCTCCCTGATGTCCCGCACCCGCGTGGTGGCGCTGCACCCGCAGACTGTGAAGGATAACTCCCGTTTCTTCGACAACGTCGAAGAGGTTCCGCGCCACGCAATCACGCAGGGTCTTGGCACGATTAGCGAGGCCCGCCACCTGCTCCTCATCGCCACCGGCAGCAACAAAGCCAACGCGGTGCACGCGATGGTCGAAGGTCCACTTTCAGCGCACTGCCCTGGATCGGTGCTGCAGCTGCACCCGCGCGCGACCGTCATCGTTGATGAATCCGCCGCCTCTCTCCTGGAGGACCGCGAGTACTACCTCTACGCGGATCAGAACCGTCTGTAGAAAAACTTCTCTTTATCTTTTTCATTCCATGTCTCTTCCTGTTAGAAAGGACTCTCCCCTATGAAATTCAATGTGATGGGGCCGCTACAGCGGCTCGGAAAAGCCCTCATGGGTGCCGTGGCGGTGCTGCCCGTCGCGGCGATCCTCAGTGGTGTTGGCTACTGGATCTCCAGCGCCGCTGGCTCGGAGAACCTCGCCGCCCAGCTGCTCATTAGCTCCGGCGACGCGGTGCTGGCCAATCTGGGCTGGATCTTCGCCATTGCGATTTCCTTCGGCCTGGCCAAGGATTCCAACGGTGCTGCCGCACTCTCGGGCTTTTTGGCCTTCGCCACGTTCATGAAGCTGCTGGGCCCCGACGCCGTGGCCGGTTACCGCGGTATCGAAGACCCCACCGCGCTGACTGGCAACGAGGCACTGGAGTGGGCCGCGGAAGGTTGGAACGCCGTGGGCGGCGGCAACGTTCTCTTCGGCATTCTCGCCGGCATCATGGCGGCGTGGGTCTATAACCGCTTCCACGCCACCAAGCTGCCGGACTTCCTGGCCTTCTTCTCTGGACGGCGCCTCGTGCCGATTCTCACCGCCATTTTCGCCATCGTGGTCTCCGGAATCCTCTACTTCGTGTGGCCGTTCATCTACCACGCGCTGTTCAACTTTGGTGCCTCCATCCAAGGCCTGGGTGCTGCAGGCGCTGGTATCTACGGTGTGGCCAACCGCCTACTTATCCCGACGGGCCTGCACCACGCGCTGAACTCCGTCTTCTGGTTCGATGTCATCGGTATCAATGACATTGGCAATTTCCAGAGTGGTCAGAAGACCATCGAGGCAGCCGCCGCCGCTACCTCCGCCGCTGATTGCCCGGGTATCTGGGCTAACGGCCAGTGCACGGTCGAGGGCGTCGTGGGCCGCTACCAGGCTGGATTCTTCCCCGTCATGATGTTTGGCCTACCGGGTGCGGCACTTGCCATGTACCTGCGCGCGGATAAGAGCAAGCGCAAGGTCGTCGGCTCGCTCATGGCCGCTGGCGCCCTGGCTTCCTTCTTCACCGGCGTGACCGAGCCGCTGGAGTTCTCCTTCATGTTCGTTGCCCCGCTGCTCTACGTCGTGCATGCGCTCCTCATGGGTCTCTCCGTCTTCATCGCCGCAGCTATGGAGTGGACCGCCGGCTTCGGCTTCTCTGCCGGTTTCGTGGATATGCTGCTTTCCTCGCAGAATCCGCTGGCCAACAAGTGGTACATGCTGCTGGTCATGGGCGTCGCCTTCTTCGCTCTGTACTTCGTCATCTTCTACTTCCTCATCGGCTGGCTCAACCTCAAGACCCCGGGCCGCGGTGAGGACGATGCTGCCGCAGAGTCCACCGAGGATTCCGGTAGCGGTGATGACAAGACCGCAGTTGACGCCGCCCGCATCATCGAGGGGCTTGGCGGCAAGGACAACATTGACTCCCTGGACTACTGCACCACGCGTCTGCGTGTCGGCGTGAAGGAGCGCGCGCTTGTCGACGACTCCGTGATCAAACGCGCCGCCGTCTCCGGTGTGATACACCCCTCGGAGAAGAGCGTCCAGGTCATCGTGGGCCCGGCTGTGCAGTTCATGTATGACGAGGTCAGCCACCAGCTGCGCCACGGCTCCCCGGCCCTGGCCACTGCTGGCGCTGCGAGCTCGGCAGGTGCCGCGGGTACTGGAGCCAGCGTGCCTGCCAGCGCCGAGGGCGCCAGCAACAGCAGCGCTTCTTCTAGCAGTTCCCACGTCGAGGGCGAAGGCGTCGACGTGCGTGCCCCGTTCGCCGGAGACGTCGTCGAGCTCTCCCAAGTCCCGGATGCGTCCTTTGCGCAGGGCATGGTGGGCGAAGGTTTTGCGGTGATGCCTGATGCCGTCGATGCCTTCGACGTCTGCGCTCCCGTAGACGGCACCATCACCATGATCTTCAAGACGCGCCATGCCTTCGGTATGCAGACCGCGGATGGGCTGGACCTGCTTATCCACATCGGTATCGACACCGTGGAGCTCAAGGGCGAAGGTTTTACGGCCCTGGCCAAGAAGGGCGACACCGTCACCGCCGGCACGCCGATCATCGCGGTGGAGGCAAGCAAGCTGCGCGAGCGCGGCGTCAATCTCATCACCCCGGTGGTGTGCCCGACGGCCAAGCAGGTCGCCGGCATCGACATCGCCCGCGAGGGCCATGCCTTGCCAGGCGAGGTCGCAGCAACCATCAAGCGCAGCAGCTAATCTGCCCCCGGCCCACCTCAGGGACCGGCGGGACTAAAACCCAGACACCAAAAACTGCCCTAGTTGCCAAAACCTTCGCTCCACATCGCATGAAACAAGGTTGGTTTTGGCAACTCGGGCAGTTTTGGCTCGGAGGGTTCTATGTCTTGAGAGGAATAGGCGTGGGCTAGTCGGTGCTGCGCAGCAGGCGCGGCACCACCTTGCCGGTGGCATTGCGTGGCAACTTGTCCAGGAAGTGGACGTCGCGCGGCACGGAGTGGTCGGCGAGGTTCTCGCGGACCCAGGTACGAATGGCGTCGGCAGTCACGGCGTTGCCCAGGGCATCGCGCGTGGTCACGGCCCACACGGCGATGCGCTGGAAGGTGGTCTCATCCTCCACGCCGCCGGCATGTACCTCCGCGATGCCCGGCATGGCCTCAAGCACCTCAGTGACCGACTGCGGGTGCACGTTTTCACCGCCGACGATGATCATGTCATCCGCGCGCCCCACCACATGGAGGTAACCGTCGGGATCGATATAGCCCAGGTCACCGATGGAAATGAGCCCATCCACCTTATTGAGCGGAATCTTCGGGTTGGTATAGCCAATGAGGGCGGTCGAATTGGTCAGGTAAATTTCGCCCACTTCACCGCGGGGAACCTCGTTGCCGTCCTCATCGAGGATGCGCAGTTTGGTGCCGGAGGCAATTTTGCCGCCAATGGTGGGGTCTTTGGCCACCTCCTCCATGCTGGCCGTCGATGCCAACGCGAGCTCCGTCGAACCATAGACATTGCACAGAATCGGGCCGAAGCGCTCGTGGGTTTCCTTGACAATCTCCGGGGTCAGAGCATGACCGGCCGAGGCAATGAACTGCAGGCTCGAGGTATCGAAGCTGGAATCCGGGTCCGCCTCAACCATTTGGCGGAAGAAGACGGGGGAGGAGAGCAGACCATCGAGCTGGTAGCGCTGAATGTCGTCGAGCGCAGCCGTCGGGTCAAAGACGCGCCGCGTCACGATGGTGTTGCGCAGGCCTAGTGCAATGTTGATGCAGGCCCAGCCCCACGTATGGAAAATGGAAGCGGTCATCTGCACCTTCTGGTTCGCACGCCACGGCACCGAGCCCACGATGGAGGCAACGACCACCGGCAGCGTGGGCTCCGGGCGCATGATGCCCTTGGGAATTCCGGTAGTTCCGGACGACATGAGCACGATATGCCCGTGTTGGGGCCAGGCAGGAAGCTTGTGCTTCGCGACGTCCCGCGGGCGCATCACAATCTGGTGCAGCGTAGGGGCCGCAGCCAGCATCGCCGGACGATCCACACCGGATTCATGAGCGATGACGACGGAAAGGCCTTCAGGGAGGTCGCCAGCGGGGTAAAGGCGGTCAATGAACTCGTCATCGATGACGAGCACGTTGATGCGGTTTTCCTCGATGCAGCCGGCCAGCTGCTCCGGGGAGGAACCCACGTTGAGCAAGAAGATGTGCGCGCCCGCATAGCCCTTGGCTGCCAACGGGGTAATGATGCCGCGGCCGTTGCGGGCCATGACGCCTAAGCGGATCTCGTCGAGGTTTTTCGAGAGCAGCCAGCGCGCGAAGGTCTGGGAGTGATCGCGGAGCTGGCGGTAGGTGAGGGCCCCGTCGTCGTCGATAAGCGCCAGGCGTTCCGGGCAGGTCAGGTAGGCCTGCTCGACCTCGCGGGCGGTGGTGAAACGGTAGCGTGCCAAGACAGGCAGGGTCGCAGCCCAAGCGCGGGGCCCACCGGCGGGGCTGATGAGGCCGGCGTGGAAGAGCGAGGGGATAAACCGCGCGATCGCGTTGGCGTGGAAGGTGATATCAGAAAGCTTCATAAGATTCTCGTGGTGGGGTAGAGGCGATAGGGAGGGGATAGAAAGGCCGTCAATCAGAGCAATATGTTAAAGGTGTTGCTATTGTTACATAAGCTTCAATCGTTAGCTTAGTCTATTATGGTTTCGGTCTAGAACATACTCTTTCCCGAAAGGAACTCGTCACGTGAAGTCTACTCGGCGCCTCGCGGCCTTCTGTGCAACCCTCCTCGTGGCAGTTGGCCTGTCCCACGTTCCCCAGGCAGCAGCCGCGGAACGCAACCTCGTTGCCTTTGGCGACTCCGTCCTGGCAGACCCGCAGTTGGACACCTACCTCTCCTCGCGCTTGGGCTCGTCCGGCCGCAATCCCAGCCTGGATTGTCCATCCGGTAATAACTTTGCCAAGCGTACCGCCGCCAAGCTGGGCATGCCGGTGGCGGACTTCTCCTGCTCCGGTGCAGTATCGATGTCCCAGGGTCCACAGATGAACGCGCAGGTTGATGATGCAATTCGCCGTGGCAAGCTCACCGCTGAGACCCAACGCGTGATCTACGCCGGCGGTTTCAATGACACGTACAACAACGCTGGGCTGTCTGATAAGGACATGCGTGCCCGCTGGGTTGGCGCCAACGCGCCGATTATTCACAAGATTCGTGCCGCTGCGCCGAATGCCCGCATTCAGATTGTGGGTTACCCGACTATCGGTTCTGGTGACCGCTACTGCCTTATCCACGTTGGCCCTAAGCCGGCTGATGCCACCGCTTTGCCGATGGTCCAGCGCTATGAGAATGTCACGCAGTGGATGCAGGTGGACCTGGCTCACGCGACCGGCACGGAGTTTGTAGATATGAAGCCGATGACGTGGGACCGTGGCATGTGTGCGGACGCCAATAAGCGCCTGTGGGCGGGCCTCGTGGACTTCTCCGCGGGTCCGGGTAACCTGCCTTTGCATGTCAATGCGCGTGGTCACGAGTTTGTGGCCAACCACCTCGCTAGCTTCTAAAGGCGAACTCGAATTCCCTCTGGGCTCGGGCGACGTCGCCCGAGCCTTTCGCGTACCCTCGCGGGCATGACTGTTAATGAAAATGTAAATGAAAATAGCTCCCAGCAAGGTGCGGAGATTGTCCGCGGCGTCATCGCGCGCTCCAAAGGTGCGCCCGTCGAGACCGTCAACATCGTAGTTCCCGCCCCCGGTGAGCACGATGTCATCGTCAAGGTGCAGGCCTGCGGTGTCTGCCATACCGACTTGGCCTACCGCGATGGTGACATCGAGGATGCTTTCCCCTTCCTGCTGGGCCATGAGGCGGCGGGCGTCGTCGAGCGCGTAGGTTCTGCCGTTACGCACGTCGAGGTCGGCGACTTCGTCATCTTGAACTGGCGCGCGGTGTGCGGTGAGTGCCGTGCCTGCAAGAAGGGCGAGCCGAAGTACTGCTTCAATACCCACAACGCGTCCACGAGCATGAAGCTTGCCGATGGCGACGCGGATGCCGGCACCGAGCTCACCCCGGCGCTCGGCATTGGTTCCTTCGCCGAGAAGACCCTGGTCCACGAGGGCCAGTGCACCAAGGTAGAGGAGACCGACCCGGCCGCCGCCGGTCTGCTCGGCTGCGGCATCATGGCGGGCTTGGGCGCGGCCGTCAACACCGCTGACATCCAGCTTGGCGAGTCCGTGGCTGTCTTCGGCTGCGGTGGTGTGGGCACTGCTGCGATTGCCGGCGCGAAGCTGGCCGGTGCGGCGAAAATTATTGCTGTGGACCTTGATGAAAACAAGCTGGAGACCGCCCGCGAGTTCGGCGCAACTGACACGATTTGCGGCAAGGACCTCTCCGAGGATGAGGTAATCGAGGCCGTGCGTGAGCTTACCGACGGCTTCGGCACCGATGTCACCATTGATGCCGTGGGTATCCAGCCCACGTGGCGCCAGGCTTTCTACTCCCGCGACCACGCCGGCCGCATGGTGATGGTGGGCGTTCCCAATCTCACCGACCATGTCGACATCCCCGCCATCGACCTCTATGGCCGCGGCGGTTCCATCAAGCCGGCGTGGTACGGCGACTGCCTGCCCGAGCGCGACTTCCCGGCCTACGTATCCCTGTCCAAGAACGGCCAGTTCCCGCTGGACAAGTTCGTCTCCGAGCGCATTGCGCTAGACGACGTCGAAGAGGCCTTCGGCACCATGAAGGCCGGCAAGGTTCTGCGGTCCGTCGTCGAATTCTAAAGACAGCCGAATCTTCACAAGCATGCGCTTTACCTCAGCCCGGAAAGGAACCCGAAATGAAGATTGAACAGTTTGTCACCTCTGGCACCTTCCGCCTCGATGGTGGCGAGTGGGACGTGGACAACAACGTCTACATCGTCTCCGGTGGCCAGGAGCTTTACATCGTGGATCCGGCGCACGACGCCGAGCGTATCTACGACGAGGTGGGCGAGCGCTCCGTGACGGGCGTGCTGCTGACCCACGCGCACAACGATCACTGTGAGCTCGCTCCTGAGATTGCTGAGCACTATGGTGTGCAGCTCTACCTCCATCCGGATGACGAGCAGCTGTGGCGCGAAACCCACGCGGAGGCTAACTACGCCGCGCTGGAGGATAACCAGATCTTCAAGATTGGTGGGGAGGACCTCGTGGTCTTCCATACTCCGGGCCACTCCCCGGGCTGCGTCGTGCTGTACGACGCCGCCGATAGCACCCTGCTCTCCGGTGACACCCTCTTCAACGGTGGCCCGGGAGCTACGGGCCGCAAGTACTCCGACTTCGATGTCATCATCGAGTCCCTGCGCAACCGCGTGCTCAACCTTCCGCCGGAGACCCGCGTTCTGCCGGGCCACGGCGATGAGACCACCGTGGGCGCGGAAGCTGCCCGCATCGACGAGTACGTTGCGCGCGGCTATTAACTCCTGAACCCTGGCCTAGGGCTATGCCCCTAGGCCGGCGTGCGGGCAGCCTTAATGCCCACCGCCACCGTGGCGGTAAGGGACAGGCCGAACCAGACCCAGGCATCCGCCACGCCTTCGCTGAAGCTGCGGACCTTGTCCTGCACCGCGAACTGCGCATCCGTGCTCAGCACTGCGGGTAGCGTCGCGCTGCCATAGCTGACGATGAACAGCGCCCCGATGAGCACGAAGAAGGCGCCCGACACGATGGACAGGGTATTCGTGCGCACGGGGCCTAAAGTGACCTCGCGTCCGCGCAGCCATTTCCACGAGCCAACGTCGAGGCGCTCCCACAGCGCAGCCAGTAGGAAGAGTGGTGCGGCCATGCCTGCGGCATACGCCACCATGATGAGTCCGCCATAGAGCGCGCTGCCGGATGCAGCAGCGGTGGTAAGAACAGCGCCCAAGAGCGGGCCCGCGCAAAAACCGGCAAAGCCATATACCGCGCCGAGCAGAAACACTCTGCCCCGGGCCTTACCGGAGAGCGCATCCATGCCGGGGATGCGGAAACCACCGCCCAGTGCGGTAAAGATTCCCAGCGCGATGATGATCCAGCCTGCCACCGTGATGACCTGGCTGCGGTACTGCGCGAGGAGGGCGGCCAGCCCCATGCCGATGGGGACGAGCGTGGTGCACAAGCCGAGGAAGAACACCAGGGTCTTGACGAGCAGTTGGCGCTGCGACTCAAAGGCATAGGCAAAGAAGGCCGGCACCAACAGAGCTGAACAGGGGCTGATCAAGGTCAGCACGCCGGCGATGAGGGCGCCGAAAATTCCGATGCTCATACGCTCACCCCCACCGCATAACCGCCTAGTAGCCCGGTCAGAAGGACGAGCGCGATGAAGACCCACACAATTAGCGGCGGCTTATCCATTGGCTGCCTTTCCTAGCTGCTCTTGGATGATCTGCTCAAATACCTCGGGTGGCTGTGCGCCACCGATGAATTGGTCTCCCACCACGAATGCCGGGGTACCCGTGATACCAATCTGGGAGGCATAGCGAGTGGCCGTCTCGATGACCTCAGTGTAGGTATCGTCCGTGGCCTGCTGGCGGAACTTATCCAGGTCTGCAACGCCGGCTTGCTTGGCAAATTTCATGAAGTCGTCGATGTCGAACTCCGGGTGGCCGCTGATGTCCTTGCTGGCGGTGTAGAGCTCGTGCTTGAACTCCGCGAACTTGCCTTGTGCTGCGGCAGCGCGTCCGGCCTTGGCGGCCTCGATGGCGGCAGGGCCGTTGACGGGGAAGTCGTTCCATTCAATTCTTACCAAGCCCTTCTCCACGTACTTGGTGAGGATATCCGGCTCGGTAACGTTGGCGTGGCGGGAGCAGAACGGGCACTCGAAGTCGGAGAACTCTGAAATCACCACGGGGGCATCCACCGCACCGATGGCGAAAGGATCATCCTCCTTCTTGCGGTGCACCACCGTGATGTCTCCGGACTTGGTGTCACCGCCGGGGCCGAACGTCATCGGGTCCCCCTTCCCGTCGGAGAATTTCGTTCCGGGGGTGGCCTTGGAGGCGTCGGCAGCCATGTCCTTACTGGAGTCCGCAGGGACCGCGCTGGTCTGTACCTGCTCAGCACCCGGTGCCGCGTTATCCTTTCCCGTATTGCGTTCACCGAGTAGGAAGCCAATGACGACCACCAAGAGAAGGATGACCACCAGCATTCCCCACACGATGGGGCTGACCGTGGACAGGGCTGACTTGCGGGAGGATGAGGACTCGCGTGAATTCGGCATGCCGTTACCTTAACCGCTACACGGCGCCGCGCCAGATTAGGGGTGAATTTAATTAGTTGGGACGGCCCTCGTCGGCAGCTGCGAGAAGGTAGTGGCCGTAGCCAGACTTCAGGAGAGGCTGAGCCAGCGCGGTAAGCGCTGCGGCGTCGATGAAACCTTCTGCAAACGCGGCTACTTCCGGTGAGCCAATGACGGTGCCGGTGCGCTTCTGCATGACTTCCACATATGCGGAGGCCTCACTCATGGAGTCCACCGTTCCGGTATCCAGCCACACGTCACCGCGCTGCATGCGCTTGACTCGGAGCCGTCCGCGGCGCAAGTATTCCTCGTTGACGGCGGTGATCTCTAATTCCCCACGCGCGCTGGGCTTAATGCTCTTCGCAATGTCCACCACGGAATTGTCATAGAAGTACAACCCCACCACAGCGTGGTTGGATTTTGGTGTGGCGGGCTTTTCTTCAATGGAGAGGGCCTGGCCGGATTCGTCGAAATCGACGACGCCATAGCGCTGCGGGTCGGAGACCTCGTAGGCAAAGATGATGCCGCCATCGGGGCGGCGGCACTCATTAAGTGCAGTGGAGAAGCCGTGGCCTTCGAAGATGTTGTCACCCAAGACGAGTGCCACGTCGTCATCAGCGATGAAGTCTTCCGCAATGAGGAAGGCTTGGGCCAAGCCTTCTGGGCGCGGCTGGACCGCATAGTGGAGCATGAGGCCCAGTTGGGAACCATCACCCAACAGGCGCTTGAAGGCGTCCTGGTCTTCCGGGGTGGTGATGATGAGGATCTCCCGGATACCGGCCTGAATCAAGGTGGTCAGTGGGTAGTAGACCATCGGCTTGTCGTAAATGGGCATGAGCTGCTTCGAGATGCCCTTGGTGATGGGGTAGAGGCGCGTGCCGGAACCGCCAGCGAGGATGATGCCCTTCATGAGGTTTAAGCTTAACGGAGGAGGGGCCAGCGCTGGGGCGCGGCGGCGCGGGCTGGGGAACATAACACTTAACTTCCCACTTAACATAACACGTGGGAAGTTAAGTGTTATGTTGAGTGTTATGCTCTATTTTCGCAGCCTGTAGCGTTGTTTGGGGCTGCGGCCGGGTTCGGTCTTCTCGGCGATATTATCGCGGATGAGCTCGTTCAGCGCTTTCTGGACTGCTGTCCTGCTCAGCTTTGTAGCCTCAACCAGCTCCGTCGTAGACACGGATGGGCTGTTATGGAGAAGGTGCTCCACGTGGTCGCGAGCCGTGCCGTAGCGTTCCTGGGTGGCCACTTTGCGGCGGTGAAAAATGATGGTGAAACTATCGAGCCGGTTGATAATCTCTGGCTTCGGCATGAGCGCATCGGCCAAAGCTTGGTGGATGGTGGCGATGCCGGTGCCACGGTTTTCTGCAGCAACACCACCTTCCGGCAAGGGGATGTCCTCTAGGAATGTGGCTAGCCGCTGGTTGCGGGTAGAGCTGACCCCAGCCTCTCCCAGATTCCGCAGCGTAACCCCTCCATAAAGACCACCCGGGTTGGTGATTTCCAGGCGGTCAACAAACATGTTGATTTGTACTTGGCTGCCGCGAGCGGTGGGGGAATAGTCGCGGTGCATGAGCGCATTCACCAAGGCCTCACGGACAGCGATTATGGGATAGTCCGGAAGTGCGGTACGAGACTTATCGCCTATAAAACCCGCAGTGCGCATGTTCTTTTTCACAATATCGATGCCCTCGCTCACTAGCTCCGGAATAGTGCCGTGAAGAGTAGCGCTGTCGAGTAGGCGAATGCCCGTGGTGACGTCTCCTTTGGATGTTCCCGGAAAGAGGGCGAAGGTCACGGTGAGTCGGGGGAAGAACTCCTGAGGGTAGTCCCCCATCACGAGCAGTGAAGCCAGGGTTGGGTGGCCGTCCTTGAGGATGCGCAAACGTCTCAACGCTGTGTCATGCCCATTGGCAAAGGTCTTGGGTCGGCGTTCTCGTTGTACTGCAAGAAATGCATCGAGGGTTGCGCCCTCGATATCGTCTAGGGAGGAGTCAGGGATTGCCTCCTCGTCCCACGTGGGCTGGGTGTGCTCCTCAACGAGCCGGTTCACCTCGTACTGCGAGAGCCGTGTATCGCCATCACCTGTGCGAATATAGCTGCCCTTATACAAGCCGCGTTCGGAAACATAGCAGGGCTTGTCGCGGGCGGGGAGTTCATCAATGGCTGCAACAAGTACTGTGCTGCCTTCGAACTCAATGATGTCGATATTGGGGCGAACCGGAGGGATGAGCTGTTGGCAGCGGGTTTCTAGTTGATCTTGGGCTGTGGACGCGGAGAAGTTCTTCATGGGCGTGAAGCCATCGTCCTCTGATAGGCCAACGATGAGTGTGCCGCCGGTGCCATTGGCGAAGGCGCTCAGGGTAGAGAGCACGTCCTTGCCCACAGCGGACTTCACTTCTACGGACTGTTTATTGCTGCCGATAACGCGCAGCTGCGCAATCAACTCATCGAGCTCCGTTGGGGTCATGAGCAGGCCTTTCTTTCTACATGCCACTCAACATAACACATAACATAACACGCGGGAAGTTAAGTGTTATGTTGAGTGTTATGCTGGGTAAAGTCCCAGGTAGAGCGCCAAAGCAGCCCGCCAATTCATCGGTGTGAAGCCGGTGGATTCAATCTTGGATAGATCGAAGGTGGACTCCTTCGGGCGGGGAGCCTCGGGCCCGGCAATCTCGCGGTATTGCTCGGTGCTCACCGGCGTGACATTGGCAGGGTCCTGGCCCACGCCGGTGAAGACGGCCATGGCAATTTCATCGCGGCCCACCACGTCGCCGGAGTTGGAGATGTTGTACACCCCGTACTCGGCATTGGTCTTGAGCAGGTGGATGATGCCCTTGGCTAGGTCTTCGGCAAAGGTGGGGCGTCCGCGCTGATCGTGAATGACGGAGGGCTTGACTCCCTTATTCGCCAGCGAGCGCATCGTGGCCATGAAGTTGGCGCCATCGCCAAAGACCCACGAGGTACGGATGACGTAGTGGCGCGGGGCGGTTTGTGCGGCGGTATCGCCCGCGGCTTTCGACGCCCCGTAGGCCGAGAGAGGTGAGGGCAGTTCCTCTTCATCGTGGACCTCGTGGGAGCCATCGAAGATGTAGTCGCTGGAGACGTGCACCAAGGTGAGATTGTTCTCCGCGGCAATGCGCGCGAGCTTCGCTGGCGCATCGGCGTTGACTGCCCAGGCCGAGGCGCGATCCTCTTCCGCGCCGTTGACGTCGTTATAAGCCGCGCAGTTGATGATGGCTGAATACTGCTTCCACGGACGGGCAGGTGGGGTGGTGATATCGAAGTCCTCGTGCCCGCAGAACTCCACCTGGCCCAGACCAGCGGAGGGCAGAAACTTCTGCAGTGCGCGGCCCAGCTGCCCGCCTGAGCCGGTGACGAGGACGCGGCGAGGGGGCATGGGGGAGACGTCGCCAAGCGCGGGGTGCTCCCTGTCCTTATCGGAAATCTCCGTTGGTTCCAGCGGCCAGTCCACCATGTCCAGGTTGACGCAGGTGTATTCCGCATCCGGGGACCAGTGGTCATTGACCAGGTAGGAGTAGGCGCACGGCTCTAGCGCTTGGAATCCGTTGGCCACCCCACGCGGGACGAACACGGCCGTGTCGGGGCCAATCTCGTTGGTCACCAGTTGGCCAAAGGTGGCTGAGCCCTCGCGCAGATCGCACCATGCGCCGAACACCCGGCCAGACGCCACGGAGACGAACTTATCCCAGGGCTCCGCATGTAGGCCGCGCGTGACACCTTTCTCCGCATTGAAGGAGACGTTATTTTGCACCGGTTGGAAGTCCGGCAAGCCGGCCGCCACCATCTTTTCGCGCTGCCAGTTCTCCTTGAACCAGCCGCGGTTATCGCCGTGGACGTCGAGCTCCACAATGAGAAGGCCCTCAATGGCCGTTGTCTGCACCTTCATGGCTTTTTATTGTCCTTGTTTTGCGTAGTTGGCTTCGACTTCTTCCTTGCCCGCGCGCCACCAGTCCTCGTTAGCGCGGTACCACTCGATGGTGGCGGCGAGGCCCTCCCGCAGGTCCGTGTAGCGCGGGGTCCAGCCCAGCTCGCGGCGCAGCTTGCTGGCGTCCATGGCGTAGCGCTGGTCATGTCCCGGGCGATCCGTCACGTGCTCAAAGCGCGCCTGGCCGTTGTCCGTGGCTCCCATGAGCTCACAAATCATCTCGATGACCTGGCGGTTATTGGTATCCTCCTGGTCGGCGCCGATGTTATAGGTCTCACCAATCTGCCCGCGGTCCAGAATGGCGAGTACGGCCTCGTTGTGGTCATCCACGTGAATCCAATCCCGCACCTGCTCGCCCGTGCCATAAAGCTTTGCCGGTTGGTCCACAAGCAGATTAGTGATCTGCCGCGGGATGAATTTCTCAATGTGCTGGTAGGGGCCGTAATTATTGGAACAGTTCGATATGGTTGCCCGCAGCCCAAAGCTGCGTACCCACGCGCGCACCAGGTGATCCGAGCCGGCCTTTGTGGCCGAATAGGGCGAGGAAGGGTTATAGGGAGTTTCCTCGGTGAAGTAGGTATCCGCGCCAATGTCCAGGTCGCCGAACACCTCATCGGTAGAGATGTGGTGGAAGCGCACATCGTGCCGGCGGCAGGCTTCAAGCAACACAAACGTGCCCATGACGTTGGTGTGCAGGAAGGGCGAAGGATCCCGCAAGGAGTTGTCATTGTGGGACTCGGCGGCGAAGTGGACGACGACATCGGCGTGGGCCACGAGCTTATCGACGACCCCCTCATCCGCCACATCACCTACCACCAGCGTGGCATCCACGCCGGCGAGGTTGGCGCGGTTACCCGCGTAGGTGAGCTTATCGAGGACAGTAATCTCCACCTCTGGCCGCTGCTGGGCCACGAGTCTGACGAAGTTTGCCCCAATAAAACCGGCACCACCGGTGACAAGCATTCTGCGCATGGTGCTCAAGTGTAGGGCATGGCAGCGAAGTTTTAAGCCGGGAACTTAGGCAGCGCCTCGTGGTTAAGCCACTCATCCAGGAGAGCGTCCACGGCAGCGGGATCAACAGCCACCGCACGCAGACGGCTGATGAGGTCCTCCGGGGTCACCGTGGAATGCTGTGCGGCGGAGAGGTACTCACGAACCGTGAGGAAGAAGATCTCATCACCCAACAGGCGGCGCAGCGCATGGACGGTCAGCGCGCCGCGCTTATAGACACGGTCATCAAACATGTCGCGCGTGCCCGGGTCACTCAGAACAATGTCTTGCCGTTTGCGGGCCAACACCTGGTAATGCGAACGTGCAGAGTCATGCGCCGGGCGGCCATGGGCATGCTCGCGCCACAGCCACTCGCTGTAGCAGGCAAAGCCCTCATTGAGCCAAATATCCTTCCACTCACGCAGACCTACGGAGTTGCCGAACCACTGGTGGGAAAGCTCATGAGCGATGAGCCGCTCGAAGACGTGGTCACCCTTGACGTGGTTGGAACCGAAGATGGACAAGCCCTGGGCCTCCAGAGGGATTTCCAGCTCATCATCGGTGATGACCACCTGGTAATCGGGGAAGGGATACTCACCAAAGAGACCGGAAAAGAAGTCCAGCATCTCTTGCTGCTGAGCAAACTCATCCAGCACCAGTTGCTTGAGGCGGGCTGGCGCCCAGGCACGCACGTTGCGGCCCAGGTTGATTTCCATATATTCGCCTACCTGCACTGTGGCGAGGTAGGTCGCCATTGGGTGCGTGACGCGGTAGTGCCAGCGTGTCATGGAACCACCCGAACGGCGGCGGGAGACCAGCGTGCCGTTGGAGATCACGATGAAAGGATCATCCGCGGTGATGCGGATATCGAAGGTGGCCTTCTCACCAGGGGTGTCATCACACGGGAACCAGCTCGGCGCGCCGTTAGGCTGGCTTGCGACGAGCGAGCCGGAATCGGTCTCCTCCCACCCAATCTCGCCCCACGGCGTGCGCAGCGGGCGCGGCGAGCCACCATAGCGGATATGCAACTCGAATTCTTGGCCTTCTGCGATGCTGTCTGCAAAACTCAAGCGCAGCTTTCCGGCGGAAAGTCGGTGGCGGGCCACGCGCGGGGCATTTTTCGCGGTAACGCGGCGAGCAACCATGGCTCCACCGAGATCCAACGTGAGCTTATCCAGCTCTTCCAATGCGCGGATATGCAGTACCGCGGTGCCTTGGAGCATGTTGGGCTCCACGCGGTAGGTCAGGTCCAAATCATAATGGGTAACCTCAAACCCGACGTTGAAGTCCACTCCCGTATAGCTATCCCGAGTGTGCGCGGCGGTTCCGTGAGCGGCGGTGATATGCGAAAGGGCGGTGGAGAGCAGCTTCATAATGCCGCTATCCTACCGCCCTTATCCCGCAAGACCGAAAAGCTTGGGGCTCTTCGTGAAGGCCTCCACAGAAAGCTTAGGAGTTGAAGGCTGCCTCAAACGTAGGCCAGGACTTCTCCAGATCGTCGGTCCAGCCCGGCCAGGAGTGGGTGCCCACGTTGCGGAAGTTGTAGGTGGCCGGAATGTTCTGCTTATCCAGCTTCGCCTTGAGCATGTGGGTGCAGTGGTTGACGCCTGCCTCAATGACGCCACCCTCCACCTGCAGCTGAGCAGAGCCAACGAAGGCTGCCGCCGGGTTGTAGCCCTTGTTGATCCAGTAGGACGGGGTGTCCTTCTCACCGGCCAGGCCGCTAGCGGAAGAAATGTACAGGTCGGTTCCGCGCAGCTTCTCCGAGTTCATAAGGGCATCGTTGTAGCGGTTGTACGGCGAGCCCATCGGGCCCCACATCTGCTCCGGCTGTGCACCGCCACGGTTGACGGTGACGCGCAGGAACTCGTACTCCAGCGGGTAGGCAGTAGCGGCACATCCTGCGAAGGAGCCCGCAACGTCATAGAAACCCGGATTGTGCTGCGCCAGCAGCAGGGAGGACGTGGCGGACATGGACATGCCAGCGATAGCGCGCTTGTTGTTCGCGTTGAGGCGCTGCTCCAGTGGTCCCGGAAGTTCCTTGGTCAGGAAGGTTTCCCACTTCTGTGGGCCCTTGAGGTACTTTCCATTCGGGTCTTCCTGCCAGTCGGTGTAGTAGGAGAACGCGCCTGACTGTGGGATAACCACATTGACGTCCTTGTCCGCGTAAAAGTCCACCACATTAGAGTTGGCCAGCCAGTCCGTGTCCTGCTCGGCAGAGCCAGCGCCGTTGAGCAGGTAGATGGTGGGGCGGTCCGGGTTCTTTGCCGGAATAACGGCCAGCGGAATAACGCGGCCGTTCATGGACGGCGACGTGGCCTGCAGCTTTAGCAGGCGCGGATCATCCTTGTAGCGGTCGTACCACTTCTGGCCCTCTACCTCGGGATTAGGCTCCAGGTCCGACACGGTGGACAGTGCGGCATCACCTGCAACCTCCTGCGGCTTCAGGGTGGCGGCACTCGCAACGGGGCTGACCAGCGCGGCTGCGGTGAGGGCGCCGGCGGCGAGAAGAGAGCTAAGACGCTTCATGGGGATCCTTATTCGACAATTGTTATGGCGAGTTGAGCTTACTGCTCAGTGGCTTCAGGGTCGACCTTCGGGGCTGAGTCAGAGTCGACCGGCAAGGAGTCAGCGGGGGCAGCAGGGTCTGCCTCTGCCTCGGCCTTGTCCATATCCTGCTTATCGGTATCTTTCGCCTTGGCGTTAGCGTCTGACTCAACGTCAGCATTCTCGACGGCATCTGCCTCAGCCTCAGACTCAGCGTCCTTGTCAGCTGGTGCATTCAACGCGCTGTCCGACGTCCCGCCGCTTACCGGCTCCACCGGAAGATCGAAAGCGCGGGCAAAGGTAGGCCACGAGGAGTTGATGTCATCGAGCCAGCCCGGCCACGAGTGAGTACCGGTCTCGCGGAAGTTGAAGTCCGCGTCGACGCCTTCGCGGTTGAGCTTTGCCCGTAGGTCGTGGGTACACGCGTTCATGGCTGCCTCAATGACGCCACCTTCAATCACCAGAGTCGAGGAAGACTTGAAGGCCTGGGCGGAGCCCAAGCGCTCAATCTTGGAAGAACCCATGTCGGTTGCGCCGGCAAGGCCGGAGTTAGCAGAGACATAGATTTGGGAGTTACCCATGTTGTTCTTCGTGGCGTTGATGAGGCCATCGTTGTAGCGGTTGTAGTCCCCGCCCTTCGGGCCCCACATCTGTGTGGTGCTGCCGCCGCCGCGGTTCACGGTGAGCTGCGCGTAGAAATTCGGCAGCGGGGAGGAGGTTGCTGCACAGCCAGAGTAGGAGCCAATGGCGTCGTAGAAATTCGGGTTGTGCTGAGCCAGCACCAGCGAGGACGTGGCGGACATGGACATGCCTGCGATGCCACGCTTGCCGTTAGCGTTGATGTGCTCCTCAAGTGGTCCCGGAAGCTCCTTGGTCAGGAAGGTTTCCCACTTCTGCGGGCCCTTGAGATAACCGCTGTTCGGAGACTTAATCCAGTCGGTGTAGTAGGAGAAGGCACCTGCCTGCGGGACAACGACGTTGACGTTGCGATCACCGTAGTAATCATCCAGATCCTGGATTCCGTCCTTGTTGGGATCTAGGTCCTGGCCTGCAGTAGACACCAACCAGTCCATACCCTGTTCTGTGCCACCGGCGCCGTTGAGCAGGTAGAGAGTGGGGCGGGAGGAATCGAAGGTACCGTCCGGGGTGACGACAGCCAGCGGCACGTGGCGGTCCATGGCTGGCGCGGTAGCGTTGAGTGCCTTGACGTTCTGGCGGTAATCGGCGTACTTCAGAATGAAGCCCAACCACTGCTTTTCGTCTGGCATCTTGTTGATGTTGACGTCCTCGAACGTCACATTCTTTCCGACGGAAGCCTCGTACTCCTCACGGGAAGGGACAGTCTGACCGGCGTCATTGGTGGGCAGGTACTCCTCAATTTCGCCATAGACATCGAGCTCAGAAATGGTGGACGGCGTTGCCTCACCACGGATCTGCTCCGGGGTGACGTCGGATGCGCTGGCGATAGGGGAAGCCACGGCGCCGAGGGCAAGGGCTGAGGCCGCTGCCAGCGTCGTGAGAGAGCGCGCAAACTTCATGGTGTCTCGCTTTCTAGGTGATGAGCGGAATGTAGGGCAATTCTAAAAGATGCTCTGGATATCCCCTTCGAGAAACTGTAACTGTGCAGGCAGAAGGGTAAATCCGAACCCTCAAGATGAGGGTATCGAGTTTAAACTTACCAAGTTATTGAAGTTATTGGTGGTATTGAAGTTGAAACCGTGTCATAATCTTCACGCGCACTGTCACGCGTTATGTAACGCCGCGGGCGTCTCATTCGCTAGAGGTGCTAGATGCTGTGACTACGTTCGCGATGCCGCCGCGCTGCGGAACCTAGCCGCATGAGACTCCCTTACGCCAATAGAAAGCAGAACAATGAACTTCTTTGACACCATCCTCGTCACCATCAACCAGGTGCTGGGCCAGTTTGTCCACTCCGGTTCTTCCACGTCCTCGAAGGCCGCACTGGACTGGGGCCTCTACTAAAAGAGCACCGCACAGCGTTAGCCCTCACTCACATCTCACGTGAGCGAGGGCTTTTTCCGATCCGACTCTTCCCCACGGGTGGGGTTTAAGCCGACATAGGGACTAGGCCCTGCGATACCTCCTGCCCTTCATTACCGTGTCGTCGTTCACGTCACCCCACACATCGTGGGGGTGGTGAGACATCAGGCACAAAGTTCCGTATTCTGTAGGGCGTGACTAATGAACATTTTGACGTTGTAGTACTCGGCGCGGGCCCCGGCGGCTACGTGTCCGCCATCCGCGCTGCCCAGCTGGGCAAGAAGGTTGCTGTTATTGAGAAGCAGTACTGGGGCGGTGTCTGCCTCAACGTGGGCTGCATCCCCTCCAAAGCGCTGCTCAAGAATGCAGAGGTTGCGCACACCTTTAACCACGAGGCCAAGGCCTTTGGCATCTCCGGCGATGTCTCCTTCGACTTCGGCGTAGCGCACAAGCGCTCCCGTAAGGTTTCTGAAGGCATCGTCAAGGGCGTGCACTACCTGATGAAGAAGAACAAGATTACGGAGATTAATGGCCTCGGCTCCTTCAAGGACGCAAAGACCATTGAAATCACCGAAGGTGATGACAAGGGTAAGACCGTTACCTTTGATAACTGCATCATCGCCACGGGTTCCGTCGTTCGCTCCCTTCCGGGCGTGGAAATTGGCGGCAACATCGTGTCCTTCGAGGAGCAGATTCTTAACGACGACGCTCCGGACTCCATGGTGATTGTCGGCGCTGGTGCCATTGGCATGGAGTTTGCCTACGTTCTGGCCAACTACGGCGTGGACGTGACCATCGTGGAGTTCATGGACCGCGTTCTACCGAACGAGGACAAGGATGTTTCCAAGGCCATTGCCAAGGAATACAAGAAGCTCGGCGTGAAGCTCCTGACGGGCTACAAGACCACCGCAATCAAGGACAACGGCGACAACGTCACCGTTGAGGTCGAGTCCAAGGACGGTTCCAAGACCGATACCCTCACCGTGGATCGCTGCATGGTCTCCATCGGCTTCGCTCCGCGCACCGAAGGTTTCGGTTTGGAGAACACCGGCGTTGAGCTCACTGAGCGCGGCGCTATTGCTATCGACGACTACATGCGCACCAACGTTGATGGCATCTACGCCATCGGTGACGTCACCGCGAAGCTGCAGCTCGCCCACGTGGCTGAGGCGCAGGGCGTTGTTGCTGCGGAAGTTATCGCCGGCGCTGAGACGCAGCTGCTCGGTGATTACATGAACATGCCGCGCGCTACCTTCTGCAACCCGCAGGTTGCCTCCTTTGGCTACACCGAGGAGCAGGCGCGTGAGAAGTTCGCTGACCGTGACATCAAGGTTGCGACCTTCCCGTTCTCCGCTAACGGTAAGGCAGCGGGCCTCAACGAGACTGCTGGATTTGTGAAGCTCATTGCCGATGGCGAGTTTGGTGAGCTCATTGGCGGCCACATGGTGGGCTCCAACGTGTCTGAGCTGCTCCCGGAGCTGACCCTGGCACAGCGCTTCGACCTCACCGCTGAGGAAATTGGACGCAATGTCCACACCCACCCGACTCTCTCTGAGGCTATGAAGGAAGCTGCCGAGGGCATCGGTGGCCACATGATCAACCTCTAACAGAGCGCGACCTAGCCCGAGCCGGGATATTCGACTCGGGCAAGGCGGCGCTGACCCTACTGAGAGGCGCGGTCAGAACCGCTAGCAACGCACAAACTCCCCCTCATCCCGATAGGAATCGGAGGTGAGGGGGAGTTTGTTGTTATGCCGCTGTGGCGCCGAAGCACCTCAGCGTGTCCCACTTACTTGAAAAGGTTGGAGGACAGTACGAACGGTGCGCTCACGACGGTGATGAGGAGCTGCCAAACCTGACCAAGTGCGCCTTTTCCGAAGCTGCTCATAATAAAAATCCTTTCTGGAAGTGTTTAACGGTTCGCAGACCACTATAGACGCTTTACGGTGTCAAGATCAGCGAGGTTTTACTGTGAAAAGCTTTAAAAACATGTGATCTAGCTGAAATGGGGCGAATAGTGATAACTATGTGTGCAGGTCACGCGGATAAGTTGTAGGGATCGCCTGCCGTTCAGTGTGCGCCATCCAAAAACGGTCAGGTGGAGAGTCCTCCCCAGCCCTTTTTATTCTTCCTGGTTTACGGTGTAAAGTATGACCATTTTAATTCGGGGTTGGCGCATGGGGATATGCGGAATTACCGCTTCCTAGCTAGTAGGGGGCAATAGCGGAACGGTGAGCGTCGATAACCAGAGCCTCATTGATTGCCGGGAAGGCGCGCTGGGCACAATTCTGTCGGGGGCAGGTGCGGCAGCCGGCGCCAATCGGGGTGGCAGCGGATAGATCTTCTAAGTTGAGTCCCTCGGCATAGACAATGCGGTCAGCGTGGCGGGCTTCGCAGCCCAAGCCAATGGCGAACAGCTTGTTGGTATCGCCAAAGCGGCCTTGCGGGTAACTCACCGTCCGAGAAATCCATAGATAGTTACGGCCATCCGGCATCTGAGCCAACTGACGGGAAATGGTGTTGGGGCGCGAGAAGGACTCGTAGACGTTCCACAGGGGGCACGTGCCGCCAGAGTTGGAAAAGTGTACGCCCGTGGCGGACTGCCGCTTGGACATGTTGCCCGCACGGTCCACGCGTACGAAGGTAAACGGAATTCCGCGCTTGTTGGGTCGCTGGAGAGTAGAGAGGCGTGAGGCAACAGTCTCGTAACCTACACCGAATACATTGCACAGGTACTCCACGTCGTAGCCAGACTGTTCCGCTTCGGCATGAATTAGGCCATAAGGCAATAGTGTGGCAGCGGCGAAGTAGTTGGCAATACCGCGCTTGGCCAGATTGATGGATGCGTCTGAGGTGAACGGCTCTTCATCCACAAGGCTGTCAATGAGAGGGCCGGCTTCGAGAAAACCAAGCTCAGCCGCCATGCGGAAGGCGCGTTGGCCCACGCTAAGGCGACTAGCCAGACGGAATGTGCCGGTTTCGCTATCGAAGCGGTGCAGGGTGCCATCCATGCGGTCAGTAGTGATGATCTCCACGCCGTGCTGGGAGGCGAGCCTATCCCCGAGAGCCTTTTCAATATCGCGAATGTGGAAAGGCGCTACGCCAAGCTCGCTGGCTACGCCCTCTGCATGGATGTCTAGCTCGTCTAGGTAATTCTGACGGGCGTAGAAGAAGTCACGCACTTCGTCGTGAGGCATCGACAGGGCTTGGCTGCCATCAGAGCGGCGTGAATCTGTTGCGAGCGAGAGCTTGTCACGGATATTGCGGTAGCGCCGGTGAATATCGACGAGCGTGCGAGCAACAGTGGGGTGGTTGTACACCAGCTCGGAGAGTTCCTGAAGTTCGACGGGGGAGGGGCAAATCTCCTGATCTTGAACGACATCCTGAATCTCTGCGAGTAGTCGCGAGTCATCATCACGAGAGAAGAAGGTGGCGTCGACGCCAAATACTTCAGTGATGCGGAGTAGGACCGGCACGGTAAGGGGGCGCACATCGTGCTCGATCTGGTTTACATAGCTTGCGGAAAGCCCCAGCGTAGCGGCGAGGGAGGCTTGGCTGAGATCGCGTTCGCGGCGCAGCTGGCGAAGGCGTGAACCTACGTATGTCTTACTCATGTGAGCTAGGTTACCTATTGCCTTTCGGTCATAACAATAGTTTTGCAAATAATGTGTGAAGTATTTTAACTCCGCTGCGAAGCGGGGGTATTCACAGGGAGCAAGAGCTTAAGTGTAGGTGTGCACCTCATGCGAAAGTTTGACACCTAAAGGGGTGAGTTCGTCACTCGCATCACACGCTGTGAGCAAAGTCTCACGGGCGAAATATTTACGCAATGGCAATATTGCGTAAAAGGGAGTGATCAAGGTAAAGCGGCATAACCACATGCGTAACTTAGGTGATCCATACCTCAAGTATTTTCTGCGGGTGGAGCGAGTGTGGGTAGGCGGTGCCATCTGGCGGGGATTTAACTAGTGGCCAGCGCGAAGTCCTGCGTAAGGTAAGGACGACTATGGAGGTGTCATGTCTGTAAAAAATCCTGACCGTGAAGCCCTCGCTCACGGCCGCATTACTAATGAAACGATTCGTCCTAAGCCGGGAATTCCCTCCTGGGCTTTGAAGCTGACGATGGCTATTACCGGTCTGTTCTTTGCCCTCTTCGTAGTGGGTCACATGGCTGGAAACCTGAAGCTGTACCTGCCGGCTCATGACGGCCAGGAAGCTATCGATGCCTATGGTGCATTCCTGCGCAGTATGGGTGATCCGCTGATTCCGAGCGGCCACCTTCTGTGGATTATCCGCATCGTGCTGCTGGCCTGCGTTATCGCCCACATCTACGGTGCCTTCGCCCTGACGGCTCGTTCTAAGGCAGCTCGTGGCAAGTTCAAGCGCACCAACCTCATGGGTGGCCTGGACTCCTTCGCCACCAAGACCATGCTGGTTACTGGCGTTGTGCTGCTTCTCTTCATCGTCTTCCACATCCTGGACCTGACCATGGGTGTGCAGCCGGTGGCCCCAGAGGCTTTCGTCCACGGCGCAGTGAAGGCCAACATGATTGCTACCTTCTCGCGCTGGCCGGTGACCATCATCTACGTCATCGCTATGCTCTGCCTCTTCCTGCACCTCACCCACGGCATTCGTCTTGCAGCGTCTGACCTGGGCATCACTGGTGCAAAGTGGCGCGAGGTCTTTGTCGTCCTGGCGTACGTCGTCCCGGCCGTCGTGTGCCTGGCGAACATCGTTATGCCGTTGTCCGTCGCCCTGGGCTGGGTCAGCTAAAGGAGTTTTGAACCCATGACTAACGCGAATCCCGTGTCTGCCGCGAACGCAAACGAGAATGCGAACGCGAACACTGATCTGAAGCGCGAGCACCCCAACTTCTCGCACCCGCAGTCCGTCGTCCCGGGCGTCAAGCCGGGCCGCATCTTGGAGTCCCATGAGCCGCACGGCGTCCCGATGAAGGACATGTGGAGCTACCAAAAGGACCACATGGAGCTCGTCTCCCCGCTGAACCGCCGCAAGTTCGAAATCATCGTTGTGGGTACCGGCCTGGCTGCTGGTTCCGCTGCGGCTGCGCTGGGCGAGCTGGGTTACAAGGTAAAGGTCTTCACCTACCACGATTCTCCACGTCGTGCGCACTCCATTGCTGCGCAGGGTGGTGTGAACTCGTCCCGCCACAAGAAGGTGGATAACGACTCTGCTTACCGCCACACCAAGGACACCGTGAAGGGCGGCGACTACCGCTGCCGCGAGTCCGACTGCTGGCGCTTGGCCACCGAGTCCATCCGCGTCATCGACCACATGAACGCCATCGGTGCTCCGTTCGCTCGCGAGTACGGCGGCACCCTGGCTACCCGTTCCTTCGGTGGTGTTCAGGTCTCCCGTACCTACTACACCCGTGGCCAAACAGGCCAGCAGCTGCAGCTGTCCACCACTTCTGCGCTCTACCGCCAGATTGGTCTGGGCAACGTGGAGCTCTTTGCTCACCACGACCTGCAGGACATCATCACCTACAACGACGGTGGCAAGAAGCGCGCCGGCGGTATCGTGACCCGTAACCTCATTACCGGCGAGCTCAAGGCCTTCACTGGCCACGCAGTCATCCTCGGTACCGGCGGTTACGGCAACGTGTACCACATGTCCACGTTGGCCAAGAACTCCAACGCTGGCGCCATGATGCGCGCCTACGAGAACGGTGCATACCTGGCCTCCCCGGCGTTCATCCAGTTCCACCCGACTGGCCTGCCGGTCAACTCCGAGTGGCAGTCCAAGACCATCCTCATGTCCGAGTCCCTTCGTAACGACGGCCGCATCTGGTCTCCGATTAAGGAGAAGGATGACCGTCCGGCTAATGAGATTCCGGAAGAGGAGCGCGACTACTTCCTGGAGCGCCGCTACCCGGCCTTCGGTAACCTCGTCCCGCGTGACGTGGCATCCCGTGCTATCTCCCAGCAGATCAACAAGGGCCTGGGTGTTGGACCGCTGCACAACTCGGTGTACCTGGACTTCCGCGACGCTATTGAGCGCCTGGGCAAGGACAAGATTCGTGAGCGCTACTCCAACCTCATCGAAATGTACGAAGAGGCCATTGGTGAGTCTGCGTACGAGACGCCGATGCGTATTGCCCCGACCTGCCACTTCACCATGGGTGGCCTGTGGACCGACTTCAACGAGATGACCACCATCGACGGCCTCTTCGCTGCTGGTGAGTGCTCCTGGACCTACCACGGCGCTAACCGCCTGGGCGCCAACTCGCTGCTGTCCGCTTCTGTTGACGGTTGGTTCACCCTGCCGTTCACCATCCCGAACTACCTGGCTGATCACCTCGGTGAGGAGAAGCTGGCTGAGGATTCCGCCGAAGCTGCTGAGACCATCGCCCGTGCACAGGCACGTATCGAGCGTCTCATGACGGTAAATGGTAATGATCCGCACGGCCCGGCCCACTACCACCGTCAGCTTGGTGACATCCTTTACTGGGGTTGCGGTGTTTCGCGTAACGTTGAGGACCTCAAGGTCGCCATCGAGAAGATCCGCGCCCTGCGCGAGGACTTCTGGGCCAACGTTCGTATCCCGGGTGACGTTAACGACATGAACCAGGTTCTCGAGTACGGCCTTCGCGTCGCCGACTACATCGACCTGGGTGAGCTCATGTGTGTTGACGCTCTCGACCGTGACGAGTCCTGTGGTGCTCACTTCCGCGAGGACCACCTCACCGAGGACGGCGAGGCCGAGCGTGATGATGAGAACTGGTGCTTCGTCTCCGCATGGGAGCCGGGCGCTGCTGAGGGCGAATTCATCCGCCACGCCGAGCCGCTGTACTTTGATTCGATCCCGCTGATGACAAGGAACTACAAGTAATGAAACTGACACTTGAGATCTGGCGTCAAGCCGGACCGACGCAAGAAGGTAAGTTCGAGACCGTACAGGTTGATGACGCCGCCGAGCAGATGTCCGTCCTGGAGCTGCTCGACCACGTCAATGAAGGACTCATTGAAGCTGGCAAGGAGCCTTTCGCATTCGCTTCTGACTGCCGTGAGGGCATCTGTGGTACCTGTGGCCTTCTGGTCAATGGTCGCCCGCACGGCCCGGGCCAGAACACCCCGGCCTGCCAGCAGCGCATGTTCCAGTTCAAGGATGGCGACACCATTAAGCTGGAGCCTTTCCGCTCCGCTGCCTACCCGGTTATCAAGGACATGATCGTGGACCGCGCCAAGCTGGACCATGTCATGGAGCAGGGCGGCTACGTGTCCATGGATGCGGGTACCGCTCCGGATGCTGACACCCTGCACATCAACCACCAGACCTCCGAGTACGCGCTGGACCACGCTGCCTGCATCGGCTGTGGCGCTTGCGTGGCATCCTGCCCGAACGGTGCTGCCCACCTGTTCACCGGTGCCAAGCTGGTTCACCTCTCCCTCATGCCTCTGGGCAAGGAAGAGCGTGGCCGCCGTGCCCGCAACATGGTGGACGATCTGGAGCAGAACTTCGGCCACTGCTCGCTCTACGGTGAGTGTGCCGACGTGTGCCCGGCTGGCGTCCCGCTGACCGCTGTGTCTGCAGTTACCCGCGAACGTGCACGGGCTGCTTTCCGCGGCAAGGACGACTAAGCTATAGTCATTCACAGGATTAACAGGAACGAGAGAAAGTTTCAGCCATGAGCGACCTCAACCCGGCAGTAGCTGATCACCACAGCGAGACCTACCCGGAGTTCTCCGGCAAGATTCAGGACTCCTACATCGAGGGTTACGACCCCGTGTCCTACGGTGCACCGCACTCTTCTCTGCTGCGTACCTCCACGTGGGTAGGCATGGGCCTGATTCTCTCGCTTCTGCCGGCAGCTGGCATCCTTATTTGGGGCCTTGGCACCTGGCAGTTCCCGCAGGGCATTGCCGGTGCTGACTACCAGCCGAACATCATCGTGGGTGCTATCTCCCTCGTTGTTATCGCTGTCCTGGCCATCGGTGCCATTCACTTCGGCCGCCGCTACTACCGCCAGTACCGTAAGGAAACCGGCCGCATCAACTAGGCACCTCCTAGGACGTTGAACGCCTAAGTTTCTGTACTGCCGCAACAACCCCCACCTCCAAACACATGGGAGACCATGTGAGGAGGTGGGGGTTGCTGGCGTTTCGGGCTAGGTGTGCGGGAGGGGATTTACAAAGAAGAAGGCAGGGAGTTGGGCGCTTGGCGACGTCAAAAGCTGCAATAAGCTTCGATCGATCACACTGTGCTGTTAACCGTACGCACTAAAGAGAAGTATCTTCGTGCTGCTTCCTCTTATCATTTTTGGATCCTGCTAATGCAACCATGAAAAGAATGGCAGATGCCGCCACCTGGGTTCCCGTTACCCATAGAAAATTCGTTAGGTTGATAACACCGAACGCGAGGAACCCTGCTGTAACTACTACGATTCCGAGGGGAATCAGGGAACGAGACATTGGGACATGCATCTTATTTGCTCCTAAACTGCCCCCGGCAACCTGTGTTGTTGGTCGTGAGCGATTCATAAAATTCGCTCTATGAGGGCCTTGAATTAAGGCTACTGGCCCCTTCCAGGCACGTCAAGGGATAAGGAGAAAAGCGCAAAAGTCGGTTTCGCTTATTTCTAGAATCGTTTCGCAAGTGTGTGCTGCGCAAGACCATCGCGTACTTCGCGGCTTACTGTATGGAAGGCTATGTGGCTTAACCTTCCTAATTCAGTGTGCCCTTGTACCAACTAGTGTTGTTCAGTGGAATTGAAGATGACATGTGCCCATTCCTTTTAGCTTCTAAGACCCCAAGGAGAACCACCCATGACGCACCGCGCAGACGCAGGGCTTGAGCTGGCGCAGGAAACGTCGGCGTCGCAGACGTCGTTTGTGCCGCAGCCAGGAAACCAGGAGGCGCGCCGGGCGGACCTGCGCCGCTGGAAGGCGATTGCGCTGTCCTTCCTGATTGGTGCGGCGGTGATCTTTTTGGGGTGCTCGTGGTGGCAGGCGTCGGCAAGCGGGGCTCCTGTCTGGGTGGGCTACGTGCGCGCGGCGGCGGAGGCCGGGATGGTCGGTGGATTGGCGGACTGGTTTGCCGTGACCGCGCTGTTCCGCCGGCCGATGGGCCTGCCCATCCCGCACACGGCGCTTATCCCGAACAACAAGGACCGCGTGGGTGATGCGCTCAAGGACTTTGTGGAGGAGAACTTCCTTACCGCGGATGCGCTCAGCGCCAAGGTGCGGGAGACAGAGATACCGCTGTGGCTGGCGCGCCAGGGTGTGGAACCCGGCAAGGCGGAGGAGGTCTCCGCGTGGATTGGGCAGCGTGCGGCCAGTGTCGTATCGGATTTGGATGCGGCGGAGGCGGAGCACTTCATTAAGACCCAAGTGATGGACCGCCTCGCTGAACCCGAATGGGGCCCGCCGCTGGGTAGGCTGTTGGAGGGCTACATTGCGGACGGCAAGGCACGGCCGCTGGAGGATGACCTCATCGAGTGGGCACACGGCAAGATTCTTGGCATGGAATCCACAGTGGTCACCGCTATTGATGAGCGCATGCCTGGCTGGGCGCCGCGCTTTGCCCGCGAGATGGTGGGGGAGAAGGTCTACGCTGAACTCGTGGAATTCGCCGATGAGGTTCGCCGCAACGGCAACCACGAGGCCCGCCTAGCCATTCGCCGCAACCTGTCCAAGCTGGCTTCGGACCTGCAGTGGGACGAGGACATGCGCGGGCGCATTGAGGGCATTAAGCAGGAGATGCTGGCCTCCGAGCAGGCACAGAAGGCACCGGCTGCGATGTGGGCGACGGTCTCCTCCACGCTCATTGAGCAACTCACCGACCCGGAGTCCTTCCTGCGCCAGAAGATCACCGCCAAGGTGAAGGAGTTGGCGCACCGCTTGCTGGAGGATTCGGAGTTCCTGGCCCAAGCCAACGAGCTTGTGGACAAGGCCGCGCGCTATGCCGTGGAGAAGTTTGCGCCGGAGATTATCGCGATTATTCCGGAAACCATCAAGCGCTGGGATGCGGAGGAAGCGTCTCAGAATATTGAGCTCATGGTGGGCAAAGACTTACAGTTTATTCGTCTCAACGGCACGGTTGTGGGTGCACTAGCCGGACTGGTTATCTACACTGTTAATCACCTGCTTTTTGGTATCTAACAAGGAGTTATGACCATGTCCGTATTTGACTCAATCAAGAACGCTGGAAGCTCTGCTTTTGATGTGGCCAAAGACTTCGGCGGCCGCTTTAAGGAGGAACGCCAGCGCCAAGCACAAAGTGCGCAGGCAGACCGTATTGCCCGCGCGGCTGACGCCTCAGGTATGGGTGATGGCACTGCGAAGGAAGAATCTTTTATTGACCGCGTAACCTCCACTGCGAAGGACTTGGGTGAATCGGTCTCCTCCGCCGCACGGGAGACCCGTAAGTCGGAGTCTTTTGAAAAAGCCCGCACGGATTTCAACACCGCCTTCAACGAGACCCGTGACGGCGTGCAGGGAGCTATCAACAACGCCAAGGATCAGCGCGCTGAGCGCCCTGAGACGCAGGAGCCGCAGGGCCCGCGTAATCCGTACGCCCCGAAGCAGAACGACAACATTATTGACGGCGAAATCGTCGACGAGAACTAATTAATGCACACTTTTCTTAACATCATTGCGTGGATACCGCACTACATTTTCATGGCGGTATCCCTCTTTGCCCTCATTGGTGCCGTTCTGGCGGCGATGACGCGGGAGGATGCCTTCCGCGCCGGTGACCGCCAGAACAAGTGGGTATGGGTCGGGCTGCTCTTTGGTTCCGCCGTATTGATGAACCTGCCACTGCCTTTCGTCAGCTGGATTGGTGCCATCATCACTGGCCTGTACTGGTTCGATGTGCGCCCACAACTCAAGGCCATCATCAACGGCGATTACTCCTACTAATGCGCAGTCTTCTTCAAGCCTCCTTTGAGGAGGTACGTGCACAGTCGCCCGGCCGGCGCGTGGTTGTCTCGCCGCATCATGTCATGGCGGCCGCGGAGGCCGAGCACATCATTTCAGTTGCCGGCTATCCCAGTGGGCGCCATCACTCCTTGGTCAAGGCCGCAGAGGCGCGGTTGGCCGTGCAATCAGGTGCCGCGGAGGTGTGGGTTGCGGTGGATGCACTGCTTGGTGATACCACCTCGCTCCTCTCTGAGCTCGTCACCCTCCGCGAGGCCTGCCCGCTGCCCGTGCGTCTGGGGCTTATTCTCCCTGTGGACCCAGCCCTGTCCTATGAGGACCTTGCGCGAACCGCTGAGCAGGCGGGGTATCAGTGCCTCGTCGTGTCAGACGACGGCACCTTGCCGGAGCTGGATACCCAGCTTCCCTTTGAGCGTTTTTAGCCCGCAGGAGTGGACGCTGGTGCCGGTGCCGTGGCGGCATCGAGCTCGCTCATCGGCACGTCGTGTCCAATCATCGTGAGAGTGACCTCACCAGCACCAACGTCGACGGATTCGAAGGTCAGCTGCTGACCAGCGAGCTGCTCTTCCATGCCCTCCGCTAAGGCGTTGGAGATAGCATCCGTGGCCTGACCAGGGAGATCAAAGCCGAAAAGCGATGCATTTTCTGCATCGATGGCGAGCTTGCCGTCGCGGACCTCCGGCTTAAGGGCGAGCGTGGCCAAGCCGCCGGCGAATTCGACGTTGAGGTCATCCTCGGCGTCGTTGGCGGTAATGGCGGTGACGACGAGGTTACCCAGGGTGTCATAGCCGGACTGGTCTGCAATGGCCTTCTGGAAGCTCGCGAGCAGGAATTGGTCCGGCACCGTGGTCGAAGCACGCAGCGTGCCCGCCACCGGTTCCTTGGACAGAGTCATGTCTTCGACGTGAACATCGGCCGCCGGTTGTCCGGTGATGGTGGTGCCTTCAATCTTCAACGTGGACGGGGTCTTCATGTCCATCTGCGGGATTTTGCCGTTGAGCATGCCGAAGACCATGGGGCTAGCGCCAAAGCTCACCTCCGGTTCTTCCGAGGTCTCCACGCCCTGTTCCTTGGCGGACTGCACGAACTGATCTTTCATCTGGGTGCCAAGGAACCAGCGCAGGCCGAGCTCTGCTACCAAGATGATGAGCAGGAGTGCCACGAGCACGCCGATGAAGATTTTCCAGGCCGTTGCGGCGGGAGATTTAGAAGAAGCCATGACTACTAGTGTGGCGCACTGGCTTAAAGTCCGCCAACTACAACGTCCCAATCCACTGTGAGCACGTTATCCCGCAGGCGGCGATGGACCGGGTGGAGGGGAATGGTGTGCTGGAGCTGTTCGCGCGCCATGCGCCAGCGCACCCGCGGACCGTAGGGAGCCCAGCCGGCGGCGCGGTCCCAGGCGTCGTCGGCCGCCTGCAAGAGCTCATGGATCGGCTCGCCGGGCACATTTTTATGGATGAGGATTTTGGGCAGGCGTTCCGCGATATCGCTGGGGCGCTCAACGTCAAAAGGATCCCAGGCGAGGGTCAGGGAGCGGGGACCTGAGACGTCGAGAAGCACCCAGGCGGCCCTGCGCCCCAACTCATCGCAGGTTCCCTCCACGAAGAACCCGCCGGGTGCCAAGCGCGACGTCACTGTGTCCCAAGCTTTTTCCACTTGGTCGACGTCATACTGGCGCAGCACATTGAAGGCGCGCACCAGCTGCGGGCGGTAGCCGGCCAGTTCGAAGCCGCCCAGTTCAAAGGTGACGCCATCGCGCGGCGGCAGCACGCGTTCCGGGGAAATCTCGAGTCCCGTCACGCGCGTGCGGGGATTAACACTGCGCAGCCAGCCGGCCCACTCCACCGTGGTGGTATGCGAGGCACCGTAGCCCACGTCGAGCGCCAGCGGCTCATCCGTGGAGCGCAGCAGGGAAGAAATCTCCGGGTGCGCCACCATCCAGCGATCACAGCGGCGCAGACGATTGGGGTTGGTGGTACCCCGGGTAACCACGCCAAAAGGCCGACCAGCGCTTTCCTGTGCTCGCAGGTTATGCGCGTGATCGGCCATGACAGTAACGGAAGGTGTTACACGTTTAGAGGTTGTTGGAGATCCACTCTTCGGTGAGCTTGCCCTCGTTGGTGTAGAGCTCCTGCAGGGCCTCAGCCACCTTCGGCTCAATGGCAGCGCCCATCATCGGAATGTTGACGGAGACCTCAGAGACGTAGTCAAGAGCGGTGCTCTCGCCCTGGCCCTTGTAGGTGATGTCACCCTTGAAGTCGACCGGGGTGCCCTTGACGCCAGCGGTGAAGGAGACGGACATCTGGTCATCGACAACCTCGCCGATGGTTACGGTGCGCTTTTCCTTGAGGTCCTGGGAGACCATGGCGCGAACAGCTTCCGGCAGGAGGGACGTCGGCAGAATTTCGTAGAGCACAGCGGTGTTGCCGGTGAACTCGTGCACGGTACCCGGTTCCGGGGACAGCTTGGCCACGATGAAGTCCCAGTACTCCTGAGTGGTCAGTGCCTTGTGCACCTTATCGATGGGCTGGTTGATGATAACGGTGTTTTCGCTACGGGTTGACATGAGTTACAGACTACCTTGGTAGGCGTGCTAGATAAATTCATGACTCTCGCTGAACTAGACGGTGTCACTCTCGATTCCGAGACCACCTTTGCCGATCTCACCACCCTGCGCATTGGCGGCGCCCCGCTGGTGGCGGTGCGGTGCGCCAGTGCTGAGTCGGCGGTTGCGGCCTTGGCCGCGCTTGACGACGCCTCCCAGGACTACCTCGTCGTCGGCGGCGGCTCCAACCTGGTCGTGGCAGAAGGCCAGCTCGATGTCGTGGTGGTCATCCTCGACTTTGAGGACATCGATGCCTCCGTGGCGGATGGAATTGTCCGTGCTGATGCCGGCGCGGTGTGGGATGACGCCGTGGCGCTGTCCGTGGACTGCGGCCTGGGCGGTATTGAGTGTCTCTCCGGCATCCCGGGCAATGCCGGTGCCGTGCCGGTGCAGAACGTGGGCGCGTACGGCGCTGAGACATCCGACGTCCTCACGCAGGTCTACCTTTATGAGCGCGCTACGCGCACGGCGAAGTGGGTACCGGCGGAAGAATTAGAGCTGGCCTATCGCTACTCCAACCTGAAGTTCACCGGACGTGGAGTGGTGCTGGCCATCGAACTGCAGCTGACCACCGATGGACTGTCCAAGCCCCTGCGCTTTGGCCAGCTCACCCAGAACCCCGGTGAGCGCCGCCCCGTCGCCGAAGTCCGCGAGGAGGTGCTGGCGCTGCGACGCAGCAAGGGCATGGTGCTCGACCCAGAAGACCACGACACTTGGTCAGCCGGTTCCTTCTTTACCAACCCCATCGTGGGGCCGCAGCTAGCTGATTCCATCCAGGAAGCCGTCCGCGCTTCCCGTGGCGACGAGGATGCGGACCACATGCCGCGCCATGCGGTGCCTTCTACCACGTCGGAGAAAAAGGAAAAACTCTCCGCTGCCTGGCTCATCGAACGCGCCGGCTTTGCCAAGGGCTACCCAGGTGTCGAGACCAGTGCACGCGCAACGCTATCCACCAAGCACACCCTGGCCCTGACCAACCGCGGTGAGGCCACCGCAGAAGACATCGTCGCCCTTGCCCGCGAAATCCGCGCCGGGGTTCAGAAGGCCTTCGGTGTGACGCTGGAGCCGGAGCCCATCTGGCTAGGGGTAGAAATATAAGTACGAAATATTTAAAATAGCGTTGAATTGCTAACTCGCCGCCGCAAACACTAGGTGCCCAGAAAGGACAAAACATGTACATCCCCAAAGACGTACTCTTCGCCATCCTTCTCTTTGTCTCGGCTCTTCTCTGTGCGGTGGCGATCCTGTTAGTCCCAGGCCTGTTCGCGGAGTTCAGCGCAGCGCGCTGCACTTTGATGGCGAGTGTCTTGGGGCTCGGCGTCGCAGGGCTGTTCTTCGCCCGTACCCAGATCCGACGCCTTGAGCACTAGCGCTTAGGCCATGACGTTGAGCCACTCATCCTTGGCCGCGAGGAAGTTGCGTGCGGCCTCCTGCGCGCCCTCGAGTGAGTGGTGGGCGCCCCAGCCGCACTGCACCTCGTTGGCGGCGGGAACCTCGGTGGCGTTAAGGATGTCATTGAGCGCGCCTTCGACGGCGCGGAGCAGCTCATCCTGCTCCATGCCGTTGGTGATGGCGTAGAAGCCGGTACGGCAGCCCATCGGGGCAAAGCCAATGAGCTTGTCGGTGTAGTTGCGCATGAAGTTGGCCATCATGTGCTCCACCGAGTGAAGGGCTTCGGTGCCAAGATGCGCTTTGTTGGGCTGGCAGAAGCGCAGGTCATACTTGATAATCTCTATCCCGCCGCCCAAGTCGGTGCGGTCGGCGACGCGGATATAGGGGGCGTCGACAAGCCGGTGGTCGAGCTCAAAGGACTTCACATTGATCTTGTTCTCAGTGCTGTTCTCAGTCATGCCTCCCCAGTGTAACCACGGGCTGCATCGAGGCCCGAGTGTCCTGCCCCTGAACGCGGGCTGTACCGCATACGCTGGACAGATATGAGCGACGAGGAGATCGGGGGCAACGCCATCCCGGTCGAGAGACCAGAGACCATCGTGCCGTGGAAGAGCTCGAGCATCCTCGAGGTTGAGGGGCACGATGATGCCCGCGATCCTTTTGCCAAAGGCAACCGCCTTCGCCGGGAGAGCTGGGGACTAGTTGTGCGCCGCACGTGGAATGACTTCTTTCACGATGCCTTCATGGACCGCGCCGCCGGAATGACGTACTTCACGCTCATGGCGTTTGCACCCACGGTGCTGGCGGCCTACTCCATCGCTACTCTTATCTTCTCCTCCCGCAGGGAGGAAGTGGAGCAGCTGACCTCACAGTTCATTGAACAGTACATCCCTAGCTCCTTCTCAGAGGAGGCGAATGTCGTTGTCAGCGCGATTATTGGTTCAAGTGCCCAAGGTACCTTCGCCTTGATCGTGTCGTTGGCGATCTCCCTGTTTTCTGCTTCGGCCTATGTGCGGGCCTTCGCGCGCACAGCCAATACCGTGTACGGGCGGGTGGAAGGTCGCGGCATCATCCGCACGTGGTCGCTGATGTGGGGGCTGACCGCCATCATTGTCATTGGCGCGGTCATCGTGCTCTTTGCCAACTTGCTGCGAGATACCGTCATCAGCGGGGCCATCTACCCTTTAGCCCGCCAGGTCGGCCTTGAAGATGCCGCTACCTACCTAGTCCAAGCCTTTCTACCTGTGTGGAATTGGCTGCGTTTCCCCGTCACGGTGGTCGTGGTCCTCACCCTGATTGCGGTGCTCTATCACTTCAGCCCCAATGTGCGGCCGAGTCGTTTCCGCTGGATTACTTACGGTTCCGTGGTAGCGCTCGTGGGCACCGTTGGGGTCTGGGGCTTGTTCGGCCTCTACATCACGTATCTTGCCGCAGCCAGTGCTTATGGTGCGTTGAGTACCATCCTGGCTCTTTTCATGGCCATTTGGTTGATGAATACGTCCCTCATTGTGGGCATCAAGATTGATGCCGAGGTGCTGCGTGCAAAGGAGCTGCAGCTAGGGATGCACTCGGAACGTTTCATCCAGGCCCCGCCACGCTCAGATGCATCCTCCCGCGCCCAGGCCCGCGCGCAGAAACGCCTTGAGTACAAGGCGCGGGAGATTTCCGATAGCGCGCGGCAGGAACAGCCCGAGTAGTCGAGTGCTACTTCAGTGAGTAGTAGATAGAGCTTTTCGTGGTGGGATCAGAGACCACGATGTTGCCGCTCTCGGCATTCTTGGAGGGGGCACTAAAAATGAGTGTCTTACTTCGGGTCTTTGCCTGCGATAGGGGGTTATACAGCTCGTTGTCGGAGTTGACTGATGACCCATCTAATTTTCGGTTCTTCAAAGCCCAATGGTCGCTATAGCTAAGCAGTGGCACATTGAGGTAGTCGGGATTATCGCTTAGGTACGTGATGGTGACGTCGACCGAGATATACTCTCGCCCTTTTCTGGGCCGGGGAAGTAGGGGATGGGCGGCAACGAGAGAGCCGGAGTTATTGACCACAAGATTGCTCACTGTCAGCTGCCATTCTGGGCTAGATAACATGGTGTTCAACGGCAACGGGTCGCTTCTCGAGCCTTCGTCGCCATCGAGAATGTAGTGCTCTCCGTCCGTATTCGGGGTTAGCTGAAAGGTGCTTGTGGGACTCGGTGCAGCGGGAACTTCCTGGGCAGTAACCGGAGTGGCGTCCGTGGACTCTGGAAGCACGACAAAGGCGGCAGCAGCCACGACGCTTCCAATGACGCTGACAGCGATGGCGACAACACCAACCGGGGTGGATTGCCGGGCAGATAAGGTCGCGGCAAGGCCCGTGGCCACAGCCGCGGCGAGCACGACCCAGCCAGCGATGTACACAACGGGAAGGCACGCCAGCAGCGTGCCCACCAGCGCAAGCACCACAGCAATTAGACCGAGGCGGTCCTTCTTGGGCTGTGATTCCTTTGCAGAGGCATCGGTCATGTGAGGAACTCTTTCAGATGTGGAGAAGGTTCGTGCGGGAAGAAAGGTGCCTAACTGACTATGTGTGCTCGACCTGTTCCGTCGCGTAGCTTGTGAACGTGTCTTCCCACGAGGCTCCTTCGTCAAACATGACAAACAGTCCGATGGACAGAACAATTTTAATGATGAAGCCGAGGACTGCCCCGACCACTGCGGTGCACAGCGCGATGATGGGCCAAAGGTTCCTCTGGTCTTTCATGAACAAACCAATAAATCCCAAGATGACGGCAGTGCAGAGCACAACTCCGTCGATGAGGAACGTGAAAGGCAGACAGGTGAGCACGAATCCGAGCAGCGCCGTGATGAAGGCGATGAGCCCCAGAACATTGGATTGCGGCTGCGGCGGCTGGGGCGGCTGCTGCGCGGCACCGTAGAAGTTCTGTTGGCCATACGGCCCATTCTGGGGAGGCGGGACGTGTGAGGGCTGGAAACCGGAGGGATGCTGGGGAGGTTGTGTCATAGTGTCCTATTTCAATGCGAGGAAGAAGGGAATCTCAGTGCCAGGCGCGATAATCCCGAAGGTACCGTCTTCAGCGCCGTTCTCCGGCACGCTGACAGCAACTCTGCCGGTACGCTTCTCCTGTGGCTGGAAAGGGGTGTCCACGTCCATAAATCCGTCGACGTCCCACTTGATGGGTTGCCCGTTCTCCTCCTCGCCAGGGTCGAAGTAGAGGAACGCCATCTCCGAGCTAGCGTCGGTCTCGCTACCGGTGTACGTCAGCGTCAAGTCAAAAACTAAGTACTTTCGACCATCTTCTGGCTTCTCATAAGACGGGTCCGCCGCCATGACCTCGTCAGTGCCGTCAAAGTTGAGGTTGGCTACGTCCACTGCCCACTCAGGTCCGTTCAACGTGGTGTTGAGTGGTAGGGGGTTTGAGTGCGAACCAGGGGTGCCGTCCTCAAGGTGCTGGTTGCCGTTTTCGTCGGGAACGCTGTTGAAGTACTCCGTCGAGATGGGGGTAGGGGAGCTTGTGCTTTCCGACGTCTCCTCACCCGATGGCTGCACCGTCGTCCCCACGACGGAGCTCCCTGCATTTGGAGTTTGTGTCGTATCCGGCAGTGAATTGAGGAACTTTGCGGTGATGAAGAAGAGAAAGACTATCGAGGCAATGAAGCTACCCACCACGGAGATGAGCAGCGCGGCCACACCCCAGAACTTGGATTGGTTGTTGAGGAACAGTGCGACGATGGCAGTAATGAACCCCGCGACGAGCATGATCCAGCCCACGACGTAGATGCCGGGAACGCAGGCGATAATGGTGCCCAGGACGGCGAACACTGTGGCGATGATTCCGACGATGGAGCTTTTCTTAGGCGGTTCGGGCTGGGGTGGCGGTGCCCCGTATCCGCCACCCGGGTTGCCATAGGGAGAACCCGGCGGCGGGAAGGACTGGTTGGAATAGGGATTGTGCTGCGGGGCGCCGTGCTGAGAGGCTCCCTGCGGCCTAGGGCCCGGCGGCGGGTTGTGCGGCGGATACGGCGGCTGAGTCATCACGAGGCTCTTTCGGGGGTGGTGGGAGAGGTGAGTGGAACCTCATAGTAACCGCAGCATAACCGCCGCGTGCGGGAACAAGGGATAGGTGGGGAGTGCTCCTAGTCTTCTGGGTAGGTGCCGTCCTCGCTGAGGCGCGCGGAATCGTCGAGAAGCATCGCGATTTCCGCAGCCTTGGCGTTGTGAGCCGGCAGGCGGCGTCCTTCGATGACCTCGAAGAGCGGAGCGCGGCCCAGCATGCCGGCCTCAAAGTGGGCGCGGCCGGCGCGCAGGCGGCGCTCGGCGCGCTCGCGCCACGAGGTGGCAGCATCCGCCCCGCGCTGCTGAGCCACTGCCTGCTCGAATACGCCCGGGTGAGCGTAGACGATGAGCGCGCTGACGTGGCCAAAGCCGAGCGAGGTCAGTGCCGCTGCCTTCACATTGTGGCCTGCAGAGCCGAGATCCAGCGGCGAGCGCAGCCACACCAGGTTGGGCGCCTTCGGGGCGATGAGCGGGTCGACGCAATCCAGGGAGACGTTCGCCGGGATGCGGTGCGTGCGGAAGACATCAATGATGCCGCCGGTTTGGAAGAGAGCAGCACCCGCCTTGGAGTGGCCGGTGAGTGTCTTCTGGGAGATGACGAACATCGGCTGGTCCTTATCGCGGCCAATCGCCGGCCACAGCAGGGAGTGCAGCTCCGACTCATTGGGGTCATTGGCGTTGGTGGAAGTGTCGTGCTTGGACAAGACGCTGACATCGTTGGGAGTGAGGCCGAGTCCGCGCAGCGAGCGCGCCAGGCGGGAGTTTTCCCGGCCGCGGCCAGCACCTAGCGCACCCAGGCCAGGGGCCGGGATGGAGGTGTGGGCGCCGTCGCCATAAGACGCCGCGTGCGCGACCACCGCGAGCACTGGCAGTCCTAAGTCGGCTGCTAGTGAGGCACGAACCAGCAGGACCGTGCCGCCACCTTCGCCTTCGAGGAAGCCGCCGCGACGGCGGTCGTTGGCACGGGAGATGAAGCGATCATCGATTCCCTTGGCCGTCATTGTCGCGGTCTCTGCGGTGGCGTTCATATCGCCGAAGCCCTGGAGGGATTCCACCTGAACATCGTCGATACCGCCGGCCACGACCACATCAGCCTTGCCCAACGCAATCTTGTCTACGGCCTCTTCAATCGACACTGCTGCGGTAGCGCAGGCGCCGATGGGGTGAATCATGGAACCGTAGCCGCCCACCAGGGACTGCATGGTATGCGCTGCGATGACGTTGGGCAGGGCCTCCTGCAGGATGTCCGATGGGCGCTCCTCACCGAGGAAGCGAGAAACGAAGACCTTGTGCAGGGACTCCATGCCACCGATACCGGTGCCCTGCGTGGTGGCTACTTGGCCCGGGTGGATGGAGCGCAGCAACTCCGCCGGGGAGAAGCCGGCCTGGGTGAAAGCATCCACCGCCGTGACCAGGTTCCACACCGCCATGCGGTCCAGGGAATCGAGCATGTGCTCCGGAATGCCCCACTTGGCAGCGTCGAAGTCATCCGGCATTTGGGCGGCGACGGTGCGGGTCAGCGTGGCCTTGCGCGGGACCTTGACGGTCGCACCCTGGCGGCGGGTGACCTGCCATTCGCCATCTACCTCCGCGATGCTGACGAACTCCGGGTCCGCTTCCTGGATATCGCGAGCAGTGGCTTCCGAATCCACGGTGAAGGTGACGTCGCGGTCGAGGAAGACGGTGGTCAGGTCGATGGAGCCACGGTCGGTGAGATGGTATTTATCCGTGAGCGTGCGGATGCCACAGCGCGCGACGACCTCATCGCGGAAGCGCTCGAAGATGTCCTCTTCGGCAATCTCTTCGTCGTCGTTCACGACGAACCAGCCTGGGTGCGGGTCCTCGCGCCATTCCACTAGCCCGGTCATCCAGGCCAGCTCCAGCACGCCGGCAGCGGTGAGCTCCGCGGAACCATCGCGCTGCAGGCCATACTCGGCCTCGAAGCGCGTGCGGCCCGAACCCCACGAGGAGACCTCGCCGATACCGGCGATGACCACCATGTCCTCCAAGTCCGTAGTGATCTCACCGATCTCCTCTTCCAGGCCTGGCTGTACCGCCTGCACCTGGTTAGGCAGCGCAGTGATGGTCGCGGGAGCGTCCTTCTTTTCCTGCGCAACGTCGCCGACAGGTTCCACATCGGCAGCAAGCTCCTTGAGGGAGAAGCCTTCCAACCCACCGGTGAGGTCCTTCTCCACCGGGGCGTGAGCTGCCTGCTCGCGTGAGTCGGCGCTGGCCAGTGCCATAAGCTCGGAGGAAATCTCCTCGGGGTTCCACACTTTGATGCCGGCCTTCTCGGCGGCAGGCACCAGCGCGTCATTGCCACCCATGAGGTGCGTGCCGGCGACCCAACCGATCTTGGCCTGCGCCAGGGTGACTCCCTGCGGCCAGCCGGCCTCGACCTTCCACTTGTTGAGGATGGCATCGAGTGCTGCCTTGACCTCGCCGTAGGCGCCGTCGCCGCCGAAGGTGCCGCGGTTGGGCGAGCCCGGCAGGACGACATGGCAGCGCTTGTCGACGTCCCCCTGACTCAGCCGTGCTAGCCCCGCAATGGTGCGCTCGACGGACCACAGCAGCAGCCGGGCCTGGGCCTCGGTGCTGCCGGAAGCATCCGCCAGCGAGCCGGACACACTCGGCGCGGCGAAGGGGAAGGCCAGCGTCGGCGTGAGGGCCGGCTTGAGGATCTTGACCTCGTTGCCCATGGACTCGCGCTGCTCAGTGCCGATCCAGTCGATGAGCGCGTCAATATCGCGGAAGCTTGACAGGTTCGCCGGGACCAGCCACAGGGCGGAACCAGCAGCGCCGTGCTCGGCATAGAGCGTGCGCGCGAACTCCTTGCGGGCTTGGCTTATACGGGAGGCGGTCATGATGACGGTCGCGCCGCCTTCCAGCAGACGCTCCACCAGCGCGGTGGCGATGGAACCAGGTGCAGCACCCGTGACCAAAGCAATCTCACCGGCAAACGCGCCGGGTGTGGTGTCCACGGCAGCCTTCGCGATGTCTTCGCGCTTCCACCAGCGAGCCTGGCGTGCCAGGTCCTCGCCGGTCCCGCGGAAGCTCTCAACTGAATACTCGGCCTGGCCCAGTGCCACGCGGGCGAGGCGCTCGCGGGCGATGGCCCAGGAGTCGTCGAAAAGCACGGCCTTGTTCGCATCGAAGGACGGCGTGACGGACTTGAGCCAGCCGGAGCCGAGCTCTGCCTCGACGGCATCGATGACGGTGGTATCAGGGGCCTCAATGAGCTCCGGTTTGGAGTCCAGCCCGAGCTGGGAGAGCACTTGGCGGGCAGCGGTGGCCAACACGCCATTTTCACCGGTAACGGTCTCGGCGAAAGCATCCAATGCCGCGGAATCCACCACCGCACCGCCGCCGGCGCCACCTGCGGCAGCGCCTTTACTAACGCTAGCGCCGTGAGCAGTGGCGACGGCCTGGACGGCGGTGTCGATAAGCTCGTGTGCTGCGGACTTGGAGGTGGCACTCGTCGGCACGGTGCTCAGCGAGCCGCCGCGCACCGAGTCTTCCTCGCGGGAGCCGAGCAGGATCTCCGCCTCGACGTGGGCAATCCAGGATTCGGGCAGACCCCAGGTTCCGGTGACGTACTCAGCCACGGCGGTGGGCTTGAGGCCCGCCGCACCAAAGAGCTGGCGCAGGCGTGCTCCGACGGCCTCACCGAGCACCGGTCCGAAGGCAGCATAGCCCGGTGCCGCAGTGGAAACCTTCTCGCGCAACGTGGCTACGTCGGCATCAGCGGCACCATCGATAGCGGGCACGCCCAGTTCCGCCGACATGTCCATAAGTAGCTGGTTACGACGCGAGGATACGCCGTTGGTGAGCTCCTCCACGGTATCGGAGTCCATGATCTGGTCTACGCGGATTTTGTTCTGGAAGGCGAAGAGCACCATGATGGCCTCCGCCGCGCCGAAGCGCAGTTCGGGGGCGTCGCCAGACGCGACGCCCGGGGCTGCAGGTGCAGGAGTTGGTGCAGCCGGAGCCGGAGCGTCGACAGCCTGCGGTGCTTCCTCGGCAACGGATTCCGCAACGGGTTCTGGGGTGGGGGCCTCGGAGACGTCGGCAAGCATGACCTGGTCCTGGTCGCGCTCCACGTTGAGCACGCGGATGGTGCCCTCCGGGATACCGGCAACTGTGAGCGAGCGTTCAGCCAGGTTGGTCAGCGTTGGGGAAGAAGCCAGGCCGACCTCGATGATCTGCTCGACCTTGCCAAAGAGGAACTCCTGGGTTTCAATCCAGCGCACAGGTGAGGCGAACTGCCAGGACAGTAGCTCAATGAGGAGCAGGCGGGCGAGCTCGTTGTCGTCCATGTCCGCAGCATTGAGCCCGTCCAGCTTTCCGGACGGCGCCAGTGGTACCACGGCGTCGACGAAGTCTTGGGTGAGCTCGAAGGGTCGGGCCACCAGGTTAGGGATGTAGCGGCCCACCAGAGCATCGAGGTCCAGCTGTGCCGGAAGCAGCTCGTCGAGCTTCTCCGCAAAGGCAGGCACGCCTTCGCGCAGCACGCGGGAGTGGAAAGGCACGTCGATGCCCGGGACCATGACGGCCGCGCGCGGGGCGATGGCATTGGCCTTGTCTACCAGGGCCTTGAGTCCCTTCTTCGTGCCGGCGATGGAGTATTGCTGGCCGCGGATGTTGTAGTTGACAATCTCCAAGAACTCGCCGGTGGCCTCGGCGACCTCAGCCACCCAGGCGTCGACGTTGTCGGCATCAATACCCGCCATGTTCGGGCGCAGTGCCGCCATGGCGTACTCGGAACTTCCTTCAGCATCGCGCGGCACCAGGCTGCCCATGGCGGAGCCGCGGGAATAGACGATGTCAATAACACCCTCGAGGTCGAAGATATTCGCCAGCGAGGCCAAGGCGGTGTACTCGCCCAGGGAGTGGCCGGCGAAGTAGGAGGTCGGGGCCAGGGCGTCCTCAGCGCGCAGGCGCTCAGTTTGGGCATAAGCCACCACGGCCAGGGCTACCTGAGTGAACTGGGTCAGATGCAGCACGCCCTGCGGATGTCGGAAGGTAGTGCCGCGCACGGAGAGCTCCGCCGGGTTCTCATCGATGATCTTCTGAATGCTAAAGCCCAGGTTCGCGCGGGTATGCGCGTCGGCGCGGCGCCAGGCCTCGCGTGCCGCCGGGGAAGCTTGGCGGTCACCCTGGCCCATGCCCACTGCCTGGATACCTTGGCCGGGGTAGACATAAGCCGTCGTTGGTGCGGCGAGCAGGGCCTGGCCGCGGGAGACGACCTCGCCGTCGATGCGGCAGGTGACTTCAAGAGCCTGATGGATGCCCTTGCGGCCGACGCGCTCAACGGTGATCTCGATGTCATCACCCAGCTGCACCATGCCATACATGGAATAGGTCCAGCCCACCACGCGGCCGTGGCGCCCGGCCACTTGCTGCGCTGCAGCGGAGAGCCACATTCCGTGCACGAGAGGTGCTTCCAGGTTGACGAGCTGGGCCGCGTTATAGGAGGTATGAATCGGGTTATAGTCACCAGAGACCAGCGCGAATGGAGTCATATCCTGCGGGGCGGTGACGGTGGCGCGGTCGACGAAGGAGCGCGGTGTCGGCACCACCTTGGTGGCGGACTTGCCGCCGCCCCACTCGGGCGCGGGGCTTGGTGCTGCGGTTCCGGTAGCGCGGCCGCGGATGGCAAAGCGGTGCATCTGCGTGGCCACGACGTCCCCAGAGGCGTGGTCCTTGAGTTCCAGCTCCACCGTCACGATGCGCCCGGAAGCAGATTCCTCCACGGCGGTGCAGGAGGAGGTGACATCGATCTGGCGGTCGTCGGCAAGCTGCTCCAGCGGCACCCGCACGTCGATGACGTGGTCCAGGTGTACCGCGTTGAGCAGGCCCTCAATGACCGGGTAGCCATCCTCGAGGCGGCCGGAGCCGAGCGCGGCATAGATGGCCGGCCAGCAGGGTCCGACCAGAACGTCCGGGGTGCCCGCCTTCTCTGCGGAGGATTCGCCGCAGGTCACCGTGCTGTGGGCCGATAGCAGCGAGGCAGGGAAGTGGAAGGAGTAGCCCGACTCCACCGTGGGCATCTCCGTGATCTCATCGCCCTGTTCGGACGTGGAGCCCACACCGGCCAGGCCCTCCAGGAGAGCAAAGACGGAGCCTGGCAGGCGCTCCTCGGAGACTACCGGGGAGCCGCCTGTGGCGACGTCCTCCGGCAGGTCTACAGGAACAGTGACCTCGCGGACGTAGAAGGGGCGCTGCTCGTCAGGGAGATCATCCCAGTAGGAATCCGCGGTGATGACAATTTCCCACTTGCCGTCCGCATCCTGGCGCAGGTCGAAGGCATTCTCATCCATCTCATGCGCCGGGTTCGCCATCAGGTGGCCATGCCACAGCAGGGTAGGCGCGGTGCGCAGGAACGCGGTCTCATCGGCAGCAGAGTTCAGGCGGGAGAAGGCCTTCTGCGGGGTCGAGCCCTGCTCCAGCAGCGCATCCGTGGTGGCCTGCTCGAAGCGGGCAAGCAGGTCTGCCACCGGCTCGTTCTTCGCGGTAATACCTGCCACGGCCACTGGACCCGGGATGATGCGCACTTGGTCGGCGGTGTAGCGCTCATCCTGGGCCTGCCACAGGGTATCTTTGCCAAACCAGGACTTCAGGTCACCATCGATGGCAGGTACCCACGGCATGGGCTTGACGTGCTTGTAGTGCAGCGAAATCCACCAGGCGGCATCGCGCGCGGAGACCTCGGTGGTACGTGCAGCGGGATATTCAGCCAGCAGCTTTGCGACGGCCTGCGGGGCATCGTGGACATCCGCTACGTCAGCGAAAAGCGTTTCAATCTGTCCGTGGTCAGCCGGATTCAGGCGGGCCTCGACGCGGTGGAGGAGATCCAGGAAACGGTCATCCCAGCTCGGATCCACGAACTGGTGGGCCAGATCCACGAAGCGCTCCAGCCACGCAGCGTAGGTCATGGATTCCACGTCGCCGAAGTAGGGCTTGCAGGTCTTGGCCAGTGCACCGATGATCTCCTGGCGGTGTGCCGGGTACTCCTCGATGCTCAGGGAGGTAATCAGGCGTGAGGCAGCAGCGAAGGAATTGTCCAGGTCGTGGATGTCTGCCAGCAGGTGGGACTGCGATGATGCCACGCCGTGCGCGCCGCGGCCACGGCCTACCCATCCGCCGTTGTCCTCTGGGCCGATACCCGGAGTGTTGACCAGTAGTTCCTTGACGGAGTCGGTAGCTTTTGCCTCCTTGGTGGCCATGGCGACGGTGCCGAGGAAGACGGCGTCGACAGGCATGGCAGGCACACCATGCTTCTTCGCCCACGCGCCGGTGAGGTACTCCGTGGCGCGCTCCGGTGTGGCGATGCCGCCGCCCACGGCAAGGTAGACGTTGCTGTGAGCACGAATCTCAGCGTAAGTCTCCAGCAGCATGTCATCGAGGTTTACCCAGGAGTGGTGACCGCCAGCATGCCCGTCCTCGACCTGCATGATGATCTGATCCTCCGGGTAGGCAGCGGCGATGGCCAGCACGTCTCGGATCTGCTTGGCGGTGCCGGGTTTGAAGGAAATGTAGGGGAAGCCGTCCTCGTGCAGGCGGGCGAGGAGCTCGCCGGCTTCCTCCACTTCTGGGATGCCGGCAGAGATGCACACGCCGTTGAAAGGCGCACCGGCCGCACGGGCTTTGGGCACGATGCGTGCCTGGCCAAACTGCAGGTTCCACAGGAAGCGATCGAAGAACATGGTGTTGAACTGCGCAGTGCGGCCCGGGTGCAGGTGCTTTTCCATGACTGCGAGGTGGGCACGGAAGACCTCATCGGAGTACATGCCACCACCGGCCATCTCCGTCCAGTGTCCGGCGTTTGCCGCCGCGGCCACGATCTCACCGTCAGCGGAGGTCGGAGTCATGCCGCCCAGCATGATGGGGGAGAGGCCCGTGAGATCCGAAAAGCGCGTCTGCGTAACGGTGCGCCCGCCGGGAAGCTCAAGGATGCGTGGTGCAAAGTCGGCGTAGTTCAGTGCAGTGGACAGTTCGGTGCCGGGCGTGGTGAGAGAGTCGATGGCCTGTGGGGTGGCGGCCTCCACGACGACAACCCCGGTGCCCTCCACCGCGCGGCGCGTGATAGAAGTCAGAGCGCGGTCGAGAACGATGAGGTGAGTAGCGTCCAGAGCATCTAGCGTCTGCGGCCAATTGTGCTCAGCCACGAGGATGGCCTCTGCGTGCTCGCGAGCGGCTTGTTCATCCAAGCCGCATTTCTGCGCCAACGCCACGGTGCGTTCAGCGGCCATGGCGAGCACCGGGTTATGGAAAGGCAGGGCCACGGGCAGCTCGTCGAAACGTGCTTCAAGCTCGTCACCACCGATAGTGCGCTCCTCCAGGGCGGCATTGTGCTGCGCAACATCGCTTTCAATCGCCGCGCGCGTTGCCGCAAGGTCTTCTGGGCTGCCAGATAACACGTGGTGCCGCCGCCCATTCACCACGGCGATGTCCGCTGTGCCGTGCAGGCGCTTGACAAGGAAGTCGCGCTCGAGCCCGCGCACCGACAGCATCTGCGAGCGCGGATCGGTACCGTTTACCGCCGTAGAGGCCGTGCCCATGAGGAGGGCTAGGGCTAGGGCTTCCGCTGGCTTATCGACGGCCATCTCCCCCAAGCTTCCCTGCGAGTGCCCCGCGGTCAGGTCGAGCGAGACACCAAGGTCCCGGAGTTGCTCGATGGCCGCAATTTGTCCCAGCACGATGCCCGGGATGGAGACGGCTGGGAGTACATCGCCGGGCTCGCGTTCTGCCTCCCCGCCGATGAGTTGCTCCACACGTTCCACCGCACCGGGACATGTGGAGGCTACCGAGCGGGCTACCGGGGCGATGAGCAGGCGAGCCTGGGCGAGAACCTCCTGCAGGCGCTGGGCAGTGGCTGGAGTGTGCGTAGCGGCAGCGATGAAGCTTTGCCATTCAGAGCCCTGACCCGCGAAAAGGACGGCTGGGTGGGGCATAGAATGCAGCGGAGTTACAGGCATTTTTCCTCTTTGTGCTGGTCGGGGATAGGTCTCTGACTAGTTGAAGAGCATTAGTTTGCCCAACATAACTAATCATGATGACGCCACCGTAGTCGAAGCTCGACTAATAGAGGGCCTCCCGCGCGCAAAATGTGAGGTTTTTCTCACGTTTGATGTGGAGGTGGGGGTGCTCTCGCGCTTCTCGACGAGCGAAGATGCTCAACCTTTTGTATTCTTGGCGGCACTGCAGCAGCTCGGGGGAGAGTGACGTGTGTGGGGACCTCACGACCAGCTCGCTCAGTATGTAGGTAACACACAAATTTCTAGGGGGGACAATGTCTCAAACCGCATCTCATAAACCAGCCAAAACCCCAGCAGCACTCAGCACTAGGCGCGTAAAGAAGGCCATGGAGAAGCTAGCCGGCACGCTGGAAAACAACTCCATGGGCCTGCCTACCATCCGGATCCCGGGTGGCCGCATGAGTATTGGCGTCAACGACGAGCTGGGAGGCCTCTCCATTCTTGGCTATTGGGGTGGCTCGGTGTGCTTCGATCCAGACCGGCAGCCCTTGCGTATGGACGTCAACGACTTTAACGGTGGAGGTATCTCCGGCAATCTCGTCGCCGAGCCCTGTGGAAGCTCCATAGCGCACTCACATCTGCGCGTTTATGCACCGCCTTACCTGCCGTCGACAGCAACGAATTCGCAGCTCAAGAGCATCATTTCTGGATACGCGAAGTCCCTCTCGGCGGTCTTTGCACGCTTCGATGAGCATTTTCCGGAGGAACCCTCCGAACCTATGCGCGGTGCTGGGCTCAAACCCGTGTCTCCACACTATTTCAGTGAGGTGTACGAGGTATCAGCAGTCGGTATGTGGCGCGTGCACCAACGCGCAACGCGCCTCGTCTCGATGGAGCACCCAGTTCACGTTGTGAACCACGGCAACGGCACGGTGGGCATCACGATTGAAGACCACACGATCACGGTGCAGTCGGCATGCGACGGCTCCGACGATATCGAACTGAGTCTCGTGACCCCGTCAGGGCGGTGCCTCTGTGACCTTGATGCCCTCGTGCGCTGGGCGGAATTCAAGAATGATGTCCAGTATGCGTACTCCGCGCGCATTGAGACTGTACGTCGAGGTGCCGACGAGGACCTAGTCCTCGTCACCACGGCCCGCATCCCTACTGGCTGGGGCTACACGGACGCGCAGCTGGATCACCAGTTGAGTACTCTGGTGAGCCAGCTGATCTGGGCCGGGGAGGAGTTCTACTCAACGTTCAACCCCAGCCGCTTCATGAGCTATGCCGAACGTGCTGCCTAAGCCTATGCGTGCTCTTTGATGAGCTCCAAGAGTTCCTTCTGCACTTCGCGGCGGCGGACCTTGCCCAGCTGGTCCGACGCGAGGTGCTCGAAGTGGTAGAACCTGCGCGGAACCTTGTAGCGGGTAAGGCGCTCACGGCAGTAGTCCTTGAGGCCTTCGGGGTCGAGCACGGCGCCGTCGTTAAGCACAATGCATCCCACGACGTCCTCAGAACCATCGTCACGGGGCAAGCCCACGACAGCCACGTTGGTCACGTCTGGGTGCTGGCGAATGACGTCTTCGACCTCCGCCGGGTAGATGTTGAAGCCGCCTGTAATGATCATCTCCTTGATGCGGGAGACAATCTTGATGAAGCCATCTGACTCCATAATTGCCATGTCACCCGTGCGGTACCAGCCATTGTGGAAGGCGTTCTCGGTGGCCTCCGGCATATTGAAGTAACCTTTGAACACCTGAGGGCCGCGCACGAGGAGCTCGCCCGCGGTGCCGTCCGGCTGGGTCTCGTCGAGGTTATCTGGGTTGCCAATGCGTACCTCGGTATCCGGGAAAGGAATACCGATATACCCCGGGCGGCGGTTCTTGTTGAGCGGGTTCACCGTAACGATGGGGGAGGTCTCCGTCAGGCCGTAGCCTTCCACAAGAAGACCGCCGGTGAGGGCTTCCCATTCCTCGACGATTTCCGGCGGCAAGGCGGCCGCGCCGGAGAGGCTGTTTTCAATGCCGTGCAGGTCAATGCCTTGTTCCTTGGCTGCCTCCATAACCTTGGCATAAATGGTGGGCACGCCCGGCATCCAGGTGGGGCGGCGCTTCTTCATGATGTCCAGCAGGAGCGGAATCTTCGGGGCCGGCGCCAAAACCAGCTCGCCACCGATCTGCACGCCGAGTGCCGCGATAAGGGTGAGGCCGTACACATGGAAGAGGGGCAGGGCCGCCAGCATTCGTTCGGCCTCTTCTCCAAGTTTCGGAACCCAGGACTCCGCCATCTTCATGTTGCAGTACAGGTTGGAGTGGGTCAGCTCCGCGCCCTTCGGGGTTCCCGTGGTGCCGGAGGTGTAGAGAATGAGTGCAGTGTCGTTATGATCGACCTTCGCGTCTGTCAGCTTGTGGCCGTGGCCGCCGATGGCTCGACCAGTAAGGGCGCTCCATGGCACGGTATTGGGGGCCGGGACGGAGAGTTCCTCGCGCTTGTCTTTAATGAAGGGGATGGGCAGGCGTAGGAGCGCTTGTTTGCGGCGCGGCATCGCCTCAATCATGTTGACCGTGACGATGGTCTCCAGCGGGGTGGAATCGCGCAGCTTCTCGAAGGTCGGGCTCGCCTTGTCCCAGACCACCGCCACGCGCGCGGCGTGGTCGTTGAAGAGCGGCTCCAGCTCTGGGGCGGTGTAGAGCGGGTTGTGCTCCACGACGGTCGCTCCCAGCTTCAGGATGGCGTAGAACACCGCCACGTGCTGAGGACAATTTGGAAGGGCGACTGCTACGCGGTCACCGGGGCGGATTCCGAAGGCCTTTAATCCTGCGGCGGCGGCGCGCACGTGGGTATCGAGCTCGCGGTAGGTCATCTGGCTGCCGAAGAACCAGGTGGCTGGCCTATCTCCGTAGGCCTCGACGGTTTCCTGGTAGGAATCCAAGAGAGTCTTGTCGCCGTAGTCCAAGTGGGGTTTGGTCCACTCGGGGTAGTACTGCAGCCATGCCTTGGTCTCGTAGGCAGAGGGCGCTTTCGCAGGGGCTTCGGTCATGAGCGAGAACTCCTTAGGTGGTCAAATATGTTATGTGTGGAACAGTATAACTAATTTGTGACCGTCGTCTCGCAAAACTTTGCAAAGTTGCTACCCGTAACGAAAGGAGCTGCGCGGGGAACCATCGACACGGGTGAATAGTCGCTGGACGGTGGCAAGGCGCCTAACCCGGCGAGATGGAGAGGGAAGGTCAAGGACTCATCTAAGAGGAGCTGAGCAGCAGTGAGTCCGTCTGCCCGCGTACGACACGTTGGTTCATACTTATCCCCCGGAAAGTGTGAATCTCAATGTAGCAGCGATGAGCCCTAGGTGCGCGACAACCGTCCTAACTCTAAAAAGTCTGGGAGTTTCGAGCCTTTTCGGCGCGACTTTTCAGAGTTAGGGTGGGGTGGTCTACAGAGCCAGGGCGGTTGAAACCAGCTACTTCTCAACCTTGAGCCGCTTGAGCAGATCCTCCTGTACCTCGCGGCGGCGAATCTTGCCCAGCTGGTCCGTGGCGAGCTGCTCGAAGTGGTAGAAGGTGCGCGGAACCTTGTAGCGCGTCAGGCGCTCGCGGCAGTAATCCTTCAGGCCTTCCGGATCCATGGCGGCACCATCGGCCAAAATGACACAAGCCACGACGTCTTCCGAGCCATCCGAGCGCGGGCGGCCCACGACCGCGGCCTCGTCGACGTCTGGGTGGGAGGTCAGAACCTCTTCGACCTCGCCAGGGTAGACGTTGAAGCCGCCGGTAATGATGATCTCCTTGATGCGGCTGACCAAACGAATGAAGCCGTCTTCTTCCATAACGCCCATATCGCCGGTGCGGAACCAGTCACCGTGGAAAGCATTCTGGGTGGCTTCCTCATCATCGAAGTAGCGCTTGAATACCTGTGGGCCGCGGGCGAGGACCTCGCCTTCTTCACCATCCGGCATGGTCTCATCGAGGTTCTCCGGGTTGGCGATGCGAATCTCGGTATCAGGGAAGGGGACGCCCACGTAGCCGGGACGGCGGTCGGAGCTCATAGGGTTACCCACGATGATGGGCGAGCACTCAGTGAGACCATAACCTTCAACCAGCATGCCGCCGGTGTACTTCTCCCACTTCTCCACGGTGTTGACCGGCAGGGTAGATGCGCCGGAGAACGCTGCGCGGACGCCATCGAGGGACACACCGTCTTCCTCTGCCTTGGCCACGATGCGCTCGTAGAGAGTCGGCACGCCCGGAATCCAGGTGGGGGTGTGCTTCTTCATGAGATCCATGATGAGTGGCATCTGCGGGCTCGGCAGGAGGACCAATTCACTAGCGATGAGGGGTGCCAAGGTGGCGTTCATAGTGAGGCCATAGGCGTGGAAGAACGGCAGGGCAGCCAACATGCGCTCCGGGGAATCGCCCAGGCTAGGTACCCAGTGCTTACCCATGAGCAGGTTGGAGAAAAGGTTGCCGTGTGTAAGCTCCGCGCCCTTAGGCTTACCCGTCGTCCCCGAGGTGTAGAGGATGATCGCGGTGGTGTCCTTGGTGACTTCCTCCGGGGAGAGAACGTTGGAACCATCGCCACCGATGGCATTGCCCACGAGGGACTCCCACGGCACCGTGTTCGGGGCTGGGGCAGTGAGCTGATCGCGCTTGGACTTCAGCGGTGGAATCGGCAGGCGCAGGGCCAGACGCTGCGGCGTCGGCATGGCGTTGACCATGTTGATGGAGACGACAGTCTCCAGACTCGTCATGGCGCGCAGCTTTTCCAAGGTGGAGGCCGTCTTATCCCACGCGATGGCGATACGTGCGCCGTGGTTCTGAAATAGACCTTCGAGCTCGTGGGCGGTGTACAGCGGGTTGTGGAGAACCGCGATAGCGCCCAACTTCAGCACGGCCCAGAAGGACGCGATGAACTGCGGGCAATTCGGAGCCACGATGGCGACGCGGTCGCCTGGGCGAACGCCGAAGGCGCGCAGACCAGCAGCTGCGCGGCGCACCTGCTTGTCCAGCTCGGCATACGTTTGTGTGCGGCCGAAGAAGTAGGTTGCGGACTTGTCGGGGTGCAGGGCGAGGTTGTTGTCGTAGACATCGAGAAGCGTGGTGTCCCCATATTCCAAGCTGTGCGGGGTCCATTCTGGATAGTGCTGGAGCCACGCCTTGGACTCGAATGCCGACATCTCTACACCTTTCGGTCACGTCTTTGAAGTTGGGAGCCAGTATAACGTGGCTGCTTTCCAGATACACTGGGTGACTATGCGCATCGCGATGATCTCCATGCATACTTCACCCCTCGAGCAGCCCGGTTCCGGTGATGCCGGAGGCATGAATGTGTACGTGCTCAATACTGCCCGCCAGCTCGCGCGCCTGGGCGTCACCGTGGATGTTTTTACTCGCGCCACGCGCCCGAGTCAGGGGGAAGTGGTGGACGTCGAGGAGCGCCTGCGCGTCATCAATATCGTTGCTGGCCCGTACGAGGGCCTGAGCAAGGAAGAACTGCCTACGCAGCTCGCGGCGTTTACCGGCGGAATTTTTAACTTCGCGCGCTGCTTCAACGTGGATTATGACGTTATTCATTCCCACTATTGGCTGTCCGGGCAGGTGGGCTGGCTGCTGCGAGACTTGTGGGACGTACCGCTGGTGCATACGGCACACACCTTGGCTGCGGTCAAGAACGTGCACCGCACGCTTGATGACACCCCCGAGACCGAAGCGCGCCGAATCTGTGAGCAGCAACTGGTGGATAACGCCGACATCCTCGTGGTCAATACCGCGCAGGAAACACGCGACTTGGTGGAGCACTACGATGCGTCACCAGAAAATATCGTCGTCGTATCGCCCGGCGCCGACACGGAGCTGTTCACCCCGGGCACTGACCGCATGACGGAGCGCGCTCGCCGCCAGCTGGGTATTCCGCTGCACACGAAGGTCGTGGCCTTTGTTGGCCGCCTGCAGAAGTTCAAGGGTCCTGAGGTCCTTATTCGCGCAACGGCGGAGCTGATGGAGCGCGATCCGGATCGCCGCCTGCGCGTCATTATCTGCGGAGGTGCCTCCGGTGCGAATTCCTCCCCAGACACCTATCACAACTTGGCGCGCAAGCTGGGCGTGGAACGCGTTGTGCGCTTCCTCAGCCCGCGCCCGTCGCAGGAGCTAGTGGCTATTTATCAGGCGGCGGATATTGTGGCGGTGCCGAGCTATAACGAGTCGTTCGGCCTCGTGGCCATGGAGGCGCAAGCATCGGGCACGCCCGTTGTCGCCGCGGCCGTCGGCGGTCTGCCCATTGCCGTGGCGGACGGGGATACGGGCTTGCTCGTGCATTCCCATGGAGCGGAGGACTGGGCGGATGCCTTGGAGCAGTTGCTTGACGACGACCCCCGCCGCATCGCCATGGGCGAAGCCGCCGTCGATCATGCCCAGCAGTTCAGTTGGGCGGCCGCCGCAACGCAGCTCGAAAACATCTACGCCGACGCCATGAGTATCGAAATTCCGGATTGCCATGCGCGCCGGGCAATCGGATATTAAAACCACCTGACGCGCTGCCGAAAAACGTGGCATGCTGGTGTTTATGAGTAACGGAAAGCTGATTCTTCTTCGACACGGACAGTCCGAATGGAACGAGTCCAACCAATTTACCGGTTGGGTAGACGTCAACCTCACCGCCAAAGGTGAAGGCGAGGCCAAGCGCGGCGGCGAGCTGCTCAAGGAGCAGGGCATCCTGCCGGAGGTTGTGTACACCTCCCTCCTGCGTCGTGCCATCCGCACCGCCAACATCGCCCTCAACGCGGCTGATCGCCACTGGATCCCAGTCGTGCGTGACTGGCGCCTCAACGAGCGTCACTACGGCGCGCTGCAGGGCCTCAACAAGGCTGAGACCAAGGACAAGTACGGCGAGGAGCAATTCATGGCATGGCGCCGCTCCTATGGCACCCCGCCGCCGGAGCTCGAGGATGGCGCTGAGTACTCCCAGGCTGGGGACCCGCGCTACGCCAACCTGGATCAGGTTCCGCGTACCGAGTGCCTGAAGGACGTTGTCGAGCGCTTCGTTCCTTACTTCGAGGAGGAGATCCTCCCGCGCGCCAAGAAGGGCGAGACCGTTCTCATTGCTGCACACGGTAACTCTCTGCGTGCGCTGGTCAAGCACCTGGATCAGATTTCCGATGAGGAGATTGCTGGCCTCAACATTCCGACGGGCATCCCGCTGGTCTACGAAATCACCGGGGACGGCTCCGTGGTGAACCCGGGCGGCACTTACCTCGACCCGGAGGCCGCCGCTGCTGGCGCCGCCGCCGTTGCTGCACAGGGCGCCAAGAAGTAACTACGCCTTCGCGTACTGCGCACAATCCCCAGGGAGTCTATACTCCGTGGGGATTTCTTTTGAGGTGTGAATCATCGTGGAACTTGTCTTCGCTTTCTTAGCCGGAGTGGCGGCCTGTGGCCTTGCCATACCGGTTCTTAGGCGTATCCGCGAAAGACTGGAGAGCCGCCGCGCCCGCGACGCTGACTCCAACCAAGTCACCAGCGTGAGCCAAGTCCTCCACCTGGCGGTGGGCGGATCGCCGTCCGGGATGACGGTGCTCTCGCGCTCCAAAGAGGTCATCTTTTCCAACCCGGCGGCGCACGAGATGTCGATGGTCCACGATCGCGCCGTGAACCCGGATATTTGGTCCGTGGCGCAGGAGGTCTTCGAGGATAAGGAGACCCGCACTCTGGATTTGTCCATCCCCAAGCGCCGCACCGGCAACCGCGTCACCCAGGTGCGTGCAGTGGTCAAACCGCTGACGCTTAACGACGACCGCTTCATCATCGTCTACGGCACCGACGAGTCCGAATCTGTCCGCATGGAATCCGCTCGCCGCGACTTTGTGGCAAACGTGTCCCATGAGCTCAAGACGCCCGTCGGCGGCATCGCGCTGCTGGCCGAGGCCCTCCTGCAAGACACCGGGGACCCCGAACACGTCGAGTACTTCGGCAGCAAGGTCCAGAAGGAAGCCGCTCGAATGGCGGATATGGTCAACGAGCTAATCTCTTTGTCCAAGCTGCAGGGTGCAGAAGCCCTTCCGGAGATGGAACCGGTTGACCTCGATGAGATCGTCGACGAGGCCATGACGCGCAACCAGCTGGCTGCCGACGCCCACAATAATCAGCTCACCCGCGGCGAATCCGTCGGCGTGCGGGTGATGGGAGATAAATCCCTGTTGGTTACCGCTATCTCAAACCTCATTTCCAACGCTATCCACTACTCACCAGATGAGATGCCGGTGTCAGTTACTCAAAAGGTGGTCAGTGGAAACGTTGTCCTTGTCCGCGTCACTGACCGTGGCATCGGCATCGCTCCGGAAGACCAAGAGCGCGTATTTGAACGCTTCTTCCGCGTGGACAAGGCCCGCTCTCGCCAGACCGGTGGAACCGGACTGGGCCTGGCCATTGTTAAGCACGTCGTGGCCAACCATGGCGGCAATATCAAGCTGTGGTCTCGGCCGGGAACTGGCTCGACGTTCACAATCGAGCTCCCTATCTACACCGAAGAAAAGCCAGCGGATACTGTAGATAATAAGGATAATAAAGAAGACGGGGCCGTCAGCTCCGCCGCTCCTGGCCTGCAGCGTGCAGTCGCGCGCGTAGCCGCTCGTCGAAAGGATAAATCGCAATGACCACCATCCTCATCGTCGAAGATGAAGAGTCGCTTGCAGATCCCCTTGCATTCCTCCTTCGCAAAGAAGGTTTCGATGTTCTCCTAGCCCCCGACGGGCCCAGCGCCTTGGAACAGTTCGCGGCCAACACCGTGGACATCGTCTTGCTGGATCTGATGTTGCCGGGCATGTCTGGCACGGACGTCTGCAAGCAACTGCGCGCTACCTCCTCGGTGCCGGTCATTATGGTCACCGCGCGTGATTCGGAGATCGATAAGGTGGTTGGCCTTGAGCTCGGTGCCGACGATTACGTGACCAAGCCTTATTCCTCCCGCGAACTCATTGCCCGCATCCGCGCGGTGCTGCGCCGTGGCCACGAGGTGTCCTCGGAGGGCGGCGAGGAGGAGCCGCACAACCAGATTCTGGAAGGCGGCCGCGTGCGCATGGATGTGGAACGCCACACCGTGCTCGTTGCCGGCCAACCGGTCTCGATGCCGCTCAAAGAGTTTGATCTCCTCGAGTACCTCCTGCGCAACGCTGGCCGCGTGCTTACTCGCGGCCAGCTCATTGACCGCATTTGGGGCGCGGACTACGTCGGTGACACCAAGACGCTCGACGTTCACGTTAAGCGCCTCCGCTCCAAGATCGAGTCGGAACCTTCCCACCCGAAGCACCTCGTCACCGTGCGCGGCTTGGGCTACAAGTTCGAGGCCTAAGCGCGGGGATCCGCCGGGTGGTGCGGGAAATCTACTCCCGAGCGTGCCCGCGCTTCGCAGTGGCGGGCCAGGATCTCATAGCAGTCTTCGCCTAACAGCGCGATGAGCTCGGTTTTTTGAGACTTCCACAGCGGCTCCTTTGCCGTGTGGCAGGCTGGAGCAGCTGAGCACCACCAATCAAAATCTTCGCCACCATTGCCCCAACCACGGCGGTCATACTCGCCAATGGTGGTGCGCAGAATCTCTTCGCCATCAGGACGCTCCTCGTAATCCTCGTGGCGGCGAATGGGCACCTGCCAGCAGACCTCTGGCTTGACCACGGTGAGCTCCTCACCAGCGTCGAGTGCCCACTGATGGATGGCGCAGCCAGGGCCCGTGGCCCACCCGTCGCGGTTGGCGAAGATGCAGGCGCCGTCGACAAGCGGCGTCTTCAACGCCGGCTCCGGCTCACCGTCATCACCGTCGAGCTCATCCCATTCCAACCACGGCTCTAGTTCCTCGGGCTGACCATTCTGGAGATACTCGTCGACGCCCTCGGGGCGGTGCTGCCAGTAGCGTGCGGGCATGCGCGCCACGGCGTCGGCAAGCTGGTCGCGGTCGATGTCATCGGCCATGTAGGCGCCATGTACACAGCAACCAACGTCGCGCTGTTGCTTATCGATGCCGTGGCATCGTTCGGTTCCAAACTGGCATTCATAATGCGACTCGAGCCACGTGAGGTCTATCGAGTAGACGTGTAAAGGGTCCTCGGGATCGGTGAACTCAAACCACTCTCGTGGGAAGTCAGGGGCCTTTTCGCGGCCCGAAAGGATGGACTTGGCAGCGGGGGAAGAGGTGGGAAATCCCAGGTAAACCTCATTTGATTTCGGGCGATTCACACCTACCCACGGTAGACCTACTACTGTGGGGGTGTGCGATTAGGTGTATTAGACGTCGGAAGTAATACCGTCCACCTCGTTGCGGTCGATGCCGCAACCGGTGGCCGGCCCACCCCGATGAGCGACTGGAAGACGCCCCTGCGTCTCGTGGAGCAGCTCGACAAAAAGGGCAACATCCACGAGAAGGGCTTGAAAAAGCTTATCTCTGCGGTGGGTGAAGCCAAGGAGCTGGGCGACAAGCTGGGATGCGATGAGCTCATGGCTTTTGCCACCTCTGCGGTGCGTTCAGCTACGAACTCGGCCGAGGTTCTTGATGAAGTGGAAAAGAACACCGGCGTCCGCCTAGAAATCCTGTCTGGTGAAGAAGAAGCCCGCCTGACCTTCTTGGCCGTGCGCCGCTGGTATGGCTGGTCCGCGGGTCGCATCACCAACCTCGACATCGGCGGCGGCTCCCTCGAGCTGTCCACCGGTACCGACGAGCACCCAGAGCTCGCTTTCTCTCTCGACCTCGGCGCTGGCCGTCTGACTCACAATTGGTTCGACACCGATCCGCCGGAAAAATCCAAGGTGAATCTCCTCCGTGACTATATTGATGCGGAATTGGTTGGCGTTGCCGATCAGATGCGCGCCCTGGGCCCCTCCGGCTTGGGTGTCGGAACCTCAAAAACCTTCCGTACGCTGGCCCGACTCACCGGTGCCGCACCGTCTTCGGCGGGTCCGTATGTGAAGCGCACCCTCACCGCACCGGGTCTGCGTCAGCTCATTTCTTTCATTTCTCGCATGACTGCAGCTGACAGGGCAGACCTTGAGGGTGTAAGTTCTACCCGATCGCACCAAATCGTCGCGGGTGCTCTTGTGGCCGAGGCGAGTATGCGTGCCCTGGGAATCGAGAAGCTAGAGATCTGCCCCTGGGCTCTCCGTGAAGGTGTCATTTTGCGCCGTACCGATAAGGGACTGGAATAGGAAAGAAACGTGGCTGACGAGAAACAGTTGACAGTTGCGGAGCTGCTGGCCCGCAACCAGAAGGATCGCTCCGGTGGAGAGAAGAGCTCGCGCCGCCGTCGCCGCAGTCTTGAGGAAGGCGGCATCTCCGTCGCGGAGCTGACCGGCAACCTCGAGAAGGTGAAGGCAACCCCGGCCGAAGCGAAGCACTCCAACGTCTCTATCGATGAGACTGCGCCTGTTATCCCCGCTCCGCAGAAGGACGCCGAGAAGACTGACTCCACGCCGCAGGCAGACGCCGTACGCGTGGAGCGGCCGGACAAGGTCGATTCTGAGCCCCAGCGTTCCCAGCCCTCCACCGAGGACACCCGCGTCATTCAGCGCGTCAAGGACACGCCTGAGAAGAAGACTGATACAGAGGTCGAGGAAGAGGCTCAGACTAAGACTGAGGATAAGACTGGGGACAAAACCGAGGACACCTTCACCACGGGTGAACTCGAGGCCGTCGAGAATGACGTCGAAGAATACGACGAGTATGACGAGGACTACGAGGAGGAGAAGCTCAACCCCTTCGCCGTCGTCCTGCTCGCCCTCGTGGGCATCGTGCTGGGCGCCATCGTATTCAAGGGCTTTGAAATCCTCTGGGACCGTTTCGACCGCCTCGTCGTCGTGGTGCTCGGCGTTGTCGTCACCGGTGTCATCGTCGGTATCGTTCACGCTCTGCGTACCAGCCGCGACGGCTTGTCCATGTTCCTCGCTGCCGTGGCGGGCCTCGTGCTTACCTTTGGACCACTGCTCGTCGTGATGTAGCCGTGACCCAGGGTTTCTGGCACCCTGGGATCATGACTAAAATTGCAGTACTTGGTGGAGGACAAATCGGCGAAGCCCTAGTTTCCGGGCTGGTGAGCGCAGGCTACGACGCTGCAGACATCGTGGTGACCAACCGCCGTTCAGAGCGCGGTGAAGAACTGCACGGCACCTATGGTGTGACCGTCACCAGTGATAACGCGCAGGCGATTGATGGCGCTGAGTACATCTTCGCGTGTGTGAAGCCCTATGCCATCGTCGAGTTGCTCGACGGTCTCGATATTTCCCAGGACGCAGTCGTGGTGTCCATGGCTGCGGGCTTGACCCTCGACACCCTGGAGAAGGCCGCAGGCGACGGCGTACCGGTCGTCCGCGTGATGCCCAACACCCCCATGCTCGTCGGCAAAGGCATGTGCACGTGTGCGGGCGGTCAGCATGTGACTGAGGAGCAGCTCGGTGGCGTCGTCAAGCTGCTCGAGGCCGTCGGTGAGGTTGCTGTCATCGAAGAGAAGCACATCGATGCCGCGACCGCCTTGGCTGGCTCCGCGCCTGCCTACTATTTCCTTGTCACAGAGGCGCTTATCGACGCCGGCGTACAGCTCGGCCTCACCCGTGACGTTGCCGAAAAGCTGGCCACCCGCACCGCCCAGGGCGCAGGCACCATGATGACGGAATCGGGCAAAGATCCCGTCGCTCTTCGCGCGGGGGTGACCTCTCCGGGGGGAACTACCGCGGCGGCCCTACGCGAGCTTGAGGAGTCCGGTATTCGGGGTGCTTTCTTCCGTGCGGCGGAGGCATGTGCCCAGCGTGCGCAGGAGCTAGCCTAGTTTTCTCCTTCCTCAATGGGAATGGTGTGACGATTGTTGTGCGGCGAGTTTCTGGGGAACAACGGTGCGAATGTGGAAAAAATTGGCACTTGGGTCGCATTAGTCACAGGTTTCACGCTAAGCTTGCAGGAGCGCGTGCGTGATAGTCCTGTGGGAGGGGAAGCCTACAGCGCGTCACGTGCTGAAGGGTTAAATAAACTATGACGAATGAAGATAAGGGAACTTTCCTGACTATTGCCGAGGTTGCGGAGATCATGCGTGTCTCCAAGATGACGGTGTACAGGTTGGTTCACGCAGGTGACATGCCGGCAGTGCGCGTGGGACGTTCGTTCCGCGTTCATGAATCCGCCGTCAAGGAATACCTTGAGGCATCCGTGTACGGAGCCTAGCGTTCATCTCTCTCTGACAGCGCCCACCTCTGTGGATTCCTACGGTCCACGGCGGTGGGCGCTGCCCTTAGTTTTGGTGCTGGGAACGGCGCTAGGTAAGATGGTGGGCATTCGTGTCGGCAACGGTACGCCTGTGTCTCCCCGTTGTGTGGGGCCGCATCGAGTGCACCGTGCGGTTTCATTCCAGGCGTTGTCGGCCGGTTTACGTACGTACTGATACCGAAAGTGAGGAAACCTGTTATGGGTTCTGTCATCAAGAAGCGCCGCAAGCGCATGTCCAAGAAGAAGCACCGCAAGATGCTGCGCCGCACCCGCGTTCAGCGTCGCAAGCTGGGCAAGTAAAACGTGGCTCGCAGCTCCCCGCATAGTCCTTCGTGATTGTGACGGGGAGTTTCTGCTGTCTGGGCTTCTCGTCGCCTCAGACGACGGAGGGGTCATAGTGTGGGGTCCTTTCTGTAGTGGCTGCCGGGTGGACGCCGTCGAGTCAGACGACGGCGAGGTTTAGAACGGGATGTCCTCTGGGGGAGTGCTGGGAGCCTGGGCTTGCGCCGCAGCCTTGGCGGCTGCCTCGGCGTCTAGTTCCTTCTTGAGCGCCTGAGCTTGCTCGTGGGCGCGCTGGCGGATAGCAGTGATCTTCTGGGCTACGGTTTGGGCCCAGCGCTTGGTCTTGTTCGCCAGCGGGCCGGTGGGCTCCGTCATGGCCCAGGTTCCATCCTCGAAGAGCCATACGATATCCCCGGTTATGGGGTCCATGATGTAATGCGCACGGCCATCGGTCTTCATGTTGTGATGGTGCTGGCACAGCGAGGCGAGATTACTCGGATGGGTTGGGCCGCCGTCGGCGTAGTTGACGCGGTGGTCCATCTGGCACAGGTGGGCCGGCCGATTGCAGCCAAGAGCGCGGCACGTGCCGTCGCGCCCCTCGACGTATTTTCGGATGAGCTCCGAGGCAACATAGCTATCCGAGGCTTCCGGCTCCGAGGACAGGTCACGAGTGCGGGTCGTAGGCATCTCTTGAGACGTCCAGCCATAGCCCTGTACGAGCGTCGGTGCGTTCTCGATATCGGTGGCCTGATACGTGTGCAGGATGACCGTCGACGGTGGTGTAATGCTGCCGGCGATGAGCTTCTTTACAGCATCGGCTGTGGACACCCCGTTTTCCTTCGCGGCTTCTTTGATGTATTTATCCAAGATGATGCCCGTGGCGCTATCCGTGTTGAGCTCCAGGTTGGCGCGCTCACCATTGTCCGTCATGGTGTAGGAATCCTTCTTCCGTGTATCGCGGAAAGAAATCGTTTTATCGATGCTCTTGCAAATATCGCGCACTTTGCGGCCGATCTGCGGAGGTGTAGGAAAAGTCTGGTTGGGGGCGGTGGGGATGAAGTAGTTGGCCAAGGAGGCGTCGATAAGCGCGAGCGTCTCCTGGGGTACTTCCCCCAGCTTGGTCATGGTGAAATCGATGGCGATGAGGGCTCGCATATCGAGCAGGAAGAGCTCTTCCTGCATCGCTTTCACCTGGGGAAGGTCCTCTAGCCGGTGTACGGCAAGGCAACATTCGGTGATGGTGTGTGGGGCGAGCCCAAGCTTGGCGACGAGCCTCTGACACGCCACATCGAAATCTTCATCGAGCGGAGGCATGGCGGCCGCCCAAGAACGGTAGTCGGCGCGGCGCGCGGCGCTGCGCTCCATGGCGAGGGCGCATTCAGGGTTCATGTGGGAAAAGTAGGCGGTAGGAGTAGTGGTTGTCACGGTGAATCCCCCGGATTCTTGAGGCTATAGACTAAAAAGTGTAAGAACTAATGTTCTAACAGTAGGCTATATGACGCCTCGGACATCTATCTCTACCTGCACTAATACGCGTTTTAGAAGGTGATGTTGAGTATCTATTTCCGAACAGATGGGGAGTGTTATCCGTGAGCGCCCATGACCTTCCGTGTGTACGTATGATGGCGAACTATGTTGCCCCGAATTTTGACGCTCGACACCCTCGTAATCTCGCAGACGAAGTCCTTCCTTCAGGATCAATTCCTCATTGCGGATGAGCAAGGTGTGCCTGTTGGCACGATTGTGCAGTCCGGAAGCCTGAAAGACATGTTCTTCAATTCCTCCCGCAGCCTGGAGGTGGCCTTCACGGATGATCAGGGCAACCCGCAGCAGCCGCTCATGCTGATCAAGGATCCGCCGAACTTCGTGCGGGATACGTATGAGGTGTACCTGCCGGGCATCGAGAAGCCTATGGCGGTGGTGACCAAGCGATTCGCCATGTTTAAGACGCGCCTGACCATGGAAATGGAAGGTTTCCCAGAGATTGAGATTACGGGTGATATTTGGGATTGGAACATCACCATTAGTAGTCAGGGGCAGCCGCTGGCGCAGGTGACTAACGAGTGGTCCGGCGTAGGCAAGTTCCTTTCGGGGAAGAATACCTACCGCCTCAGCATTGCGGGAGGGCTAGACCCACAGCAGCATGCAGCTCTTATCGGTGCAGTGATGTGTATGGATATGCTGCGCACGAAGGCGCAGCAGAGCAGCTAGCGGCGATGGGCAATGCGCCAGCCGCCATAGGAGAACAGCGCAGTGACAAGTGCGGGGATGCCGTAAGTGCGCACGGCTTTGCGGACGGAACGGTAATCGCGAATGAGCCAGCCTTTCTCTTCCGCAATATCGCGCAACGTTGAATCGGGGTTAATAGCCACCGGAGTACCCACCATGGAGAGCATGGGGACGTCGTTGGCGCTGTCGGAGTAGGCCGTACAGCGTTCCAAGTCGAGATTCTCCAGCGTGGCCAAGGCGGCTACCGCATGCATCTTGCCGGGGCCGTGGAGAATATCGCCCACGAGGCGTCCGGTGAAGCGGCCGTCCTCGACTTCCGCCACGGTGCCCAGTGCACCCGTAAATCCGAAACGCTGCGCCAAAATCTGCGCCAGCTGGACCGGAGTGGCGGTGACGAGCCATACCTGTTGGCCGGCGTCGAGATGCATCTGTGCAAGTTGCTTTGTACCGGGATAGGCCTTTTCAGCCATCGACTGGTCGACGATTTCCTCGCACAGCGCAACCATCTCTGCCACCGAGCGGCCCTTGACAAATTCGAGGGCCTGCACGCGTCCAGCCGCTACGTCCTCGGTGTTTTCAGAGCCGGATACCCGAAATTTCAGCTGCTTCCATGCGATAGGCAGGATTTCGGAGAGCGAAAAGTAGCGTCGCCGTGCCAGGCCCAAGGCAAAGGAGACCAATGAGGAGCCTTGTACCAGCGTATTGTCTACGTCGAAGAAGGCAGCGGCGCCAAGGTCCTGGGGGATGTCGGGGTCTGGCTGCGTGAGGGAGCGCGAGCCCGCAGACTCGAAGGAGCCTTGGACGGAATCCACGCCGGAGGAAAAGGAATCTAGGTCGATGCCGAAGAGCTGTTCCACCGCCGCGGCTGCCGACGCCTCACCTGCCGCACGCTGGTGCTCTTCGCCGAGTGGGGCAAAGGCCTGCTGCTCCAAGAAATTGCGGAGGTTACCCCTACTCGCGGTCCAGTTGGCAAGGAACTCGCGGGGGGAGTCGGGCATACCGGGTGGAAGGGGGAGGGGCACGCGTTCAGCTTTCAACGGGTGGGCAGGCTAACGTGTCCATAGTAAACCGCGAAAAGTTTTGAGTCTCACTAAGGAGCCCCTTTTTATGTCTCACACAGTTGAGCTCATGGTGCGCACCACGTGCGGGTCGTGTGAGCGTGTGCGCGAGCAGATCACGCCTGTGGTTCAGCAGGCGGGGGACGAGCTCATCGTGCGTGTAGTGGATGAGGACCCCGAGCTGGCCATGGAATATGGTGATCGAGTGCCCGTCGTCGTCATCGACGACGAGGAGTTTGCCTGCTGGGAAGTGGATAACGAGGAGCTCGCGCAGGCGCTGGCGGATTAATCCCCGGAGTTCTGGTGAGTTTCAGAAAAGAGCTTTAGGCTAGTAGTCTTTTGGTTGATTTATGTCATCCAAAGGGATGATGAAGAACTGGAGGGTAGTGCATGAGTGTGCTCGTCGTGGGCATGTCGCATCAGTCAGCGCCGGTAGCGCTGCTGGAAAAGCTGAGCATGGACGACGCCGTGCAGAATAGTGCCTGCCAGACCCTGGTTCAGGCGGATTCGCTCTCCGAGGCGATGATCATCTCCACATGTAACCGTATGGAGGTCTATACGGTTACTAATTCCTTCCATACGGGCGTCCAGGATGTCGTTCGCACTGTGGCCGAGGTGTCCGGGGTGGACGAGGAAGAACTGCGTACTTACCTGTACGTTCGCTATGCCGATGCCGCCGCTGAGCACCTCATGACGGTGACCTCCGGGCTGGATTCGATGGTGGTAGGCGAGCAGCAGATTATCGGACAGGTTCGCGCCGCCTACCAGTCCGCCACGGATCAGGGCACTGCAGGTCCACGAATCCATGCCTTGGCGCAGTCGGCACTGCGCACCGGCAAGCGCGTTCATTCTGAGACGGATATCGATGAGGCGGGTGCGTCCATGGTGTCCTTCGCTTTTGATCAGGCGTTGAGCCGCATGGGGCGGGAGCGGCTGGATGGTGCCCGTGTGCTCATCCTGGGGGCGGGCGCGATGGCGTCGCTCGCGGCCAGCCATGCGGGTCGGCTTGGTGCGCAGCTGGTCATTGCGAACCGGACGCTTGCGCGCGCGCAGCGCGTCGCCCAGCATGCACACGAAGCGGGTGTGTATGCGGATGTCATCGACTTTGCCGACCGTGCTCAAGAACTCCGCAGCGTGGACATGGCCATTTCCGCCACCGGTGCGCAAGATTTCACCATTACGGCTGCCGACGTTGAGCGCTACCACGTTGCCAACCGTGAACTGATGCTCGTGGACTTGTCCCTGCCACGCGATATCGATGATGCGACGGCTGAGGCCGAAGGGGTTGACCTGGTCAATATTGAGCGCCTGAGCAAATCCCTCGACGCCGCCGATACCGATATCGCTGCTGGAACCAGCCCGCACGTCCAGGCGCGGCGCATCGTCACCGAGGAGCTGGAGGCCTATGCCTCCGCCCAACGCGTGCGCGATGTCGTACCGGCGGTGTCGGCACTACGCCAGCGAGCTGCCAACCTCGTGCAGTGCGAAATCGCACGTTTAGAGCAGAAGCACCCAGAGCTGGATGAGCGCCAACTGGGTGACGTGAACCGTGCGCTCAAGCGCGTGGCCGACAAACTCCTCCATGAGCCCACGGTCCGCGCGAAGCAGTTGGCGGCGAATTCCGGTACGGTCAGCCACGAAACCGCACTTCAGGAACTCTTCGGGTTGCACCTCGAAGGCAGCGGCGTGGCCGTGGATATGACGGAGCTACCGGATGCCGCACAGATGAAAGCCGCGGAAAAGAACAAAGAAGAGGACGCATAAATGTTGAAGATCGGTACCCGAGGTTCCCTGCTCGCCACCACGCAGGCGGGTCACGTACGGGACTGGCTCAAAGAAGCTGGCTACGAGGCCGAACTGCACATTGTGACAACGCCGGGTGATGTCAACATGGCACCCGTCGAGCGCATCGGCGTGGGCGTGTTTACGCAAGCCCTGCGTGAGGCCGTAGACCGCGGTGAGTGCGACATTGCCGTGCATTCTTTCAAGGACCTGCCGACGGCTGCCGACGACCGCTTTGACCTCGTGGTTCCGGAGCGCCAGGACACGCGCGAGGCGCTCATCGCCCGCGATGGCCTCACGCTGAAGGAGCTGCCAGAGGGTGCGCGCGTGGGAACCTCTGCTCCGCGCCGTATCAGCCAGCTCAGGGCGTTGCGCCCGGACCTGGACATTCGTCCGCTGCGCGGCAACATTGATACCCGCATGGGCAAGGTGACTAGCGGTGAGCTTGATGCCGTGCTCTTGGCCTACGCCGGTCTTGTGCGTGCGGGCTACGCCGAGCGTGCTACCGAAGTTTTCGACCCGGAGTTCTTCATGCCCGCCCCGGCGCAGGGAGCGCTCGCAATCGAGGCAGTGAAAGGTACTGAGGCTGCGCAGGCCATTGCGCTGCTTGCCGACGTCCCCGCTATCGCCGCCACCCGCGCCGAGCGCACCGTGCTGTCCGAGCTGGAGGCTGGCTGCACCGCTCCAGTCGCGGCGACCTCCCATTGGGAAGGCGAAGAACTCGTCGTACGCGGTGGTGTGTTCGCCCTCGATGGCTCCCGCCAGCTCATTGCCCAGGCGCAAGGGAAGGCTGAGGATGCGCAGGTGTTGGGTCGCGCGGTGTCTGAGGACCTCTTCGCGCAGGGAGCTGCGGAGCTGCTTGCTAACTAATTTTTGGTTTCGGACCTTTTCCTTTAGTGTGTATCTAGCACACAATCATTGACGCCAATGATTCAGCCCCCCTTAAACCACACGTGAAGGGTGGGCTTTACTCTCCCGCCGTGGTGAGCGGCGCAGGAATCCCCCGGAATCCACAAACTAGAAAAGAACCTTATGAGCAATGCCGTGCCGGATACCCAGGCTGAAGTGGGCAAAGTTGTTTTCGTCGGCGCCGGCCCTGGCAACCCTGATCTGCTAACTGTCCGCGCCCGCGAGGTTCTGGAAACGTCTGCCATCGCTGTGACGGACGCTGAAGTTTCCTCCGGCGTGCGTGAGATGGTCGCCCTACAGGTACCGGTGCCGCAAGAACTTCTCGACGCCGCCGCGGAAGAATACGAGCGCATCTGCGCCGCCGCGAGGGAAGCAGGAGCTCGTCGTAAGCCGCCACGTCCGGCACCGCCAACGGCGGCGGTGTTTGAGGAACCTGAGGGGGACGTCGTCAAGCAACTGCGTGGCGCGCTTGAACGCGCTGAGGGCCGCGACGTGATTCGCCTCGTCACGGGTAATCCGCTCAACCGTGAGTCCATCAAGGCGGAGATTTCTGCCGTGGCGAATGCCGGAATGGAGTTTCAGGTGGTACCGGGCATGTCTCTGCCGTCGACGGTGCCGTCCTTTGCGGGCATTGCTCTGGGAGCGACGTATACCGAGGCCGATATTACGGAAGGCGCTGACTGGGACGAGCTGGCATCCGCGACGCAGCCGCTCGTTCTGCAGGCCACTGCTGATGACTTGCCGGTGATTTCTCGCGAGCTGGTGGAGCGCGGTATGCCCGCCGAGACCGAGGCATATGTCACCGTGCATGGCACGACGCGTCTGCAGCGTACCCATGAGACGACTCTGGGTACTTTGGGCAAGCTCGATGCGGAGTTGCCGGGCGTACTCGTGGTGACCTTGGGACGCAGCTTTGATGACCGGTCGAAGTATTCGTGGTGGGAAAACCGTTCCCTGTACGGCTGGCGCGTGCTGGTGCCGCGCACGAAGGAGCAGGCGGCGGCGATGAGCGCCCGCCTAGCAGGGCACGGCGCTATTCCGCAGTCGGTGCCCACTATTTCTGTGGAGCCGCCGCGCAACCCGGCGCAGATGGACCGCGCTATTAAGGGCATCGTGGAGGGCCGCTACAAGTGGATTGTCTTCACCTCCGTCAACGCGGTGAGCGCGGTGTGGGACAAGATTGCCGAGCTCGGCCTTGATGCTCGCGACTTCGCCGGCGTGCACCTTGCTGCGGTGGGGCAGAAGACCGCCGATGCCATTCGTGCGAAAGGCATGATCCCGGAGGTCATGCCGAAGCCCACGAAGCAGAATGCGGAGGGCCTCGTGGAGGTTTTCCCGACTTACGTGGAGGACATCGATGCGGTGGGCCGCGTGCTGCTGCCACGTGCCGACATCGCTGGTGATGTGCTGGTTGATGGCCTGTTGGACTTGGGCTGGGAAGTCGATGACGTCGTGGCCTACCGCACCGTACGTGCGGCCCCTCCGGCGGCGGAAATCCGAGACATGATCAAGTCTGGTGGCTTCGACGCTGTGGCCTTTACTTCGCCGTCCACGGTGCGCAACCTCGTGGGCATCGCGGGCAAGCCGCATGCGCGTACCATCATCGCGTGCATTGGGCCCTCCACCAAGGCTGCGGCCGAGGAGGTGGGCCTGCGTGTAGACGTCGTCCCGGAGATCGCCGATGTGCCGATGCTTGTCGACGCCCTCGCGGACCACGTCGCCGCCCTCCGCGCTGCCGGCAATTTGCCTGCTCCCCGCAAGAAGCGCCGCTCCCGGAAGAAGACTGCATCGACCACATCTGGGCGGTCCTAGTAGGGAAGACTAGAGTCGGGGAAGGTATAGATTGTCTCGAAGCTCGAAGGAGAGTTCCTACTCATGAGCATTGTTCGCCGCCCCCGTCGTCTGCGTCAGACTCCGGCACTCCGGAACTTGGTTGCGGAAACGTCGCTGCGTCCTTCCGACCTCATCCTTCCGATGTTCGTCGTCGACGGGCTGGATGCGCCCCGCGATATCCCGTCCATGCCAGGTGTGCAGCAGCACACCGTAGATTCCCTCAAGCGCGCCGCACACGAGGCTCTTGATGCTGGCGTGACCTGCGTCGACCTTTTCGGTGTTCCGCGCGAGGAAGACAAGGATGCGACTGGCTCCGTGGCCTGGGATCCGCAGGGCATCCTCAACGTAGCTATTGCGGAACTGCGTCAGGAATTCGGCGATGACCTCATCGTCATGGCGGATACCTGCCTGGATGAATTCACCTCTCACGGGCACTGCGGTGTGCTCGATGACCAGGGCCGCGTGCTTAACGACGAAACCGTGGAGCTCTACCAGGACATGGCTCGCTCCCAAGCCCGCGCCGGCGCACACATGGTGAGCCCGTCCGGCATGATGGATGGCCAGATCGCCGCCATCCGTGAGGCTCTCGATGAGGCTGGCCACGAGGACGTCGCCATCATGGCTTATTCGGCCAAGTACGCCTCGGCCTTCTTTGGGCCTTTCCGCGACGCTGTGGGCTCGTCCCTGGAAGGCGATCGCCGCACCTACCAGCAGGACCCGCGCAATTACCGCGAATCCATGTTGGAAGTGGACCTCGACATCGAAGAGGGCGCGGACATCGTCATGGTGAAGCCAGGCCTGCCGTACCTCGATGTGCTGGCGGGTGCTGTTGAGCGTTCCGCCGTTCCGGTTGCCGTTTACCAGGTGTCCGGTGAGTACGCGATGATTCAGGCGGCCTCCCAGAACGGGTGGATTGACGGCGAGGCCGTTATGCTGGAGTCCTTGACCGCGTTCAAGCGCGCTGGTGCGGATCAGATTCTGACGTACTTCGCCACGGACGCTGCCCGCCTGCTCGCATAATCTGACCGCTTCAAGGAGAGTCGTGACGCTCAGCCCGAATACCGCGCCGTCTGACAAGCCGCAGGACGGGGCCGCCAAGAAACCCAAGCGCGCCGAGGCAGTCTCCCTCATGCTGAAGGTGTGGAATGTTGCTTTGATTCTCGAGGCAGTGCACCTCGTCCTGAGCATTACCCTGACGCTGCTCAACCGCGATGAGCTTTTCGCTCAGGCCCGTAGCACCGCGGAATCAGCCGCGGAGCGCTCCGGGCAGGAGATGACGGATTCTTTCGTCCAGATCGTGGGCTACGGCTCGCTGGTGTTGAGCTCGCTGATTTCCCTGGCCATCGTGGTGCTGTTGGGCATCATGCTGTGGATGATCAACAGCAACGCTAAGGCCGCCGGTACTGGTCGGCGCCTCTGGTTTGCTTTTTCCCTTTATTTTGGCTTCCGCGTGCTCATCGTCTTTCTCAGCAGCCCGGCTGGGGCGAACGTGCCGGATTGGCTGTTTGTGGTCGATGGTGCCGTGCAGATTCTCGTTGGCGTAGCCGCCATCATGGGCCTCATGTTCTCCACTAAGGAAGAGGTTCTGGAATACACCGGCGAGATGGAGCAGATGCGCCAGATGCGCAAGGAAATGGAAGAGCAACGCCGCTTGGATAACCAGGCGCAGCGCGATAAAGACAAAAATAAAGACAAAGATAAGAACACCGACAAGAAGAATTCAAAGGACGACCGCCCATGACCGATCGCCCAGGCCCCGCGGACTATAACCGCAGCCCTCGCCGGAAAAAGAAGAAGGGCGATCAGGACTATTCCTCGTGGCCCTCGCAGCTGCGCATTGCCTATTGGCTCTTCGTTGTCGGAGCCGTCGTTATGCTCACCGCTGGCATGGTGGGCCTGTTTGGTTCTTATTCCCGGATCAACAACCCGGACTTGAGCATGGAGCAGGTGGACTATATCCGCTTCAATACCCGCTTTGCCGCCATCTCTCATATCGTCAGCGCGGTGGTTATCGCGGCGTGCTCTGCGCAACTGGCTAGTGGCTGGGTATGGGCTCGCCGCATCATCACGGCAGTGTCGGTCTATGCCATGTTCGTTAGTGTGGCTGCGCTCATCGCCGGTGTGGGTGGAATGGCGTTGCTGATTATTCCTTTGGTGCTCATGGTGGGGATGTACTTCCTCTTCCATCCAGAATCCACGGCCTTCATCAAGGCCCGCCGTGCTGAGCGGTCGTAATTAGCGTCGGCTCCAACTTTTGATTCATAATGGACGGTATGTCTCGACTGTCTGCCGCGCCGCTTATTGAGGCCGCTTCCGGCCGTACCCCGTCCCGCCCGCCCGTCTGGTTTATGCGCCAGGCGGGTCGTTCCTTGCCGGAATACCGCAAGGTTCGCGAGGGAATCGACATGTTGGATTCCTGTTTCATGCCAGAGCTGCTGGCGGAGATTACCCTGCAGCCGGTGCGCCGCCACGACGTTGATGGCGCCATTCTCTTCAGCGATATCGTTGTCCCGCTCAAGGCAGCGGGCGTGGGCGTAGAGATCGTCCCCGGTCGCGGCCCCGTCATGGATGCCCCAGTGCGCACCAAGGAGGACGTGGCCAACCTGCCGGTTCTCGACGTTGACGTGCCCGAGGTCCGCCAAGGCATCGAGATCATCCTGAACGAGCTCACCGACAAGCAGGCCCTCATCGGCTTCGTCGGCGCGCCTTTTACCCTGGCTAGCTACCTCATCGAAGGTGGGCCCTCGAAGAATCACGAGCGCACCAAGGCGCTGATGCATTCCGAGCCGGACACCTGGCACCGTCTCATGGAGCGCCTGACCCCGACGATCATCGCCTTCCTTGAGCTACAACTCGATGCTGGCATTGACGCCATGCAGCTCTTCGATTCCTGGGCGGGCTACCTCAACGAGCGCGATTACCGCGAATTCGTGCTGCCGTATTCGGCACAGATCCTCAAGGCCGCTGAAGGCCGCGTGCCGCGTATCCACTTCGGCGTGGGCACGGGGGAATTGCTCGGCGCGATGTCGGAGGCCGGCTCCGAGGTCATGGGCGTGGACTACCGCGTGATCATGGACGCGGCGGCTGCCCGCGTCAACGCCGACATCCTGCAGGGCAACCTTGACCCCGCCGTGCTCTTTGCTGGCGACGACGCTGTGCGCCAAGCCGTGCGTACCATCAAGTCTGAAGTCGATTCTGCACGCGCTCGCGGCGACGTGAAGGGACATATCTGGAACCTCGGCCACGGGGTTCTGCCGACAACCGACGCCGACGCCATCACCCGCGCCGTCGCCATCATCCACGAGGAGGGCTAAATGAAGATCGCGATCATCGGTGCTGGACTAGCAGGACTCAGCGCCGCCTGGGAGCTGCGTTCCCACGAGGTTTACGTTTTCGAGGCGGCCGAGCGCATCGGAGGAAAACTGCACACCGTGCCGTTTAACGGCGGGCCGACCGACATGGGCGCGGAAGCCTTTATCCGCCGCCGCCAAGACGCCGTCGATTTCTTCACCGAGCTGGGCCTACATGAGTCCATCGTGGAACCCAATGCAGAGCTGCGCCCGCGCGTGTATACCGGCGGCGAGCTGCACTTCCTCCCGCAAGGCGGGGTCATGGGTATTCCGTCCCAGCCGCAGGACTTCTTCTCTGCGGCCACCAACGAGCGCATCACCAACGAGCAGCCTTTCGAGTGGGAGATTGGCGGTGATGTGTCCGTCGGTAAGCTCGTGCGCCAGCAGTACGGCGATGACGTCGTCGATCACGTGGTGTCTGCGCTGCTCGGTGGCGTCTACTCCTGCGTTGCCGATGACCTGGGCCTGCGCGCCACGCTTCCGCACTTGGCGGCGACCTTGGACACTATGGCGCAGGATGGCCCGGTGACGCTGTCTGCTGCGATTAAGCAGATCGAGTCTGGCCGCAGCCCCGCTGAGGGTTCCGTCTTTGGCACCTTCAAGGGCGGCTACGCCGAACTCTACGAGGCACTGGCGGAAAAATCCGGCGCGCAGATTCACCTCGATACGTTCATCTCTGGCGTTACTCGCAAGGGCGATGCCTTTGAGGTCAAGGGCGCGCCCGGAGAACTCGGGCCCTTCGACCGCGTGCTCTTTGCCACCCCTGCCCCAACGACCGCGCGACTGCTCAAGGCCGTAGCTCCGGAGGCCGCTGAACACCTATCCACGATTCAGTTGGCCTCCTCCGTGGTCGTCGGCTTCAACTTTGCTTCCGCCACGGACCCAGAGGGCAACGCGCTTCCCGACGCCACCGGCATCCTCGTCGCCTCCGACGAACCGGACCTGCGTGCTAAGGCCTTCACGCTTTCCTCTAACAAGTGGCCGCACTTGGGCGAGCGCGAAGGTTTCCTCGTGCGTGCGTCCTTCGGCCGCTTTGGCGATGACGCACTTGTCCGCGCGGACGAGGATGATCTCGTGGACTATGCCCTTGATGACCTGCAAAAGATCACTGGCTTCGACGGGCGTGCTGCCGGCGTGGAAGAGATCTACACGCAGCGCTGGTTCGGCGGTATCCCTCGCTACGACGAGAAGTACCTGTCTACGCTCGCTGCTGTCCGCGCCGCGCTTGCCGACGTCTCCGGCATCGCCGCCACCGGCGCCTGGGCAGGCGGTGTGGGCGTGCCCGCCGTCATCGCTGATGCCCGAGCCGCTGCGCAGGGGCTTGTCAGCTAGCTCGCTGTCTCTCCTTGTGGTGCCTCACAAAGGGCGCCTCACGAAGGGCGTCCCGCAAATGGCGTCTGTCAAAAGGCATCTTTGGGCCTGAAAACGCCATCTGCAATGTGTAAAAGGCGTTTTTAGTCTTAAAAACGCCTTATGGTTGATGCCTTTTGTCAGATGCTTTCAGCTGGTCGATGGAGCCACGCAGACGCTCTGCGTTGCGAACGGAACGCAGAAGATATTCCGTTTCGCGGAGCGAGTTGTAGTCATCCATGGAAACGGTCGTTGTGAGGTTTAGCTGCTCGCACACGTGCTCATCGTGGCTGACCAGAATGAATGCCCCGCGGTAGCTCGTGAGCACCTCAACCAGCCAGTCGGTGGTGGGGATGTCGAGGTTGTTCGTCGGCTCGTCGAGGAGCAGAAAGCGCGGGGCCGGATCGCTGAGCAGGACTCGGGCGATTTCGACGCGGAAGCGCTCGCCACCGGAAAGCTGTCCCACCGGCTGGTGGATCTTGTCGTTGATGAAGAGCATCTGGGCCAGCTGGTCGCGCAGGAATTGCGGGTCCGCGTTGGGGTTGGCCTCCCGGACGATGTCGAACACCGATTTCTCTTCAGGCAAGACGATGCGCTGGCGGATGTACCCGCAGGGCAGCGCGTACTCGACGTCGCCGCGAGCAACGCGGTTGAGAAATGTGGTCTTGCCGCTGCCGTTGGGGCCGGCGAGGCGAACGCGCTCGGGGCCAGTAATGCTGAGCAGATCGCTCACGAGCACGCGGGTTCCCGCGGGCAGCTCAGTGCCGGGGAGGTCGATGTGGACATGGGTGTCGTCGCGAAGCGCGCGCTGCGCCTTGTCGTGCGCCGACTGGGCGGCAGTCACTGCATCGTTGGCCTGTTGAGAACGCCCGGCAGCGGAGCGCTCAGAACGGTTCTTGTCATTGCCCATGGCCATGCCGGGTTTGCGCTTCGAGTTGGCGAAATTCTTGCCGCGGCGGGCATCGCGAGCAAGGCGGGTCTGCATGGCGGCGCGCTCGCGAATTTGTTTGCGGTGTTCGGCCTTGGTTTCCCGGACCTTGGCCTGCGCGGAATCCTGCTCGGCATCAATCGTTGCGCGGTAGGAGGAGTAGTTTCCCTCGAACTCGCGCAGAGTTCCGTGGTAGAGCTCCGCAATGCTATCCGCGTGCTCGAGGAGTTCGCGGTCGTGTGAGACGACGAGAACCGGTATCGGTGCGGTGCGAATGAGCTCGAGTAAGCGCTGGCGTGATTCGGAGTCCAGGTTATTGGTGGGCTCGTCGAGGATCAGGAAATCCGGCTTGCGAAAGAAAGCTGCGGTCAGCGCCACGGTCACGGCTTCACCGCCTGACAGTGTCCCGATGGTGCGCTCTAAGGGGAAGGGGATACCCGCAGCGTTGAGAGCTGCTTCAATACGCTCTGCTAGGTCCCACTGCTCACCAACAGCGGCGGCGAGCTCTTCTGAGTATTCGCCAGCCTCAATGCGGGCAATGGCGCTGAGGATCTCTGTCGCGCCAAAGACATCGGCGATGGTGTCAGACGTGTGGAGGCCTAAATCCTGGTCGACATAGCTGACTGAGCCCGCGGATACCGTTCCCGAAGTCGGGGCAATGAGGCCTGCAAGTACCTTGGCCAGCGTTGATTTTCCGGAACCATTCGCCCCCACTAAGCCCGTGAAGTGCGAGGAAAACGAGCCGGTGAGATCCGTGAAACAGCGGGTGCCGTCGGGCCAGGTGACGGTGAGATGAGAAAAAGAAATAGGCATGAAGAAATCCACCTTCGAGTAAGTCGCGTAAAAGAGTGACGTCGAATTAGGAAAAAATCTTCATGCCCGAAAGACTAGCCTCGGCTAATGCCCCAGCGCAAGGGCCGCCACGCCAAGACCGAGAGCGCCGCGGGTAACGTAGTGCAGCACCTCGGGGGAGAAGGAGACGCCGAAGCCGCCGCTATCCAGCATGGACATGCTGTCTACCCGTGCCGGGCGGGAACGCTTAAACGACGCCCAGCTAAGACCGGCGATGATGAGCGCCACTGCGATGGCAGAGAGCTTCCACACCAAGGCGAGGATACCGGCGCCAAGGAGTGCCGTGCCCACAGAAGCTATAAGGGGAAGGCCCCAGTCTGGCCATGCATCGTCGTTGACGCGGCCGAAGGAGGCGGCGCGCCCAACCGCCGCGCCAACGATGCCCCACGCAGACATGAAGCCGACCATAGCCAGCGCCCCGAACTGTGGGGCGAGCCCCAACGTCAAGCCGAGGGCCGCGAGCGCACCGACGCCGATGTACCACCGTCGTCCCAAACGACGGAAGAAGAGACCAGACAACGTGGAGGGCGCATGGGCGCGACGAGGAATCCAGGCGGACTGGCTCGCAATGGCATCAGAGGTGACTTCCGAATCGAGAAGGCCCAGGCCAGAACCGCCGACTAGGCGCGTGCGCCCAGCGCTGAGAAGCGAAGCCAGCGTGAACGAGCGCCACCCCACGGCAAAACGCAGGGCCGGGACTACCAGCGCGAACCACGGGGATAGCTCGGTGGACACGCAGATGCCGAGGCCCAAGATCCCGAAGCCGATCAGCTGCGTCCATGTGATCCAGTCCGTACCACGGAGCTTGCCGCGCGGGCGATCAACGTACACCCAACGCTCCCGGGATAGCGCGCGCAGGGGATAGAGAACTTCGGTGAGCACCATGAGCGCGAGCAGTCCCACGATGCCGGCAATCGGAGCGATACCAGTCAGCGTGATGCGCGCCGGGATGGCAGGTAGAACTGCGCTGAGCTCGTGCCATCCTGTGTAGCCGAAGCCGATGACGATGCCGGCGAGAATGAGGTACCAGATACCGTCGCCCAGTCGAGATAGAGCGCGCATCACAGCTGCACCACCTCGTCGCAGGCCTGGGTGATGGTGTCGGAATGTGAGGCCACGACGATGCAGCGATTCTCCTCGTCGGCTAGGTAGCGCAATTCGCTGGCGAGGAACTCGGTCCAGGCGGCGTCGAGGTGGCGCTCGGGCTCGTCGATAAGCAAAGCACGCGCCGGCTGGTATAGCTGCGCGGCTAGGAAGACGCGCTGGCGTTGGCCCGAGGAAAGGCGCGAGGCAGGGTGGGGAAGGAGAGACTCAAGTGCCCAGAGTTCGCAGAGCTTGGCGACGTCCACCCCTGTCGCCTTTCCCATCAAGTCCAGGTGCTCGCCCACGGTGAGGTCGGGGAGGAAAACCGGCTCGGCCACCGTAATCACAGCGCCCGGCTGTTCCTTCGTGCCGATGGGGTGACCGTCCCACTCCACTGTTCCATCGAGAGGCGCAAGCTCCCCGCCGAGCGTTGCGAGCAACGTGGACTTACCCGAACCATTGGGGCCAGCGAGGCCATAGATGTGGCCTAGGGCAAAGTTTTTCTCAAGGTGTCCAAGGGGCGTGGAATGCCCATAATCGGCGTCGATGGAAAGCATTGCTGGGCAGCGATCTCCTTACATTGTGTGACAAGACAATAGTGAAAACTTATTGATTGAGTGTAGCAAAATGCACGCCCTGAATGTTCTTCTCGAGATGGGAAACACCCTTGGGATTGGTGTTATGAGCTGCTAAAATGAGGTCAATTAAAGCTGGTAACTCGGGAGGGCCTAGTTGGCAAGGGTAGCAAGTCAACAGAAGAGCGTTGAGGAAAGCGTGACTTTTGCAAAGGGGGTTTCACTGCTAGCTGGACACAATATGGATGCGGAACAGGAATCGCTTGTCCGTGCCGTCGCTTCAGGAGACATGACGGTCGAGGAAGCAATTGCTATCGCTAAGGCGCAAGTTAAATAGGGATTGCTTCAATTATCGTGCCGTCAGGAACGCTTTTTCGTCGCGTTAGGAGTCGTGTATTGAATCCGAATCTAGTAAAAGATGAAGACCCCGAGCGTGATCCGCTAGCGCTGAGTGACGCTGCGATGCGTTTGGCAGGCCACGATGTGACTGATGAGTACGTGCGCCAGCTGGGCCGCGAGGTAGCCGCAGGGACACTATCTGCCGACGAAGCAATCGCTCGTGTACGGCGTGCTTCGTTGAAGTAGAGCAAGAGTTCGTCGGAAAGCAGGTCGCCTAGCTGCTGGGCTATCCCTTGTTGCGGAAGACGAAGATGGAGGAGAAATCTTGGTCGCCGTGGCCCATGGCCTGCTGCTCCTCAAAGCGCTGAATGACGGCGGCGAGGGCCGGGAGTGGCTTGTTGGCGGTCATCTCCATGAGCTTGGCGTCCTTGCACAGGGCATCCACGGTGAAGTCGCCCGGAGTAGTGTTGCGCTCGCCGGTGATGAATGGGCCCTTCATGTTCTTCATGAAGGCGAGGCCGGTGATGTCGAGCATCTCGAGGATGACCTCAGAATCAAGGCCTTCGGACTCGCCGAGTTGAAGAGCCTCGAGCAGACCCTCTGCAGTGACGGCGAGGGCTAGGTTGGCCAGGAGTTTGCCAATTGCCGCGGTGGCGGCGGATTCGACGCCGATGAGCTTGTTCTCGTCGGCCCAGAGCTCGGCAATGGTCAAGGCGAGCTCGCGGCGGTCGTCGTCAGGCGTGCCCACGTAGACACCGAGCTTGCCCTCGCGCGCCGGGCCTAGCGAACCGACGACGGGCGCGTGGACATAAGAGTCGACCGCGGCGGCGAATTCACGGGCGGCATCGGGGGAGATGGTCGTGGTGTCGATCCACGTAACCCCTTCGGGGATGAGTTCGGTCTCGATGATTTGCTCGCGGATGTCATCCGGGCCGAAGAGAGAGGTGATGATGACCTCTGCGCCCTCTACGGCGGCGGAAGGGGAATCAGCAAGAGCGGCGCCGGCGTCAACTAGCGGTTGTGCGCGCTCAGCGGTGCGGTTCCAAACGGTGAGCTCATGGTGGTCGAGGAGGTGTCGGGCGAGCTCGGTACCCATGCGGCCAGTACCCAGGAATGCAATCTTCATGCCGCCCAGTGTGCCATCATTGTGGTCAGGCTCGCCGCGATTCCTGCGAGCCCCGGACGAGGAAGGCTGAGAAATGGCGTGGTTTGTGTTGATTTTCTCCGGGGCCTTCGAAGCTGTGTGGGCGGCGGCGCTAGATAAATCGGAAGGCTTCAGCCGCCTGTGGCCGTCGGTCATCTTCTTCGTTGCCTGCGCCATCTCCATGGGTGGTTTGGGTTGGGCCATGAAGTTCATTCCCGTGGGCACAGCTTATGCGGTGTGGGCAGGTGTGGGCGCGGTCGTTACCGTGGTTTACTCACTCGCCACGGGGCAGGAGGCAGCCACGGTGTGGAAGCTGTTGTTCTTGGCCATGATTATTGGCGGAATTATGGGGCTGAAGGTGGTGCATTAGGAGGCGTCGTCGAGTGAGACGACGACGCGGTACTTATTCGTAGCGCAGCGCCTCAATCGGGTCCAGCTTCGCGGCCTTGCCCGCGGGGTAGTAGCCGAAGAAGAGGCCAATAGCCAGCGAGAAGAGCAGCGAGAGGATGACTGCCCAGAGCGGTGGTGCCACGAGTGAGCCGATGGCGGCCGCGCCCGCCATGCCGGCGGCGGTGCCGATGGCGATGCCGATGAGACCGCCGATGAGGCAGACCACGATGGCCTCAGTGATGAACTGGATGCGGATATCGCGGCGGCGTGCACCAAGCGCCTTGCGGATGCCAATCTCACGGGTGCGCTCCGTGACGGTGATAAGCATAATGTTCATCACGCCGATGCCGCCGACGAGCAGTGAGATACCGCCGATGGCTGCGAGAACCAAGCTCATCGTGGTGAAGATCTGGTTGAGGGACGCGAGGTCATCGCTGAAGTCGGTCACCTTCACCATGTAGTCGGGGTTGTCCTTGTAGTAGCTATCGAAGACGCGCTGCAGGTTGCTAGCCACCGCGGCCTTGTCCAAATCCGGGTTGCCGCGAACGGTGACTTGGCTGAAGGCGGTGCCAGCACCCGGGGAATCGGAGAACTCGGCCTCCAGCGGGTAAGGAACGAAGGCGGTTTGGCTGGGGCCGCCGCCCACCAGAGGTCCGGTCTGAGGCTCTTCAAAGACGCCGATGACGGCCAGCTCAATCGGGGAGGCCTCGTGGGTTTCGAAGCTTACGTATTGGCCAATGGCGTCTTCAGGAGCGTCGAAAAGCTTGGTGGCCGTTTCTTTATCCAGCATGGTTACTGACCGGCTGGAATCGATATCGTCTTCGCTGAGGAAGCGCCCGGCCACGATGGAATAGGACGAGCCGGAGACATAGTCCGGGTTGGTCGGGCGGACGAGGAGGTTGGCGGTCTCCTCTTGTTCGTCGCCTTCGGCGACGAACGCGCCGGAATAAGAGTTGTACTCGCCGATATTGATACCGGCGATCTGATCCCCCATGACCTCTTTAGCGCGGTCCAGCATGTCGGGGGTGAGCATCGAGGACTCGTCTTCGACAAAGCCGCCGCCCATAAAAGGATCATCGGCCTCTTCCTCTTCGCCTTCCTCCGGGCGCTCCTTGACCTGGACGGTGAAGTTATTGGCGCCCACCTTGTCCAAGTCTTTTTGAACCGAGGCTTGTAGGGAGTGGCCGAGCGTGACGATGGCGATGACCGCGGCAATACCAATGATGACGCCCAAGAGCGTCAGTGCCGAGCGCATCTTGTTGGTGCGCAGGCTGGTCAGCGCCATCTTGGTGGATTCAGCGAAATTCATGACAGAACACCGTCCTTCATCGTGACGGTGCGGCTGCACTCATCAGCCAATTCCGGGTTGTGGGTAATGAACAAGATGGTTTTTCCATGTGTGCGGTGCAGTTCGTGGAACAAGTCCATGACCATGCGTCCCGTCTGCGAATCGAGCGCGCCGGTGGGCTCGTCTGCGAGCAGAATCTCCGGCTGGTTGGCCAAGGCGCGGGCTACAGCCACGCGCTGCTTCTGACCACCGGAGAGCTCATTAGGCAGGTGGTTCATACGGTCGCTCATGCCGACCATCTCCAGGAGGTTCTGTGCCCGCTGGGTGCGTTCGTGGGTGGAAACACCTGCATAAACCATGGGCATCTCCACGTTCTTCAGCGCGGACATACGGCCGATCAGGTTGAAATTCTGGAAGATGAAACCGATTTTTTGGCCGCGGAAGGAGGCCAGTTTGTCGTCGCCAAGCGCCAGTGCATCCACGCCAGCCAGGTGGTACGCGCCGGCGGTGGGGCGGTCGAGCAGGCCGATGATGTTCATGAGCGTGGACTTACCGGAACCAGACTGGCCCACCACGGCCACGAACTCACCTTCGTCTACTGAGAAATCTAGGCCGGGGATGACGGTCAACTCGCTATCGAGGCCCTCGTTGAAGCGTTTGACAATGCCCCGCATCTCAATGAGGCGGCTCATGCGTTCTCATCCGCGCCGGCGACGGAGGCTGCCTGGCCGACCATGTCTTTGTACATATCGGCCTGGGTGATGACGGTATCGCCTTCCTTCACGCCGGAGGCGATAGCGGCGGCGAAGGCCGACTCGGTAGCTACGGTGACCGTGCGGGCGTGGATTTCGCCATTCTCCACAACGAGGACGGACTTCTTTCCGTTGTCCTCAAAGATGGCGGACAACGGCACGGTGATGGCGTTCTTGTTTTGTTCCGTGATGATCTTGGCCTTCGTGGTGGAGCCTAGGCGCAGGCCCTCGCGGTTACCTTCGACGCGGATATCCACGGGGAATTCGGGCTTGGACGAGCCGCCACCGCCACCGCTGCCGGAGGACCCAGCGCCGGATTCAGCGGCCATGGGCTGCTCAGCGGTGGGGGAGATGAAGGTGACCTTTCCCTTGTATTCCTTGCCGGGGCTCGACGGCGTGGTGAACGTGACTTCGTCGCCGACCTTGATCTGGGCGATGTCGCCTTCCTTGACGGTGGATTTCACCAGGAGTGTGGAATCATCCGCCACGGTGAGGATGGGACCCTCAGCGGGCATGCCGGCTTCACCGTTGACGGCGGTGATGACACCAGCCAACGGGGAGCGCAGATCGGCCTGGGAGAGCCTGTATTCGAGTGGCCCATTTTCCTTGGCGTTGCTGGCGCTTGCCGACGCCGCCGTTTCCACCGCATGATTCACCGCTTGGGATTGGGAGGCGATTTGCTGCTCAATGGCCAGGTTGCTGGCCTGCAGTGCACGTTCGGCATCCGACACTGCCTGGTAGGAGGCCGAGGTGGCGCGCTGTTGCTCGCCGAGCTCGCGGTCGATGCCGCGGAGGACGCGGTGGTAGGAGTCTTCGGTGTCCTTCAGTTGGCGCTCGGCTTCTGACACGGCCTCATCAGAGTCGAGGTAGCTCAAGATGGCACTGGCGGTCTGAACGCCAGAAGGGTCTTCAGCGGCAGTGCCAATGGAAGCGAGTGCTGCCTGGAAGGACTTCGACTCGGCATCGCGCACCCCAGTGCGTGCTTGGTCCACGGCAGCGCGGGCTTCCGCAACTTCGGGGCGGTCGCCCTTGGTGGCGAGGGCTTCATCGAGCTTTTTCTGCGCTTCGGCGTACTCGGTCTGCGCCGAATTGACGGCGGACTGGGCGCTGTTGACCTCAGGGTTGAGGCCTTGGTCGAGGGAGTCTTGCAGTTGGCGCAGCTGCAGCTGGGCGTCCTCAATCTGGTGGACGGATTCCAGTTTGCTTGCCTCTTGTGCTGTGCGCTGGGCTTCGAGCTCGCGCTCGGTGTCGGTGGTGTCCATCCGTCCAAGCAGTTGCTGGGCGTCGACGCGGTCGCCGACCTTGGCGTCGAGGGACTGGATAGGCCCCGTGAGCGAGGTGGTCAGGGAAAGCTCGCGTTCAGCAGCTACCGTGCCGGTTGCGGACACCGAGCTGATGAGGTCCTCTTTGGCCGCAGTGGTGACGTCGGCAGCAGTCAACTGGATATCAGAGGAACCACTGGTGAGCGCGTAGTAGCCACCACCGCCGGCGAGGAGAACCGCCGCGAGGGCTCCTGCTGTGATGCCGAGAGCTTTCTTGTTCATGAATTCCTAACCTTTACGCCGTGAATAAAACTGGATTCAGGTTAACTCTAGAAAGCGCCCCTTGTCATGCCTGGAGGGGGAATATCGGAGGTAGATCAGGGTATACCCCTAGAGGTTTGTGGGTTATGCGGTGTAGTGGCGTTTAGAAAGGTACGTCGATGTAAACATCCTCTGCCTTGGGCAGAGGCGGCAGCTTGGGGAGCTGGTCAAGGCCATCCTGAACTTCTGGCGGGATAGGGAAAGATGTCGGTACGCGCGGCGGCTCGGGGAGCTCTAGTTTGGGCTTGCGGCGCTGCGGTGGCGCGGGACGCGGAGCCGGTGCATGAACGGTGACGGTGGCCACCTGTGGCGAAGGCACGTGGGTAGGCGAAGGTGCTGCGGCTGGTGTCTCGACTAGCGGCTCGGCTGCTGGCGGTGCGGGTTGCTCCTCGACGTCATCAGGCGTTGGCGCTACGGAAGTGGTGTCGCCGAAGCGTGTGACGGGTTGGGGCGCAGCACCCGGCTGCCAAGAATCTGTGGCAATTCCAGCGGCCGGTGAATGGCCAGCAGTGGACGTGGGCTGGGCTGGCTCAGTGGATTCCGTTTGCGCAGTAGCGCAGGAAGCGAGTGGAAGGCAGGCAAGAACAATGAGAATGCGGCGCGTGGCCATGTGGATCCCCCTCGGTGTAAGGCTCGTCCGCAGCGCACCCCCTGTGCGAAGGACGAGTCATAAGAATGTGGTTGTGCTGCCAGCATAGCGGTACTGGGGTAACGCTGCAGGATGAGAACAGGACCGCGACAGGATGAAGCGTCTGGGTGGAGGGATAACTACTGGCAGGGACTCAAACTTTTGTATAGGGCTAAAACCGATACAATGTGGGCTATGCCTAACTCTAGCCAGCAGAATTCCTCCCAGAATACGACTCAGTCCGCCCAGTGGTTTGACCGCGCCACCAAGGTCACCCCAGGCGGTGTGAATTCCCCGGTTCGCGCCTTCGGCTCCGTGGGCGGCCAAGCTCGCGTTATCGCCCGCGGCGAGGGGTCCCGTTTGTGGGATATCGATGGCAACGAATATGTCGACTTGGTGAGTTCCTATGGCCCGATGATTCACGGCAATGCTCACCCCGCCATCGTGGAGGCAGTGCAGAAGGCCGCTGCCGATGGCCTTTCCTTTGGCGCCCCGACCGAGGGCGAGACGCTGCTGGCGGAGCGCATCGTGGAGCGCACTGCCGCCGAGCAGGTTCGCCTGGTGAACTCCGGTACCGAGGCAACGATGTCTGCTGTGCGCCTGGCCCGAGGTTTTACTGGCCGCGCGAAGGTCTTGAAGTTTGAAGGCTGCTACCACGGTCATGTGGATGCGTTGTTGGCGTCGGCAGGCTCCGGCGTGGCGACATTTGCGCTGCCGGATTCCCCGGGCGTGACTGGTGCCTCTGCTGCTGACACCATCGTCGTCCCGTACAACGATCTAGATGCCGTCCGCGAGGCTTTCGCCGCGCATCCAGGAGAGATTGCCTGCATCATCGCCGAGGCAGCTGCCGGCAACATGGGCACCGTTGCCCCGGAGGAGGGGTTTAATGCGGCACTCAAGGAGATCGCGCATGCGGACGGCGCCCTGCTTATTCTCGACGAAGTCATGACGGGCTTCCGCACCTCCCACAAGGGCTGGTTCGGTGTCGATGGCGTGGCTGGTGACTTGGTGACCTTCGGCAAGGTGGTCTCCGGTGGTCTGCCGGCCGCTGCCTTCGGCGGCCGCGCTGATGTCATGGCATCGCTGGCACCGGCGGGCCCCGTCTACCAGGCAGGAACCCTTTCCGGAAACCCGGTCGCCATGGCCTCCGGCCTGGCGTCTTTGGAGTTGGCCAACGAAGAGCTGTACCCGCGCCTGCAGGCTAATGCTGACCGCCTCACCGGCCTGATAACGGCGGCACTCGATGCCGCCGGCGTGGCGCACCACATTCAGCGAGCAGAGTCGATGTTCTCCATTCGCTTTGCGGAGGGCCAAGGCCACAACTTCGCCGACATGCAGGCGGCCGATACCTGGCGTTTCGCACCCTTCTTCCATGCTCTTCTGGAGGGCGGCGTCTACGTTCCGCCGTCAGCTTTTGAGACGTGGTTTGTGTCCGATGCGCTCACGGACAATGATTTTGAGGTAATCGAGGCCGCGCTGACGCCGGCCGCCCAGGCTGCCGCGAGCGCGCAGCGCCCGCAGTAAATCAACCACTACGAGGGGATACCACCAGGCTTATGTCCACCACTATCGTCCACTTCGTCCGCCACGGCGAGGTCTACAACCCGGACAAGATCCTCTACGGACGCATCCCGGGATACCACCTATCCTCCCGCGGACATTCCATGGCAGCGCGCACCGCGCAGGCCTTCGAAGGCCACGACGTCACCTACCTGGCAGCATCGCCGCTGCAGCGCGCGCAGGAAACTGCGCAACCGATTGCGAAGGTGACAGGGCTTGAGGTGGACGTCGACAAGGGCGTCATCGAATCCGGCAACCGCTTCGAGGGCCTGCGCACCAAGGGCTGGAACTCGCAGCTGTGGAACCCGCAGCGCTGGCCGCTCATGGTCAACCCGCTCAAGCCCTCCTGGGGCGAGCCTTTCGAGCAGATTGCCGCGCGCATGATGGATGCCGCCGAGCGCGCCCGCACCAAGGCTGAGGGCCATGAGGCCATCGTGGTGTCTCACCAGCTGCCCATCGTGATGGTCCAGCGCACTGTATTGGGCAAGCGCCTGGCACATGCGCCCTGGGACCGGGAGTGCGACTTGGCGTCGGTGACCTCGCTGGTTTACCGCGACCGCGAGATCGTGGACATCTTCTATTCTTCTCCTGCGCAGGACATCTAATGCGGGGCCTCAAGATTGGTGCCGCAGTAGTCGTGGCCGCGCTGGCGCTTGCGGGTTGCTCGCAGAGCGAGGAGAATTCGCAGAACGCAGTGGCCTCCGGCGGTACCTTCCAGTTCATCTCTCCCGGTGGTCAGACCACCATTCGTTACGACGAAGCTGACCGCAAACCGCTGAAGGATTTCTCCGGTGAGGATCTGCGGGATGAGTCCACGACGATTCGCCTATCTGATTTCAAGGACCAGATTGTCGTGCTCAACTCCTGGGGCCAGTGGTGCGCGCCGTGCCGTTCCGAATCGGATGATCTCCAGGCCATCCACTCGGAGCTGCAAAAACGTGACATTGGCACCGTGTTGGGCATCAACGTGAAGGACTTTAACCCGGAGATTTCCCGGGACTTCATGGCTGATAACGGCCTAGAGTATCCGTCTATTTACGATCCGCCCTTCAAGACGGCCGCCGCCCTCGGTGGTGTACCGACGTCCGTGGTGCCCACCACCGTCGTGTTGGATAAGCAGCACCGCCCGGCGGCAGTTTTTCTGACCGAGATTACGGAGGATAAGGTTCTCGAGGTCGTCGACGAGCTGGAGAAGGAACAGTGATCCTTGCCGCCGATGGGGTAGAGCAGAGCTTTGCCGACGCCGCCGCAGCCGGCCCTCTACTTCTAGGAATTCTGGCCGCTGCCGCGGCGGGTTTGGTGTCTTTTGCCTCGCCCTGCGTGATTCCCCTCGTGCCCGGCTACATGTCTTACCTCGCCTCCGTGGTCGGCGGTGAGGTGAGTTATGACGAGGAGTTGGGGGTGGGCGTCGGCAAGCGCAGGCAATGGGCCGTCGTCGCTGCCGCAGCACTGTTTGTGCTGGGCTTTACCGTCGTCTTTGTGCTCGCCACGGTGTCCGTCTTCGGTGCCATCTCGGCGCTGACGCTCAACGCGGACATTCTTATGCGCGCTGGCGGCATCATCACCATCCTCATGGGCGTGGTGTTCATGGGCGTGGTGCCGGTGCTGCAAAAAGACACGCGCATGGCGCCGAAGCGCTGGACCACCTGGCTCGGAGCGCCGCTGCTCGGAGGAGTGTTTGCGCTGGGCTGGACTCCCTGCCTAGGGCCCACGCTGGCCGCCATCCTCTCCGTGTCTGCAGGCACTGAGGGCACGACGGCGCTGCGCGGCACCATCCTCATAATTGGATACTGCCTGGGCCTGGGCCTGCCCTTCCTACTCGTGGCACTTGGTTCAGCCAAAGCCATGCGCACCATTTCCTGGATGCGCAAACACTCCCGTGCCATCCAGATTGTCGGTGGCATCGCCATGATCCTCGTGGGCCTAGCCTTGCTGACTGGCCTGTGGGAGAGCTTTATCAACGCCATTCGCCAGTGGACTGTGTCATGGTCTGAGTCCAACGGCACGACGCTGATTTAAGGAGAGATTTTCGTGAGGTACATCCGCAAGGCCTGGCACTGGCTGACCAGCATGCGCACCGCACTGGCGCTGCTCTTCCTGCTGGCCATCGCCGCGATTCCAGGATCCCTCCTGCCGCAGCGCTCGCTCAATGAGTCCAACGTCGATGACTTCATCGCAACCAACGGCAAGGTGGCGGAGATCTACGACAAGCTGCAGCTTTTCGATGTTTTCTCCTCCGTCTGGTTCCAGGCCATCTACGTTCTGCTCATGATTTCTCTGGTGGGCTGCATCATCCCGCGCTCCTGGGATCACTACAAGGCCTGGAAGACGCCGCCCACGCGTGCGCCAAAGTACCTGGAGAAGATGCCGCTCAACGCTACCGGGCACTCAGAGAAGTCCCCGGAGGAGATCGCCGCGGCGACGACGACCATGCTGAAGAAGTGGCGCGTCTCGGAGGTGTCTGCGGAGCAGGACCGCGCTGGCGCCCAGTCTTTCTCCGCTGAGCGTGGCTATGCCCGTGAGCTGTGCAACCTCATCTTCCACATTGCGCTCGTGGCCATCCTGCTCACCATGGCGGCCGGCCGTCTGGTCACCTACGAAGGCCAAGTCATTGTGGTGACGGAGAAGAACTCACGCGGCGAGACCCAAGAACAGACGCAGTCCACGGAGTTCTGTAATACCTCTACCTCTGTGTATGACTCCTTCCGTGCGGGCCCGCTTTTCGACGGCACCGGGCTCCACCCCTTCTGCTTCCTCGCCCACGACTTCACCGCGGACTACCTGCCGAATGGCCAGGCGGAAATGTTTACCTCCAACGTGTCCTATGCTGCTGGTGACGATATTTTTACCGACCCGAAAACGTGGGAGGACTACCAGCTCCAGGTCAACCACCCGCTGCGCATTGAGAGCAACCGCGTCTATCTCCAGGGCCACGGTTTTGCGCCGACGATGACGGTGGAGTGGCCCAATGGTGAAAAGCGCACGCAGACCATCCAATTCCAGCCCAACGACATGACCTACTTCTTGTCCTCGGGCGCGATGCGCTTCGACCCACCCGCGGGCATGTACCCGGACTTGTATGAGCGCCGCCAAAACCAGATCGCCATCCAAGGACTTTTTGCCCCTACTGCTGAGTGGTCGGGCGAAAACGGAAAACTCCTGCAGTCTTCCTTCCCGGCAATGAATGATCCGGCCGTGGCTATCGATATCTATCGCGGCGATGCCGGCCTGGACACGGGCCGTCCCCAGAGCTTCTTCTCCCTTGACCCGAGTCTGCTCCAGTCGGGCCAGCTGCAGAAGATTGACCGCGTCAACCTCACACAGGGCGAGTCAGTCACGCTCGATGACGGTACGAGGATCAGCTTCGACGGTGCCTCCGAGTTTGCGAACTACCAGATTTCCTATGACCCCTTCCAGGGATGGGTTCTGGTGTCCTCGCTCATTATGTTGGTCTCCCTCGTTGGTTCTTTGGTGATTAAGCGCCGCCGCGTGTGGGTACGTATCCGCCCGGCAGCTGATGGTGGCACCGATATTGAGATGGGTGGCCTTGCGCGCACCGACCGCGCCGGCTGGTCTGAAGAGTTCTACGCGTTGCACCGCGAGCTTCTCGAGCTGCCGGATCCGGATGAGGTTGAGGAAGACGTGCTGTACTCCGCCGACTAAAGGTGAGCAACCTATCAGTCAAAAGTTGGATACTGTCAGGTAAGAGGGGTAGCCTTATGAGCACTATTCATCTCTCCGTTGAGTGAGCACTTTCTTGAGCACTGTGAAGGCAAGGTTTCTCATCCATGCAGATTGATCAGAATCTGTCCAACTTCTCCGACATCGCCGTCCAGACCGCGTTCGTCATCTACGCCCTCGCGCTGGTGTTGTCCTTGGTCTACTACGGCCGCATGCAGAGCATCATTGAAGGACTGCGTGCGCGTTCTGCCGCCGTGGCCCAGCAACGCGAACTGGCTACTGTCGGCGGCCCGGCAGGGGACGCGGTGCTTGGCGACGCCCCCTCGGCCGGCTTTAGCGAGGACGCCGACCTTGCCAAGAAGCAGGAGAAGGCGGACAAGCTCGGCGGAATGACGCAGATGCTGCTGTGGCTGGGCATCGCACTGCACTTGGCCGCCATCGTGCTGCGCGGCTTGGCCACCAGCCGATTCCCGTTTGGCAACCTCTACGAGTACGTGCTCATGGTGACTGCCGGCGTCATGGTGGTGGCGACCATCGCGATGCAGCGCAAGGAGTGGCGCACCCTGTGGCCATGGCTGCTGACCCCGATCCTGGCGCTCATGTTCTACGGCTCCACGAAGCTGTATGCGGAGTCCGCGCCCGTCGTTCCGGCGCTGCAGTCACACTGGCTGCCCATCCACGTCACCGTGGTCTCGCTTGGTGCCTCCATCGGCATCGTTTCCGGTATTGCCTCCCTGCTCAGCGTGCTGCGCGTACACCAGGGCAAGGGAAGCGAACATGGCTTCTTCGGCGCGATTGCCCGCCCGCTGCCCTCCGCAAAGAAGTTGGATCAGCTGGCTTACCGCCTAGGTGTGGTGACTTTGCCGACTCTGGGCTTGGGTATTGTGCTGGGCGCGATTTGGGCGGAGTCTGCCTGGGGCCGCTACTGGGGTTGGGACCCGAAGGAAACTGTCTCCTTCGCCACCTGGATCCTCTACGCTGCCTACCTGCATGCCCGCGCCACCCCGGCGTTCCGCAAGGCCGCCCCGTACCTCAACATCGCGGCGATGCTGTTGATGGTCTTCAACCTGTTCTTCATCAACATGGTTGTCTCCGGCCTGCACTCCTACGCGGGGCTGAACTAAATGGCGGATACACATAAACCCCGGCACAAACAGGGCAAACCGGCCGGCGATAATCCGCAGCTCATTGCTTTAGGTGATGTCTTTGCTGAGCGACGCCGCGAGTTAGGCATCCTCCAGCAGGAGTTAGCTGAGAAAGCCGGTCTGTCGCGCTCTACCTTGCACACCATCGAGCACGGCGGCTCCGGTGTGCGCTGGGAAAAGATTGCGGCGGTGGCGGAGGCCCTCGACCTGGAGATGACGTTTACGCCTAAGACACCAAAGAACTAGTTTTCTTCCCCGGTGGCGTCAGGGTCTTCCGGCTTCTGGGGCTTGGGTGAGCGCCGGCGGCGCTCTTCTTCTTTGCGCTGTGCCTCGCGCTCTTTCGCGCGGCGCTCTTTGAAGCGCTGCTTTTCCAAGTTCCAGAGGAACTCTTCGTCATCATCGGGGCCCTTGATTGCGGGGCGCTGCGGCTGCTGTTGCTGCTGTGCCTTATTCTTCCAGCTGGATGGCCCAAATGCCTTCCACACGAGAAGTGCCGCGAGGATAAACAGGACTAGTAGTATCAAACGACCCATGCGTTGTATTCTACGGAATGCCCGCGAAGCAGAAGTGAGAATGATGAGCCAGACAGACAACATGCCCAACGAGTCCCACATCCCTGAGCCTCCTCAACCAGACCCGGAACTCAAGCGCCGCTCACGCATAGCCTTGTGGAAGTATGGTGCCGCCCGCCTGGTGCTCTTTATCCTGCTGACCGTGGTGATTCAGCTGCTGGCTATGGCTATTGGCGTGGCCATCCCCGTGCTGGTGTCGGCCCTGTTGGCGTTGTTCGTGGCGCTGCCGCTGTCGATGCTGATTTTCTCCTCGTGGCGCGTGGAAGCTACTCAGACTTTGGCGGAGTATTCCGCACAGCGCAAGGCCCACAAGGAGTGGGTGCAGGCAGAACTGGCTGGCCGCTAAACCAATGCCAACGCGAGGGCGTTAATGATTGCCCACACCAGCATTGCGCGGCCAGTCATGCCGAGCACCGGGATGAGTTTGGGCCCGCGCGCACCGCGGTTGACGGTGCGGATAGCGCCTAGTGCGAGGGGGAAGTACAGCAGGGAGGCCAGCGCTGCCCAGGAATCAAAAGCCAGGCCCACGGTAAGAAGTACCGGGAGCAGGAGCAGCGTCATAAACAGCGTGCGGGATTTCTTATCACCCAAGCGCACGGCCAGAGTGATCTTTCCGGCGGCTGTATCGGAAGGGATGTCACGGATATTGTTGGCCAAGTTCACCGCGGAGCTCATGCCGCCAATGCCCACGGCCAATGCCAGGCCGGTCCACGTGATACGGCCGGCTTGCGTGAATTCGGTGCCGAGAACCGCGACGAGTCCGAAGAAGATGAAGATGGCGATTTCCCCAAACCCGCGGTAGCCATAAGGGTTCTTGCCGCCGGTGTAGAACCACGCGCCGGCGATGCACACGGCGCCGACGAGGATGAACCAGGCTGCGTTGGCGGCCAGCGACAGTGAGATGCCCGCGATGGCGGCCACGCCGAAGCAAGCGAAAGCGGCGAACTTGACGTGCTGTGGTTTGGCCAGCCCGCCCCCGGTAAGCCGCTGGGGGCCGGTGCGGTCATCATCGGTGCCGCGGATGCCATCGGAGTAATCGTTGGCGTAATTCACGCCGATGATAAGCGCCCAGGCCACGATGAGCGCCAGCAACGCCCGGCCCCAGTGCAGGCCGTGGGCCGCGGCAGCGGCACCGGTACCAGCGATAACGGGAGCAAAGGCATTGGCCCAGGTGTGCGGGCGAGCACCCTGGAGCCAATCGGCAGGAGTGGCGGAATAGGCAGACATGCTCACTATTGTGCCACTGGTGTGGTGTGCTGCGGCAATGAGCTGGTGCGTTGGCGAAAGCGGTAGATGATGAGCACTGCAACGAAAATAACGGCATTGGTGACTGTCATTGCGGCAGAGGTAGCCGCGTCAAGGACATAGGCAACCCAAAATCCCACGACCGCGCTGATAGCGGCAACGCCACAGGCGGTCAACACCAGCGTGGGCACGCGCTGAGTAAGCAGCCGCGCGGTCATCGTCGGGAATACCATGAGAGCGATGACCAGCATGGCACCGGCAGCGTGAAAGGCGGCGGTGGCGGTGCAGGCAACCACGGTCATAAATATGATGTGAAGAACGCGCGTGGGCACCCCGCGTGCGGCACAAAAATCGGCGTCAAAAGTCGTGGCGGATAAACGCGGCAGTGTAAGGGCGAGGAAGAGAGCATTGATACCCAGCACTGCGGCCATGATGTAGCAATAGTTGGGATTGGAGAAGGCCGCGAGGTTGAGATCACCGACGAGAACGGCGTGGACATCAAGGTGCACGTGGCTCATGTGCGTAGAAATCAGGATGACTCCGGCGGCAAACAGGGCGGGAAAGACCAATCCGAGGGCGGAATCAGCAGTCACCAGCGGGCTGCGCTGTAGTGCGTCAGTTCCCAACGCCACCACCAAGGCGCCAGCGGCCGCGGTAACGAGCAAGATGGGTGAATCTAGATCTGCGGTAAAGAGGTAGCCGACGGCAATTCCGGGAAGGACGGCATGGCCGATGCCGTCGATAAGCATGGCCTGGCCTTTGAGGACAACAAAGGTGCCGGGGATAGCACAGGCCAAGGCCGTCAGAACGGCAAGGAGACAAGCGGTCGCGGCGAGGGTCATGAGGCTAGCTTTCTACTGGTGAGGCTGATAGTGACGAGCGCCGCCTGAGCCAGGACGATGACCGGACCGGTGGGCAGCGGGCCGTGCGCAATGGAGACATAGCAGCCGAGAGCAGCGGTGGCCGCGCCGAAGAACCCGGAGAGCGCGATGAAAGGTAGCAAGCGCGTGGTCCAGGGGCGGGCAGCGGCGGCAGGGCTGATGACCACGGCGACCATGAGCACTACGCCGACGACTTTGACGCCGAGCACCGTGATGGCGGTGAGGGCGAAGAAACTAGCCGCGTTGAGGAACGAGGTGCGGATGCCGGCTACCTGGGCAAAACTTGAATCAAAAGTGACTGCGGCCTGCCGGGTGTGAATGAGGAAAAGAAAAAGCAGCACGCAGCCACCGATGATGAGTGTGGACCGTACATCCGCGCGAGTGAGCGTGGAGGCATTTCCCAGCAAATAATCCTGGATTCCGGCCTTGCCAGGCAATGGTCGGCGGGAAATATACTGCATGAGCAGCATTCCCACCGAGAAAAATGTGGTTAGCGTGGCCGCCATCGCAGTGGTTTGCCCCAGGGGAGTTAACCGCGGGATGAGGTGAATGCACCCCACCGCGAGGGTTCCGGTGAGCAGGGCGCCGCAAGAAAGAAGCCAGACATTTCGCCCGTCCCAGCCAATGGCGGTGGCCACGAGGAAGGCGGTGAGCAGTCCAGGCAGGGAAGAATGCGAGATGGCATCGGCCAGCAGGCTGGTGCGGCGAACATATACCAGTGGGCCTAGCGCGCCAGCGCAGCCACCGATGAGCACGGTGCCCAGGAGTGCCTGGGTATAGGTGTAGTTCTGAAGAAGCTCGAGTGGGTTCATGATGGCAGGGAAAACATGTCGGCAATGGCGGACTCGGTAAGTACCTGCTCGGTGGGGCCAGCAGCAATGAGCCGGCCGTGGCCGACCATGAGGACCTCATCGCAAAAGTCGGCGACCTCCGCCAGGTTGTGATGCACCAGCAGGATGGTCACGCCGTTCTCGCGCAGTTCCTTGAGTACATCCATGATGGCGCGCTGACTCGCGGCATCGACACCAGCGAAGGGCTCGTCGAGGATGATGAATTCCGGCTCGCTAACGAGCGTGCGCGCCAACAACACGCGCTGGCGCTGACCACCAGACAGGGCGGAAATCGGCAGCTGCGCGTGTGCCTGCATTCCGGTGCGGGAAAGCGCGGCGTGAGCGGCGTCTTTGTCAGCGCGGCTGGGCCACTGCCACCAGCGCAGCCCGGCGGTGCGGCCCATCAGGGCGATGTCGAAGGCGGTGGCAGGGTAATTCCAGTCGATATCCGCATGTTGTGGCATATATCCGAGACGCTGCCGAAAATGTGCCAGATCGACGCCATCGAAGGTCATCGACCCGCAGGCTAGAGGCGGAAGGAGCCCTACCAGCGTGCGGACCAGAGTAGACTTTCCCGACCCGTTCGCACCCACCAGCCCGGTGATAGTCGCGGGGGTGAGGGTGAAGGAGGCGTCGTGAAGCACCGGCGTGCGGGGATAGCCGGCGGTGAGGTTTCCTACGCTGAGCATTAGCTTAGTGCTTTCGCCACGGCGCTAGCGTTATGTTCGAAGGCTCCGAGGTAGGTATCGGTTGGGGCTTCCGGGCCGAGGGTATCGGCAAAGAGCTCTTCATCCGAGATGGTGACTGTCCAGTTGCGGGTTTCTACGGCTTCCTTGAGAGAAGTGATGGCCTGTGGGTTCGCCTGGTTATCTTGGAAGATAACGGGGACCTTCTTCTCCGCGATGGTATCCGCGAGCTCGGAGATCTCAGTGGCGGACTTGGTGGCTTCGGTGGTCACGAAGTCGGTGGCTTGGACTTCAAAGTCGAAGGTCTTGCCGAAGTAGTTGAAGGCGTCATGGCCGGTGATGAGAACACGCGGGGAGGCGCTTTCGAGTTCCTTAGCGGCCTTGTCGTGCGCGGCTGCAATCTTGTCTTCATAAGCATCGGCGGCCGCGGCATAGTCTTCGGCATTGTCAGAGTCGATTTCGCCGAGTTTGGTGCCGATGTGATCGACGACCTGGCTCCACAGCTCGGGGCTATTCCAGATGTGCGGGTCGTAGAGTTTTTCGCCCTTGTCACCTTGCTCGGGCCACGGCAGGAGGTCGGCAGTATCGAGTTGTTCGCCAACTGCTAGCTGCTTCTCACCGAGGGAGGAGAGCTGGTCCACCATTTGCGCCTCGAGGTGAAGGCCATTCCAGAGGACGAGGTCGGCGTCCTGCATCTTTTCAATATCGCGCGTGGTGGGCTGGTATGTGTGTGGATCGCCGCCGGGGCCGACCATGGTGGTGATGTCGGCGTCCGGGGCGATATTGGCGGCCGCATCAGCCAAGTAACCGGTCGTGGCGAAGATCGTCAGATTGTCGTCCTGGGCTTCGGTGGAGTCGCTGCTGGTGCAGGCGCTCAGCGTGCTTGCGACCACGAGGGAAGCGAGGGGAAGGGCAATAATTTTCTTCACAGGAAACCTCTCTTATTAAAAGTGAATGTCGATGTTCAACAGATTGAACTTGAAAGAGCATAAGTGCTGAAACCTTTGGAAGCAATAGGCTGAACTACGATGGGGGTATGCACATCAGCGAGCTACCCGAACGCACCCAGGATTACCTCAAGCTTCTCTGGACCCATGAGGAGAAAGAGGGCGCTAATACCGCGATGCCGCTCGGGGATCTAGCCAAAGCGGCTGGACAGAAACTGCCCACCACGTCGGAGGCGGTCAAGCGCCTGGCCGCGAAGGGACTGGTGGAACATGAACGCTACTTTGGAGTCCGGCTGGTAGAGGAAGGCCGGCGGCTGGCTGTGGCAATGGTGCGCCGGCATCGACTCCTGGAAACCTTCCTCGTGCGCACTCTGGGCTATACCTGGGATGAGGTGCACGATGAGGCGGAAATGCTAGAGCACGCGACGTCCGACAGGCTCGTTGAACGCCTCGATTCTTTCCTGGGCAACCCCGCCCGCGATCCGCATGGTGATCCCATACCTGCCCCGGATGGCACTGCCGAGCCGGTCTCGCGCATTACGCTTATCGACGTCCCCGCGCAGACCCCCGTCACCGTGGAGCAGGTCACTGACGCTGACGGCGAATTTTTGCGCTACCTGGATAAATATGGAGTGCGGCCGGGAGTGGAATTGACCGTCGTTGCCCCCTCGGTCGCGGGTGTGCTCGAGGTTGCCGTCGACGGCGGTTCACACTTCCCCCTCGGGGAATCCGCTGCGCGCGGCATTGCCGTACGCAGCATCAGCGAAGCGGAGGATTAGCTGCCCCACGTGCGGGCGACGGCGAGGCGGTCTACCTTGCCGGGGCCGGTGGTGGGGAGTTCAGGCAGGCGCTTGAAATCCTTGGGGATGTGCCACCGGGGAAGGCCAACGTCATCGAGAGCCACGAGGATATCGCCGACATCCGCCCATCCGGTATAGGCGGCGACGATCATCTGCCCTAAGCGTGGGTGGGGGATGCCGACCACGCATACTCCTTCCACGCCCGGCACGCGAAGGATGTGCTGCTCGAGCTGCTCCGGGTGGAGCTTGAGCCCGCCGGTGTTCAGGATGTTGTCGAGGCGCCCGGTGACGGTGAGGTGGCCGTCGTGAAGCGCGCCGGCGTCGGAGGTAGCAAACCACGAGGTGCCGGACTCATCGACCACGAAGGCATCTGAGTCCACGTTCCGGTAGCCTCGCGCAATCATGGGGCCGCCGAGGTAAATGCGCCCCTCGTCGCCGATGCGAACACGAGCGCTATCGAGAGGACGACCGTTGTAGACGCAGCCGCCGGCGGTCTCCGAGGAGCCGTAGGTGGTGACGATATTGATGCGCAGCTTTTTCGCAGAGTCCAACAACTGTGGGTGGGTGGCAGCACCCCCGACGAGGATGGCATCAAAGGTGCGCAAGGCCTCGATTCCTTCTAGCGAATCCATGGCCTTGGCTAGCTGCATCGGGGTCAGGCCCGTGTATGAGCGATCCCCAGTGGCGGCCAGCTCGTGCGCGGCGCGGGCGAAATTGGGGATGGAAAAACCTTCTGACAGGTCAAGGCAGAGCGGCTCCACGCCCGCGACGAGCGAGCGGATTAATACCTGGATGCCCGCGATATGGGAGGCGGGCATGGCTAGCAGCCACTGGCCGGCGCCACCGAGAGCGCGGTGCGTGGCATCGGCGCTAGACACCAAGTTGGCAGCCGTGAGTTGCGCGCCCTTCGGCGTGCCCGTGGACCCGGAGGTGGCCACGACCAGCGCGATGGGAGAATCAATGGGTTCTCCTGCGCGCATGTGGTTGCGTAGCAGCTGCGCGCGGGTGCGGTCTTCCGCCGGGACGGGCAGGAAGGTGGCTTGTCCTGCGATGGCCGCTTCCAGATCAGGGAGGATGGCGGCAGGGTCACGCGGATCGACGGGCAGAGGAGAGAGGAAAGTCACGGTTAGTTAGGTTACCGCCCGCGGTGCTCATAGGGGTTGATGAGTTCGTCCTCCTGATCGAAGGGGCGCTCACCGTCCCTCTGAGCCTGCTGGATGCGCCGCAACATCCACACTCGCGATGCAATGACGGCAATGAGCGCGATGGCCGCGAGGGCAATGGCGAAATACAGCACTTCAGGCTCTCCCTGGGTGAAGGTGATTGGTGGTAATTAGGATAGCTGGCAGGTCCCTACCTGCCCTCCCTACTGGCTTAAGCCTTAAGAAGTGGCCTCGTGTGTCTCGGGGGTGTCTTCTTCCGTGGAGAAGCAACCTAGGACAAAAATCAGCACCAGCATGGCGGCGATGGTTGCGCCAACGGCGACGCCCGCCCGTAGCAGCCATGACCATTCGGTAAAGTGCCGCAGGGAAACCAAAAGGATTAGGCAGAGGACAAGTCCGATTGGGCGGGTTATCTGATTGATTTTCTCCGTGGTCAAGGTTGCCTCCGTGGGAGCTATAGTTACTGGCGTTAACTGTCCTAGATATTACTCCGTTTTTATCTTTCGGGTGGAAGAGAAGGCACTAGCCCTCGATGGAGGCCTAGTAGTAGTACGGGAAGTCATCCCAGTTGGGCTCGCGCTTTTCCAGGAAGGATTCCTTGCCTTCGACGGCCTCATCGGTCATGTAGGCCAGGCGCGTGGCTTCGCCCGCAAAGACCTGCTGGCCCATGAGCCCGTCATCGGTGAGGTTGAAGGCGAACTTGAGCATGCGCTGGGCGGTGGGGGACTTCATATTGATTTCACGTCCCATCTGGATGGCGGCGTCCTCCAGCTCGGCGTGGTCAACCACCTCGTTGACCGCGCCCATCTCGTACATGCGCTGGGCGTCGTAGGTGCGCCCCAAGAAGAAGACTTCGCGGGCGTACTTTTGGCCCACCATCTTGGCTAAGTAGGCCGAGCCGTAGCCGGCGTCGAAGGAGCCGACGTCGGCGTCGGTTTGCTTGAAGCGTGCTTCTTGGCGGGAGGCAATGGTCATATCGCACACCACGTGTAGGGAGTGACCGCCGCCGGCGGCCCAGCCGTTGACCACGGCGATGACCACCTTGGGCATGGTGCGGATGAGGCGCTGGACTTCTAGGATGTGCAAGCGGCCGCCTTCGACCTTTTCGCGGGCGGTGTCTACCGTGGATTCGTCTGCAGTCGCGTCATCGTGCGCGTGCTCAGTGGCGTAGCGATACCCGGAGCGGCCGCGGATGCGCTGGTCACCGCCGGAGCAAAATGCCCAGCCGCCGTCTTTCTGGGATGGCCCGTTGCCAGTCAGCAGCACTGTGCCAACATCCGGGGTACGACGCGCATGGTCCAGCGCGCGGTAAAGCTCATCCACCGTGTGCGGGCGAAATGCATTGCGCACCTCGGGGCGGTCAAAAGCGATGCGGACGATGCCATCTTTACGCTGTGGCTTCGGACTATCACTGATGAGCCGGTGATAGGTAATATCCGTCAGGTCCTCAAAGCCCTCGACGGTCTGCCAGAGCTCCGGCTTGAAAGGATTATCGGTGCTGTAGTTCTTCTGCTCGCTCATGGCACACCAGCTTAATTGGAAAGTAGTGCGCCGGAAGTATAGTCCCCATTCCCAACCCTCACCCACACTCCCCGCCCAGCGCGGCGGTGATAAACAATAAACAATACTGCGGGATTTTCCCCGTCAATGTACACGTGTAATCCGTACCAGCGCGGTACACCATACAGTGGGACGGAATCGAACCTCCCTGCCTTCCTTGCGCTACGAAGGCGCCTGAGAAGCACTGGACTTTTCCCTGCCCAGTAAGGGTTGCGCTCGCTGCGAAAAGTGTGGGCTACCGTCGCGCGCACAGCGCGCGACATGACTACGTGCCGCAAGGATGCGGCACAACTAGCGGCAGACCTTATTTAGTTATGAGTTCCGTATTCCAGTTCAGCTGCTGGATGCGGGTATCGAGCTCGCGGTACTGGCGGGCCAGGTCATCGGCGCGCTCGCGCAGCTTCGGCACGGGCACGGTGGCCACGAACTTGATCTCTGAACGAGAGAAACGATCCTGGCGTGCACCAGCCTGTTCCGCCAAACCCTGGTAGATGCGGCGCTTGCGCAGGAGGCCATCGCGAAGTGCCAAGGCCTCCATCAGCGTGATCTCTTCATCGAACTTCGTAGCCGTGTTCGTCGCGTTGATAGCGATAACGAGTTCATCAATGCGTGCAGTGACGCCCTCGAGCTCCCGGAGGAGATCCGTCGGATTCTCGTCCGGTTCATCGCCTTCCTGCACGCGGACCGTCGCCACAAGACGATCCTTCAGGGTGTTGAGGCGCTCCTGCGCCTGGGCGCGTTCGGCCAGGGCTTCAGCAAGTAGCATGGGTCCTCCTTAATGGGAATCTTTATCTGCACAATCGTACAGAAGGGATGGGGGGAACGCCGTATGGTCGTGACGGTTTTAACAAATAGCTCCCCAAAACTTCGATGATCTGGGGCCTTATTTGATCGATATGTACGTCGTGGGCGGTTGGTTGGTACGTTTTCGTAGATATGCCCGAAATTTTTCGGATTTGGGGGACCTTATTTACCAAAACGTACCGCGGACTCCGTGATTAACGTTGAGCCCGCGCGAAAACCGCTACCCAATAAACATGAACGCAAACAGCGTGTTGAGCACCGTCGCCACGATCATGGGCACGGAGGTGCGCTTGACCAGTTGGATGGGGTTGACCTTGATGGCGCCGGAAACGATGAGCACCGCGGCGTTAACCGGGGAGACCTGGCGCATGAGGTTCGACGTACCCCAAATGGCGGTGAGCATCTGTGGGGCGTGGATGGAGGTCTGCGAAGCCAGGTTGGGCACCACTTCAGAGAAGGCGAAGTACGGTGCAGTACCGGAACCGGTGAGTGCGGCCATCGCGGCGGTGGCGGCGACGAAGATGAGGACGATGAGGACGGCGGCGCCGGAGGAGCCTTCGGCGGCGTCGATAAGCATGTCGATGACACCCATCTGCGTGATGCCCTCCACCAGGACGGCGGCGGCGACCAGCAGGGCGACCACGCCGGCAGCGCCCTCGCCCATGCCTTTGAAGAAGGTAGCCATGGAGTCCACGGCGCCGGAGACGGTGCGCTTGCGGATGGATTCAATAATCATCGCGATGAACAGGGACACCACGGTCACCGGCAGGATGCCGCCTTCGAAGGGGATGATGCCCATCTGCTTGAGGATGGCGGAGATGATGATCAGCAGCAGCGGCAGGAGCGGGAGCACAGCATAGTAGCCCGGTAGGGAGGCGGCGCGGGCAATGGCTTCCTCGGTGGCGTCATCGTGCATCGAATCGGCGCTGACCTCGCCGGAGCTTTCGGCCTTGCGGGCATCCACCTTGTCGCAATGGCGCTGCCACCACATGTGGACGAAGGCGGTGATGAGCAGGGTGGGAACCGTTGCGCGGGCAACTGCGCCGTAGACGAATTCTGTTGGCGTCATGTTGGTGAGGTCAGCGCCTTGGATGAGGCCTGCTTCCAGCGGGGTGGGCACGATGGTTGAGGAGGTCACCACGATGGCGCCCACGGTCAGCGGCGTGAGGCCCGCGGCGATGAGCGCCGGCAGGAGCGTGGCCACGAGCAATAGGGATAGCGCCGCGGCCGAGGGGATCACCAGCGAGAGCAGCGTGCCCAGGATGAAGCCCACCGGAACCAGCCAGTACGAGCCTTTGAAGCGCTTGAGCGGTGAGGAGAGCACCACGACGGTCTTGGCATCCGCACCGATGTGGCGCATATAGGACACGAAGCCAAAGAGCACCATAATCGCCATACCGATGCCGGAGAAGCGCGCCTTGAACAGTGCGTCGACTACGAGCAGCTGGTCATAGAAGGCATTGCCGGTTGCTTCAATTTCGGTGGTGCGGAAGTCAGCACGCCCGGTGAGCGCGGCGAGCATGAGCAGGACGACGCCAACGGCGAAGATGGAAGCCGCGGCGTGGACTTTCTTATAGATGAGGTAGACAACTGCAGCGATGGCCAGCAGTGCGATGAGCAGATAGAGCATATCTGGTCCTTCTTCTGGTTATAACCAATTACCGTATTAATTTATCACTATCCATTACGGTTGTCGCATTCCGGGTCAACGTACGATGAGCGTCATGCATATTGATGACGTCTTTGATCGCGCCCACGTGGTTTCCCTCCCACTCGCCGTAAAGTTCCGCGGTATCACCACGCGGGAAGCACTGCTTATCGATGGCCCCGCGGGCTGGGGTGAGTTCGCCCCCTTCCTGGAGTATGGCCCAGAAGAATCCGCGCGCTGGCTCGCCGCCGGTTTGGAAGCCGCCTACGAGGGTTTTCCGAAGCCAGTGCGTGAGTGGGTAGAAGTCAACGGCACCATCCCCGCGGTTCCTGCTGCGCAGGTGCCGGAAGTGATGGCGCGCTACCCGGGCTGCCGCACCTTCAAGATCAAGGTGGCGGAGAAAGGGCAGACGCTGGAGGACGACATTGCGCGCGTGGCCGCGGTGCGTGCCCACATCGAGTCCCAGGGCCGTGTGCCGGTTCTGCGCGTTGATGCCAACTGCGGCTGGAGTGTCGAGGAAGCCGTTACCGCAGCGAAAGAGCTTATGCCGCTGGATTACATGGAACAGCCTTGCAAGACCGTTGAGGAACTCAAGGAAGTTCGTGCCCAACTCATGCGCGCCGGGATTTTCGTCCGCGTGGCGGCTGATGAATCTATTCGCAAGGCCAGCGACCCGTACCGCGTGGCGGAATTGCAGGCTGCCGACGTCGCCGTGGTCAAACCAGCCCCGTTGGGCGGTGTGCGTAAGGTCCTTGAGGTGGCGCAGCACCTGCGTGAGCGCCACATGGACATCACGGTGGCCTCTGCGCTGGATACCTCCGTGGGTATCTCGATGGGGCTGGCTGCGGTGGCAGCGCTGCCGCAGATCTATGACGACGAAGACATCGACGTCACCCCAGCCGCAGCCGGCCTGGCCACGGGGTCGCTGTTTAAAGAGGATGTCACCGCGCCGCGCGAGCTTGTCGATGGTCACCTGCGCGCCGAATCCCTCATCCCAGAACCGGAGCGCCTCAGTTCGCTTGCCGCACCAGCAGATCGACGTGAGTGGTGGTTCGAGCGCGTCCGCCAGTGCTGGCCGTACCTATAAAAGGACAGCTCACGGTACATGTCCTAAGGCCCGCGTAGGCTGGCTGGCATGACCATTTCAGTGAGAGACGCGCATCTACACAACCTTCGCAATGTCGACGTCGACATTCCCCGCGGCAAGCTCGTGGCGGTAACGGGCGTGTCTGGCTCCGGCAAGTCCTCTCTGGCATTCGGCACTATCCACGGTGAGGGCCAGCGCCGCTACCTCGAGTCGGTGGCACCTTTTGCTCGCCGCCTCATTGCTTCTGCCGTGGATCCGCAGGTCGGCGGTATCGATGGCCTGCCGCCGACGGTGGCGCTGCAGCAATCGGCATCGGCAGGTGGCGCACGCTCCACAGTGGGTACCATTTCCGCCATCTCCAACTCGGTGCGCCTTTTGTACTCACGGTGTGGTGACAACCCCGAAGGGTTGTACTCGGATTCCTTCTCACCCAATACTCCGGAGGGCATGTGCCCAGAGTGCCAAGGCACCGGAGTAGTCCACGAGCCGACGGAAGCCTCCATGGTTCCGGACCCCTCCTTGAGCATCGAAGAAGGTGCTATCAAGGCGTGGCCCGGTGCCTGGGCGGGCAAGAACTTCCACGACATCTTGGAGGAGCTGGGCTACGACCTAGATTCGCCGTGGCGAGACTTACCGCAGAAGGACCGCGACTGGATTCTCTTCACCGAAGAGCGCCCGGTTGTCACCGTCAAACCGCACCGCGGTGCAGACCAGATCCAACGCAACTACGAAGGTACGTGGCGCTCCGTGGCGTCCTATCTGCGTAAGACTTACGCGGAGACGAAGTCGGACACGCTGCGTGCGCGCACGTTGAGTTTTATGGAATCCCATGAATGCACCATGTGTGAAGGCCGCCGCCTCAATCCGCGGGCACTCAAGGTGACCTACGCTGGGCTGCCTATCGATGCTTTTAATAACCTTCCCCTCGCTGAGACCCTCGAGCTTCTTCAGTCGCGGTCCCCGCAGCCGAATGATGCAGAAGACTTGCTGCTCAAAACGATTCGCCCGGCCCTGGAATCCGCGCTGGAATTAGGGCTGGGACACCTGAGCCTGGACCGTCCTACCGAGACTCTCTCCGCCGGCGAAGTACAGCGCCTGCGTCTAGCCGCGCAGCTGCGCTCGGGCCTTTTTGGCGTGACCTACGTCTTGGATGAGCCCTCTGCGGGACTCCACCCGGCGGAGCGTGATGCGGTACGGGATATCTGCCGCCGCTTCATCAACGAGGGCAACTCTGTCCTCCTAGTGGAGCACGACATGACCTTGGTCAAGGACGCGGATTGGCTGGTTGACGTTGGACCACTGGCCGGCGAGCGCGGCGGCCAGGTGGTGTACTCGGGGACCGTTGCGGACTATGATGCTGATACCCCCACCGCCCGTGCGTTGGCGCGCTCGCATCCGGAGCCCAAGTCGGAACCGCGCCAGGCTCATGGTGAGGTGGAACTGCGCAACGTGCACTCGAATAACATCGACGGCCTCGACGTGAGCTTTGGTCTGGGCCAGTTCACCGTCCTGACTGGGCTTTCGGGATCCGGTAAATCCACATTACTGCACGTTCTTGAAGAAAAACTCACGGGCGAGGACAGCCCACAGGCCGTCAAGCGCGTGGTGTCCATTACCCAGAAACCCATCGGCCGCACGCCGCGCTCCACCGTCGCGACGTATACCAACCTCTTTGACAACGTGCGCAAGCTCTTCGCTGCCACTCCGAAGGCGAAGAAAAAGAAGTGGACGGTCTCTCGCTTTTCCTACAACGTGAAGCAAGGCCAGTGCCCCACCTGTGGTGGTGCGGGCCAGATTGAGGTCGAGCTCGTCTTCCTCCCCGGCTCTTACACGCAGTGCCCGGACTGCCAGGGCAAGCGCTATAACGAGGACACCTTGTCCATCCGTTGGAAGGGCTACACCATCGCGGATATCTTGGACCTCACTGTAGAGGAGGCCCTCGAGGTCTTCGCCGAGGAGGAACCGATCCTCCACGCCGTCCAGACCCTTGATGCTGTGGGTTTGGGCTACCTGCGCTTGGGCCAAGGTGCCCCGGAGCTTTCCGGTGGCGAAGCCCAGCGCATCAAGCTGGCCACCGAGTTGCAGCGCTCGCGCAACTCACGCCGCGGACACACTGTCTACTTGCTGGATGAGCCCACGACGGGCCTGCACCCGGCCGATATTGACCTGCTCATTAAGGAACTGCATTCGCTGGTGGACGCATCCCACACCGTCGTCACCGTGGACCATGATCTTCACCTCATCGCCGGCGCAGACCGCGTCATCGAGATGGGCCCTGGTTCCGGTGCTGAAGGCGGAAAAATCGTGGCAGACGGCGCGCCGGGTGACGTTGCCAAGGGCGAAACACCTACTGGCCGGGTCTTGAGCGGCGTAGGCACACGTTAAGGACGCACGATAAGGTGAATCCCATGACCAACCACAACGGCGAGAACGAGACGCGCCAATTCAACCGCGTCAACGGTGACAACGAAACCCGCCAATTCGGCGCACCCCAGCCGGGCCTGGGCAACCAGCAGCCCCGCCAGCAACCACCGCAGCGCCCCCAGCAGTACTTCCCAGAGCCGGGTTCCCAGAACTCGTCGGGATTCGAGCAGAACTACCAGCAGCCGCAGTATGACCCGGTGCCTTCGAGCTACCAGGTAGAAGAGCAGAAGAAGAGCGGAAGTGCACTGGCCTACGTCTTTGCCGCAATCGCAGCCATCGCGGTTGTGATTGCCGGCATTCTCTTCTTCCTCTGGCGCGGCGCTGCGGAGGATGCCAACAAACCTGCTCCGGAGCCTGTTACCGAGACTCAGACCGTGACCACGGAGGTTCCCACCACGGTGACGACCACAAAGGACGCACCGCGAGAGGAAGATTCACCGGAGCCGCCGGCGGACCTGCCGACCGAACTCCCGCCAGAGCTGCAGGACCAGTTGGATGAGAGCGGGTCCGACATCGAGAGCTTGCTCAACGATCTCCTTGGTGACCTTGAAGCGAACGGTGGCAGTGAGAATGTCTAACACCGCTGCCGCAGATAGCGCTGCCTCAACTGAGCAGCCAGAGTCGATGGAGCTGGCCCAAACACTGGCAGCGCAGCTCTCGCGGCACCTTACCGATGTCGTGCTGTGCCCCGGTTCGCGCAATGCGCCGCTCGCGCTGGCGTTGCTCGTGCGCCCCGATATTCGCGTGCATACCCGCCTGGATGAGCGCTCGGCGGCTTTTGCTGCCTTAGGTTTGGCGCGCGTGCAGCGTCGCCACGTGGGCGTTGTCATGACGTCCGGCACTGCGGTGGCTAATACTCTGCCCGCGATGGTGGAAGCGCACTACTCGCATACCCCGCTGGCAGTGATTAGCGCAGACCGTCCTGCCCGCATGGTGGGAACCGGCGCGTCCCAGACCATTGAGCAGCAGGACATTTTTGGTGTCTATGCCTCCACCACTCAGGTGGAGAAGACCAGCGATATTCCACTCATTGCTGAGCGTTTCCTCACTGACCGCCAGGTACACATCAACGTGGCCTTTGGTGTCCCGCTGGTGGGGGAAGAGCTCCCCAGCACGCCGAGCGATTTCACCCAGCACCGCGCGCGGACCCCACGCTGGTCCAACCACGGTGAGGTTGCCGTGGACCTGAGCCGTAACACGCTCGTCGTCGCGGGCGACGAAGCCTGGGAGGTGGAGGGCCTCGAGGATGTGCCGACCATTGCCGAGCCCACCGCACCTGCGCCTTATCACCCGGTACACCCAGCCGCCGCGCACCTTTTCCGTCGAGCGCAGGTCTCCGCTAATGACTACGTGGTCAACACCAAGGCGGAGCAGGTTATTGTCGTGGGCCACCCCACCCTGCACCGCGGGGTTTTGGCGCTGTTGAGTGACCCCGATATTGATCTCATCTGCCTGTCGCGCACCGAGGACTTCACCAACCCTCGCGGCGAGTCCGCGCAACTGGGTACCACGGTGAAGACCAGCGGCGAGCCTACCCGGGACTGGATGAAGATCTGCGAAGGCGCAGCCCAGATGGCGGCCGACGGTGTTCGCGAAGTCCTGGCGGAGACCACCAGCGAGGAAGCGACAGGCTCCGACATCGGCTTTACCGGCCTGCACGTGGCCGCCGCAGTGGGAGACACCCTCGCCGTCGGCGACACCCTCGTCCTGGGCGCCTCCAATCCCGTGCGGGATGCCTCCCTCATTGGCCTTCCCTTCGATGGCGTGGAGACCTACTCGCCGCGAGGTGCTGCCGGTATTGACGGAACCATTGCCCAAGCCATCGGAATCGCGCTAGCCACGCAGTCCCGCGAGGCAGACGCACCGCGCGCGCCGCGCACCGTAGCGCTCATGGGGGACGTGACGTTCCTGCACGACGCCACCTCGCTCATCCTCCCCGAGGACAATCCGCGCCCGGAGAACCTCACCATCGTCGTCTCAAACGACGACGGCGGCGGAATCTTTGAGCTGCTCGAGCAGGGCCGTGAGCCGCTGCGTGCATCCTTCGAGAAGGCGTTTGGGACGCCGCATGGGGTGGGCGTCGCCAAGCTTGCGGAAGCCTGCGGTGCTGACTACCGCGAGGCGAGCTCGGCGCAGGAGCTTCTCGACGTCCTCGCGGAGCTCAAGGAATACTCCACCGGGATCACCGTGGTGGAAGCCCACACCACGCGGTCTACGCGGCGCGCACTGCAGGAAGCTCTGGCGGCTAAGGTAGGCCAGTAACGTGACGCGGCGGCGGGTGCGCCAAATTATCCTGGTGCTCTATGCGGCGGCGCTGGTGGGCATGGCGGGAATGGTCATTGGGCCCTTTCTCAATGACCGCGCCATTAACGCCAACCCCGGGCGCGCGCTGGCCACGGTCACCGATGTGGGCCGTCTGCGCACCTTCGTGGATTTCCAAGACGGCGAGGGCATCTATCACTCCCCGCCGACCGGTCTGCTCTATCCCACTGGCCTGGGAGAGGGGCAACAGGTGTGGGTACTCTACGCCAAGAACAACCCTGACCTGGTGAAAGTAGAGGGCCGTGAGTGGACGCTCTCTATCATCCCGGGGTTGTCTTCGGCACTCGTCGCCACGCTGATTGCGGGCGCGTTGTGGTGGGGGAGTGGAAAAATTAACCGGAATTTAGCGCATCCGTTACCAACGGAGAACTCGGACAAGGAATGATGGGGCGCATGCGTGTAGCTATCGTCGCGGAATCCTTCTTGCCTAACGTCAACGGTGTGACCAACTCCGTGCTGCGCGTGCTCGAGTACCTCCACGAGCACGGCCACGAGGCCATTGTTGTTGCCCCCGGTGCCCGGGACGGGCAGGAGGAAATTCCTGACTACTTGGGGTTCAGCATCGTCCGCGTCCCCACCGTGAGGGTCCCGCTGGTGGATTCCCTCCCGGTGGGCGTGCCCACGAGTGCCGTGGACGAAGCCCTCCGTGCCTTTAAGCCGGACATTATCCACCTTGCCAGCCCGTTCGTTCTCGGCGCGGCGGGAGCCTTCTCCGCGCGCCAGTTGCGCATCCCGGCTGTGGCGTTGTACCAGACGGACGTGGCGGGATTTGCTACTAAATACCACGCTTCCGCCCTGGCTTATGGCGTGTGGGAGTGGCTGCGCACCATTCACAACGCCTGCCAGATGACCCTCGCGCCGTCGTCGCTCACCATTGCTGACTTGGAGAAGCACCACATCAAGAACGTGCGCCATTGGGGCCGCGGCGTGGACTCGGAGCGTTTCCATCCGTCGAAGCGCTCGGACGCGCTGCGCCGCGAGTGGGAGCCGACCGGCCGTAAGAAGATCGTCGGCTTCGTCGGCCGCTTGGCCGCGGAAAAAGGCGTGCACCGTTTGTCGGCGCTTAATGATCGTGAGGATATCCAGCTCGTCATCGTTGGCGATGGCCCTGAGCGCCCATTGCTGGAAGCGCAGCTGCCCAGTGCGGTCTTTACTGGAGCACTTGGCGGTGAGGAACTCGCTGCGGCCTATGCCTCCCTCGACGTCTTCGTCCACGCCGGCGAGTTTGAGACCTTCTGCCAGGCCATCCAGGAGGCGCAGGCTTCTGGTGTGCCGACCATCGGCCCGCGTGCGGGCGGCCCGGTAGACCTCATTGAGGAGGGCTATAACGGGCTGCTTCTCGACGTTTCAACGTTCGTCGAGGACCTCCCCAACGCCGTCGATGCGCTGCTTAACCCGGAGATCCACGAGGAGCTGCGCGCGAATGCTCGCGAGTCCATCTCCACGAAGACGTGGCCTGCACTGTGCGAGCAGCTGCTGGGTTATTACGAGGAGGTCTTGGAGGATGTGCGCGAGGTTCCCCTGACCATCTTGGGCCAGCGCCCAGAGCTGCCGCGTTGGGCCGCTCGCGCCCTCGGTGCACGCGTAGCCTAGACTTGGCTTTTGTGTCTAAGGCAGATCTGGATAAAAAGCCCTTCGATGTCGCGCGCATGTTTGACGCGGTGGGCAAGAAGTACGACATCACCAACACGGTGCTGTCCTTTGGCCAGGATGCGCGCTGGCGCCGTCTGACCCGCGAGCGACTTGACCTTAAGCCAGGGGAGAAGGTTCTCGACCTCGCTGCCGGTACCGCAGTGTCCACTGTGGAGCTAGCTAAGTCTGGTGCGTGGTGCGTGGCCTGTGACTTCTCGCGCGGCATGCTCGCGGCCGGTAAGGACCGTGACGTGCCGAAGGTCGCCGGCGATGGCATGCGTCTGCCTTTTGCCGATAACACCTTTGATGCGGTGACCATCTCCTATGGCCTGCGCAATATCCACGATTTCGAGCTCGGTTTGCGCGAGATGGCCCGCGTGACCAAGCCGGGTGGGCGCTTGGCGGTCGCGGAGTTTTCCAAGCCCGTCATTCCGGTCTTTGGCACCGTGTACAAGGAATATCTGACCCGCTTGCTGCCGCCGATTGCCAAGGTGGTCTCCTCCAACCCGGAGGCCTACGTTTACCTCGCAGAGTCCATTCGCGCGTGGCCGGAGCAGCATGAACTCGCGGCAGCCATTAACCGCAATGGGTGGGAGCAGGCAGGCTGGCGCAACCTGACGTGCGGCATCGTGGCACTGCACTCGGCGGTTAAACCTGCTTAAGGGGCCTAAGTCCCACAGGCCTTAGGCCCAGAGAGGCGTATCGCGGCGCAGCGCGGATACCGCGCCACCAGCGAGCCGCCAAGCGCGGGCGATGAGGTCTTTGTCTTCTTCCGTGATGAGGTTGCCCATAAGGCGCGCGGCGGCAGGCATGAGCATGCGGCCGACGGGACCGCGCATGGCGATAGGCCCGGCAAGCGGCAGAAACTGCGGGTAGGTCAGAAGACGCGCGGCCGTGCGGGCCAGCAGGAAAGCCTCCCCGTACTCGGCGCGTAGGCGGTCTGGCCAGGCCAAGGTGAGATCCTTCGTGCCGAGCATCTCGACGGCGAGAGCGGCCGTTTCCAAGCCGTAGTCAATCCCTTCGCCGTTGAGCGGATTGACGCAGGCGGCGGCATCACCGATGAGCATCCAGTTAGCGCCGGCCACGCCAGAGACCGCGCCGCCCATGGGCAGCATCGCCGAGGTAACGTTGCGCAGTTCGCCCAGACCCCAGTCCGCTCGCTGTTGATCGGCGTAGAAACTCAAGGCTTTCTTCGTGTTGAGCCGTGCCGGCCGGGAAGCTGTGGAGAGCGCGCCGAGGCCAATGTTGACACCCTGGCCAAGCGGAAAGATCCAGCCGTAGCCGGGCTGGACTATGCCGTCCGAGTCCTTGAGCTCGACGTGGGAGTGCATCCACTCCTCGCCATCGTGTGGGGAATCGGCATAGGCGCGCGCAGCGATGCCGTAAACCTCATTGCGGTCCCACCGGCGGCCCAACTGCTTGCCGAAGGTGGAACGCACGCCGTCCGCGACAATGACCCATTTAGCACTTACACGCTGCTGGCCTACGGCGAAAGAGGTGAGGCGGTTGCCGGTGAGCTTGGGGTCGGAAGCGGTACCGGTGAAAAGACGCGCACCAGCGTCCTGGGCGGCGGTGACCAGGAGCGCGTCAAACTCATAGCGCGGCAGGGCCGTGCCTTCCTGCGAGGGATACGTTGCCGGCCATGGTGCAGTAACTGAACCGCCAAAGCCATGCAGCTTCAGCCCACGGTTGCGATAGGAGGCGTTGGGCTCGATGCCGAGAAGATCCAGCTGATGCATGGCGCGGGGAGTGAGGCCATCGCCGCAGGTTTTATCGCGGGGGAAGGGGGAGGCGTCGATAAGCACAGTGTCGTGACCGGCTCGCGCGGCATGGATAGCGGCCGCGGCGCCAGCGGGGCCGGCACCGACAACAGCGACGTCTGCATGGATGGAATCGATCTGCTCCGACATGGGGACTATCATTGCACGGGATAGTGGCCTTGAGTGTGTTGAGGGCCGTGCTATGGGCTACGGTAAGTAAACACTAGGATTTTTGAGTTAATAAGGAACGCGTTTAATGTCACACGGCCAAACTCACGCCAAGCACGTGAACTTGGGGGATGCGCAGCTCACCGAGCGTATCAACGCCGGGATGACTGCCGTTGAAGATCTGCTCAGCGCGGAGCTCGACCGCGGGCAGGACTTCCTCAAGGAGAAGGTACGTCACCTCTCGATGGCTGGTGGTAAGCGTTTCCGTCCAATGATGGCGCTGCTGGCCTCCGAATTCGGTGAGCGCCCGGAGTCTCCTGAGGTGATCAAGGCAGCCACGGCTGTGGAAATGGTGCACGTGGCTACGTTGTATCACGACGACGTCATGGATGAAGCTGACCGTCGCCGCGGTGTGGAATCCGCAAACTTCCGTTGGACAAATTCCGTAGCGATTCTGGCTGGTGATGCCCTTCTTGCGCATGCTTCGCGGTTGATGAGCCAGCTTGATACGCACACCGTCGAGCACTTTGCCGAGACCTTCGAAGAGCTCGTTACCGGCCAAATGCGTGAGACAATCGGCGCTGGTGAGGCCAATGCGGTGGAGCACTACACGGCGGTTATTCGGGAAAAGACGGCCGTGCTTATTGCCTCCGCCGGCTACCTGGGTGCTTATCATTCAGGTGCAGGTCCCGAGCAGTGCGAGGCCCTGCGCCAAATTGGTTCGGCCGTGGGCATGATTTTCCAGATCGTGGATGACATCATCGACATCTTCTCCGACCCGGAAGAATCCGGAAAGACCCCGGGTACCGACTTGCGCGAGGGCGTCTTTACGCTCCCAGTGCTCTACGCCTTGGAGGAAGAAGGTGAGGTCGGCGACGAGCTGCGTGGCTTGCTCACGGGCCCGCTGACTGATGACGCCTCCGTGGACCGCGCCATCGAATTGTTGTGGAAGTCTACCGGTCGCGACAAGGCCATGGCGGATGTCAACGCCTACCTGCGCGTGGTGGAGGATCAGCTCTCGCTCTTGCCCGAGTGCACGGCGAGCGAAGCGCTGCGTCAGCTCGCGGATTACACGGTCCAGCGCGTGGGCTAATTGGGGCTCCTGCCAGCTGATTTGCATGTTGGGCGGGACTTCGTAGTAAAGTACATAACCGCACTCACGAGTGCATGCCAGGTTGCCCGAGCGGCCAAAGGGAGCGGACTGTAAATCCGCCGGCATTGCCTTCAGAAGTTCGAATCTTCTACCTGGCACAGAAAGAATCCCGCAGACACAGAAATGTGCCTGCGGGATTTTGTGTTGCGCGGGGACGCGATCGCGGGCGCATGGGGGGCTGGGGCGGCCTAGGGTGGCGTTGAGGGTGTGTTTAAAAGCTTCTTCTAAAGGCTTAAAAACATTCACTATGCTGGCGATTTGTGTTGTTTGAGCGTTTCGGGTTAATCTTTTCAAGGCTTCAACGAGAGCACAGCGGAGATTCTCCGTGACTCACAGAGGCTGTGCCCCCTTAGCTCAGTCGGCAGAGCGTTTCCATGGTAAGGAAAAGGTCGACAGTTCGATTCTGTCAGGGGGCTCCATTCATGTTTCCAGACATTTCTGGAAGGTGAATATGGCGGTGTAGCTCAGTGGTAGAGCAAGCGACTCATAATCGCTGTGTCGCGAGTTCAATTCTCGCCATCGCTACCGGGAAGGAAAAGCGCCCGTGTTCCGGGCGCTTTTTTACTACCGACTCCCAGCCTTACACGGCACGTGGTTTCCATGTGGGATCACCGTTCTGGTAGGGTTGTGCGTTGTCCCAAAAGGGCACGCAAAGGGGCGTGGCGCAATTGGTAGCGCAACGGTCTCCAAAACCGTAGGTTGCAGGTTCGAGTCCTGTCGCCCCTGCCACATCACTTCAAGGAGGAAATCGCCGTGAGCGATGAAAAGCAGCCGAGCACCGGGGCGGCCCGCCCAACCGGCAAGCGTCAGCTCTCTGGCGCAGCGACCACCTCTACTGAGTCCTACGCTGACAAGCGCGTTGTGCGCGTCGAGGACAATAAGGAAGAATCCGCCGGTGGCTCCGTAGCCTCCTTCCCGAGTGAAGTTGTCTCCGAGGTAAAGAAGGTCGTCTGGCCTACTGGCAAGGAAATGGTCCAGTACGTCCTCGTGACCTTCGCCTTCCTCATCGTGCTGACTGCACTTGTCTGGGGTGTTGACACGCTGACTGGCCTCGGAGTTGAAGCGGTCCTCGCACCTTAGTAGAATCAACCGCATACTTTCATCCCGCCGAATCCCATCAGGGGAACGGCGGGATACTTTTTGCCCTAGCTACCCCCGGGTACCCTGGTGGTGACTAGACGGATTAACATACAGATGGAGCAAACAATGAGCGACGAAACCACTGGCACTTCCCTTGAACAGGCCATGATCGATAACGTCCAGGACCAGGCAGCTGAGGCCGCTGAGGCAGCGGAAGCTGCCGAGGAGACCACGGACGCAGCTGCCGCCGAGGAACAGCAGGAGGAACTCTCCGCCGAAGAGCAGGAAGCTGCCGAGAAGGAAGCCGCTGCGAAGGCCGCTGAGGCAGCGCTGGGTGGCGGTGCTGAGGAAGGGGACGAGGAGGCGTCGGAAAGCGCAGCAGCCCCTGGTGCTGATGCCGCCGCAGCGGAGGCTGAGTACAAGACTCGCCTGCGCGCCTTTACCCGTGAGCTGAAAAAGCAGCCGGGCCAGTGGTACATCATTCAGTGCTACTCCGGTTACGAGAACAAGGTGAAGACCAACCTGGACATGCGCGCCCAGACGCTTGAGGTGGAGGATTCCATTTTCGAGGTCGTCGTGCCGGTCGAGCAGGTCCTGGAGAAGAAGGACGGCAAGAAGAAGGTTGTGAAGCGCAAGCTGCTGCCGGGCTACGTGCTGGTGCGCATGGAGCTTAACGACGCTGCCTGGTCCGTCGTCCGCGATACCCCGGGTGTGACTTCCTTCGTGGGCAATGAGGGCAACGCAACCCCAGTGAAGATTCGAGACGTAGCCAAGTTCCTCATGCCGAACGACGCAACTGTTACCCCGGAGAGCTCGGCTGCCGACGCTGACGGTGAGCAGGTCGTTGCCATGCCGGAGAAGGAAATGGCCAAGGCTTATGCGCACGACTTCGAGGTGGGCGAGGCTGTCACCATCCTGTCTGGCCCGCTAGCCTCTGTTTCTGCCACCATTTCCGAAATTGATCCGGAGACCGGCAAGATGCAGGGTCTGGTGTCTATCTTCGGCCGCGAGACCCCGGTGGAGCTGTCCCCGACGGAGATCGAGCGCATCTCCTAAAAAGCGATTTTGAGCTGGGCGCACGGTGTTCTAAACTTGAACGCCGTGCGCTTTTGCGCATGTTAAAACGTTCATCCTCCGGTGGCCCACAACGCGTGAGCATCCGGACGGGGTGCTGTTATTCATCGTGGCGGCACCTCGGTACCACAGGAAAGAGGTAATTCGATGGCTCCCAAGAAGAAGGTTACTGGCCTGATCAAGCTCCAGATCGAGGCAGGCGCTGCTAACCCGGCTCCTCCGGTTGGTCCGGCACTCGGTGCCCACGGCGTCAACATCATGGAGTTCTGCAAGGCTTACAACGCTGCTACCGAGTCCCAGCGCGGCAACGTCGTTCCGGTGGAAATCACCGTGTACGAGGACCGCTCCTTCGACTTCAAGCTGAAGACCCCGCCGGCTGCAAAGCTCCTGCTTAAGGCTGCTGGCATCAAGAAGGGCTCCGGCGTTCCACACACCGACAAGGTTGGCTCCGTGACCTGGGATCAGTGCAAGGAGATTGCACAGACCAAGTTCGAGGACCTCAACGCTCGTGACATCGAGAACGGCGCCCGCATCATCGCTGGTACCGCTCGCTCCATGGGCATCACCGTTGACGGCATCCCGGCTAAGTAATAATCGAATCTTTAGTGCGCGGCACGTCGTGTGCCGCGCGTGGCAGGGCCAGCTTCGGCCCGCTATCACCACATCAATCCAAGAAAAGGAATTGCACTTATGAGCACCAAGTCCAAGGCATACAAGGCTGCCGCTGAGCTGGTAGACCGTTCCCGCCTGTACCGTCCGATCGAGGCCGCCAAGCTGGCCAAGGAGACCTCCTCCAAGAACTTCGACGCCACCGTGGACGTTGTCTTCCGCCTCGGCGTTGATCCGCGTAAGGCTGACCAGCTGGTTCGCGGTACCGTTTCCCTGCCGCACGGCACCGGTAAGGACGTCCGCGTAGCTGTCTTCGCTGAGGGCGACAACGCTGAGGCTGCTAAGGCTGCTGGCGCCGACATCGTGGGCACCGAAGAGCTGATCGCTGCCATCAACGAGGGCAACATCGACTTCGACGTTGCTATCGCTACCCCGGATCAGATGGCCAAGGTTGGCCGCGTTGCCCGCGTTCTGGGCCCGCGTGGTCTCATGCCGAACCCGAAGACCGGTACCGTGACCGCTGACGTGACTAAGGCTGTTGCTGACGTCAAGGGCGGTAAGATTTCCTTCCGCGTTGACAAGGCTTCCAACCTGCACGCCATCATCGGTAAGGCTTCCTTCGACGCTGAGAAGCTGGCTGAGAACTACGGTGCACTGTACGACGAGATCGTTCGTCTGAAGCCGTCCTCCGCCAAGGGCGTCTACGCCAAGAAGATCACCATCTCCACCACCTCCGGCCCGGGCATCCCGGTCGACGCTTCCGTGGAGAAGAACTACACCGAGTAAATCGGTCTAGCGCATCGCGCTAAATGACAAAGGGCTTCGAGGTTTACCTTCGGAGCCCTTTTCATTTACCCAGCCAGTCCCGTGTAGATAGCGGCTGGGATCGCTAGGCGTCGATATCATCCGGCACCCAGTCGCGGCTGTCTACGTCGAGGTAGACATTGCGCGCTAGCGGAATCTGGTGGGAGGCAGATTCCAAAATATGCATGAAGTAGCCGGCGGTGTTCGGGATAGCGAGGGTATCGCCCACCGCAATGCCCTCGGGGAAGTCGAGTTCGCGGCGCAGGATGACTTCATCTTCGATGCAATAGGCACCCACCACGAACCCGGTGCGTGGTTCGCGGTCCACCGCACCGCGCTCTCCGGCAGTGGGGACGAGGAGTGGGTCGAGCAAGATATCATCCGCCGCGGTACGGCACTGGGTGCGGTTCATAGCTGCGCCGATGAGGGGCAGGCCGTCGGAGCGCTTTTTGAGGAAGCTGACCTCAGCGAGAATGATACCGCAGCCATCGAGCAGGCTGCGTCCCGGCTCCAAGTGAAGAGAAATATTTCGCTCGTTCAAGGCACGGGCGGCGGGGCCAAACCCGGCCACCTCACCAGAAAGGAGTTGGTCTAACCACTGGCCGCGGGTGGGCGTCTGCCAGAAGGGGTAGGTATTTGAGAGCGGGTCGGACTTCCACGTAAAAGGCTCACCGGTGCCGGCGCGCTGGGCTGCGATGCGCTGCTGGTAATACCCCCATTGCTCGCGGGATTCGAGGTAGCTCATGGGAACACCGCCGCCGATATCGATGAAGGAAGCAGGCTGGCCAACTAAGCGCAGGTGCTCGATGAGGGCGATGGCCTCCGCGAGTGCGGTGCGGCGGTCCGATTCGCTATAACCATGCAGGTGTACGTGAACGCCGTCAGCGTGGATGGTTTCGGGCCAGGCATGGCTTTGCCATGCGTGAAGGAGCTCACCGAAGCGCGTCGGCGGAAGGTTATCCGGGTTGGGGGCAAGGCGCGGCGCGACGTGCGCGGTGTGGTGGAGGGCCTTGGCAAGGGCAGCGATGCGCTCGGCTTCCGCTCGCGAATCGCAGGAAATGGTGACTCCGCGGTCGATAGCTAGGCGCAGCAACGCGTCGGTCTTAATAGCCGCGCTGAGGATAATCCGCTCGGGCGCGACTCCACGGTTGAGCACTTGGCGCAGCTCATCTTCACTGGCGACGTCCACGCCCAGGCCAGCCTCGCGGGCGGCGTCGACGAAGCACAAGGCTTTATTGGCCTTGCGAGCGAAAAATACCTGGGTGTCCACGCTATGAGAGGCGCCGGCATCGAGGAGCTCTTGGGCGTTGCGGCGCAGCGGTGCGGGGTTGAGCACATTAACGGGCGAGCCATACTCGGAGGTGAGGCGGGAGACTTGCTGTGGGTCAGCCACCAATTCTGACATCCATTCTTCCCACCGGGCGCGCAGCGCAACGGTGCCATGAACGGGTAACGGGGTGGTGTGGTTGGTCATGGGTTTACTACTTTCTCCGCCCAGCGGGGGATGTCATCGTGCACGGAACGGTTCAACGAGTCATGGCCGGGAAGCTCAAGCTCATTCATGCGGCCGATTTCCACGACGCCGGGGACATCGTGGAAAGGGGAGGGGGTGGCTTGGGGAGCTACGGTGGCGTCGATAAGCAGGTCAATGTCACCTTGTGTGCGCCATAGGTCAACCTGGTCCGGGGCTACGAGGTAGCGGGTATCTACCACGCCTGTGCGGATGAGCTCGAGCAGGCGCCGCGCGGTGACTGGGGGTGGGCCAAAGGCCACGCGCTCGAGAGTGCGCGAGAGCTCACGGAATCCGGGCATGGGTCCATGAGCCTTGTGCCAGTCCACGCATTCTTGAAAGAGCCCCCGAAACGCCGCGCCCACAGCCGCCGCCGGGGTAAGGGGCCCTGTGCCCTCAGCGGCGTGGAGGGAGGCGTCCAGCTCCGCGACGGCATCGCCGGAAAAGTCGTGGCCGTCGAGCACTGCAGCGAGGTCCCCGGTGGAAAACTCACCCATCGATCCGGCGGCCGCTAGGAGGACGTCGCGCAATTCATCGGCATCTATCACGTCAGCACAGGCGCGCCTCACGTCGTCCGGAATCTCAGGCTGGGGCGCACTCGGAGCGGGCTTGACCTCCATGAAACGCCCGCTGCGGCTCACCGGGAAGATTACCTCGGCGGTATCGCCATACAATAGGCAGACATCGATGAAGCTCAAGGCAGCACCGCGCACCCCAATCCGTCGCGGGGCACTGGGCAAATCGGCGCCGAAGTAGAGTCCGGTGATCAGAACGCGGGAAGGCTCGTGGACTAAGGCTCCGGGGTGGAGGTGATCGTGGCCGGTGCAGACGAGGACTTCGTCGAAGGGCGAGCCATCGACGATGAACCCGTCGTCAGCGGCAGACACCGAACGCACACGCTGGGGTAGGTGTCGAATGCGCACGTGCTGCGGGGCGCGGTGCAGGGCAGCAGCCCACGTATCGGCCAGGAACTGCCCCACCTGCGCGCGTGGCGGGAAGGCATCGGTGGTGGATTCCCCGCGGCGGGTACGCCAAGCGTTGAAACTATCGTGTGCGGTGGTGACGATGGCGCAATTGACGTTAAGGCGCCATTGCGGCGGCTGCTGCGGGCGATACACCGCGCCGGCGCCGGCGGGGTAGGGATCAAAGACGGTGATATCGACGGGGATGCGGGCGCGCTCGATGAGCTCTTCTACGGCCCACAGCCCGCGTGGGCCGCCGCCGATGATGGCGATGCGGCGGGAAGGCTCCTGCGGGCTCACTCTGAATCCCCTTCGACGCGCGCGGCGAGCTCGGGAGGAGAGATATCGAAGTGCTCGTAGACCCAGGAATCGCTGTAGATGGTATCGAGGTAAGGCTGGCCACCGTCGTGGAGTACGGCCACGACCTCCGCACCGGACGGAAGGGTAGGCGCGAGACGCTGGAATGCCGCGATGACCGCGCCGCCGGAGGCCCCAGGCAGAAGGCCTTCGACCTGGGCGAGGCGACGGGCTGCCACAATGGCATCCAGATCAGGCACACGCTCTACTGAGGACGGCGAGAATTTGGTGGATAGATCGGTGACAATGCCAGCACCATAGCCCGGCAGCATGCGGGTGCCGCGCTGGCCCCCAAACAGCACGGAGCCTTCGGCATCGACACCGATGGTCTCCGTATCGGCGCCAAGCTCAGTGAGCTTGCGCACGCAGCCGCCGAGAGTGCCGGTGGTGCTCATAGCGACGAGCAAGTGGGTGGGCGCCTGTCCGAGCTGGTCCACGATTTCCGTCATTGTGCCTTCGGCGTGGGCGTAAAAGGCGGCCTCGTTGGAGTACTGGTTGAGATTGAAAGAATCGGGGATCTCTTCTAGAAGCTCGGCCACGCGGGTGCGGCGAGCGGTGAGCCAATCGCCGGTTTCCGGGTCCGGGTGATCCAGCAATTCTACGTGGGCGCCGTAGGCCCGCATCGTGGCCACGGTGGAGGAATTGACGCGCGGATCGACCACGCAGTGGAATTTCATACCCGCAAGGAGGGCCTGGCGGGCCAGTGCCATGCCAAGGTTGCCCGAGGAAGACTCCACAAGTGTGGATCCGGGGCCTATGTCACCGGCGTCAAGCGCGGCTTGGATGAGTGCGCGTGCCGTGCGGTCCTTGGCGGATCCTCCCAGGTTGAATTGCTCTAGCTTGAGGTAGAGATGCACATCGGTACGGGGGTTAATGGCCTCCACTCGCATCAGCGGGGTATGGCCAATAGGTGGTTGGGCTTGAGAATGAATCCGTGGGCGCATCATTAGCCCCATGGTAGACCTCAGCCTGCGGCTTTTCTTGCCGGCTTAGTCTTTGATCTCCGCATAGGCATCGGGGGCAGCTTGGCGCGATTCCTTGCCGCAGCCGGCAACCCACTGCCAATTAAAGGGGTTGGAGGCGGCATCGGCATCCACCAAGGTGTCCCAAAACCATTCCTCGCATAGGCGTCAGTGAATGCCCAGGTTCATCGGGAGGAACGAGCCCATCACCATGCGCACGCGGTTGTGCGTATCAGTGCTAACGGAACTTTTCTCACTAACAGGCAATTGGCAGGTTGGTGGTATGGCATTACAAGGAACCTGCCGCATAATAATCTTGTGCGTTTGAGAGAGGCGCATGAGAGATAGAGAGAACACCCTGAGTCTTGCAGGGCGGGCGGCGTGAGAAACCGCCTGATAAACAAGACCCCTAGCAACGCGGGTCCCGGATTTTCCTGGGCCCGCGTTGTGCTGTGCGCTGCGTCCCCCACCCACCACGGCCTAAACGACAAAATGTGTTGTTTTACGGCGTGTCGAGTTAAACGACAGATTGTGTTGGTGGGGTTGGGGTTTAGTGTAGGTGGCCTTTGCGTATTCCCATAGAGTGGTTGTAGGCAGTGTCAATGGCGCTGTCGTAGGTTGCTGGTCGGCCGTCCTCATGGCCGCTGGTAGCTTGTGTTTCCTGGTTGGCTAGGGTTTGTTGCTTTGGCGAGTGCGTCCTGGCCCCAGTTTTGCTGCCTGGCGATCTCTACAGGGTCGTCAGGCAACTGCGTGTGGAGGTAGAGCCACCAGCTCTCGCTCGGCAAGGATGGTCAGCAGTTGATGCGCGGTTGCGGCATCGATTGGGGTGGTGAGGAAATCATCCAGCACGAGCACATCCGCGGTGTGGAGTTCCTCGAGGAACTTCATCCGCTCAATGTCACCGTGTTTGAGCACTGCTAGGTGGTTGGCCAGGGTGTCGGTGCGGAAGAACTTGGCTGTGTAGTCCTTTCGGTCGGCAGGCGGCGTTGAGCAGTGCGAGTGCGAGGTAGGTTTTGCCGACGGAGGATTTGCCCAGGATGACAATGTTTTGCGCGCTTTGGCACCATGAAAGCGATGTTCATCGCCGCCTGGGAGGCGGCCTGCGACCGCATCATCGCAACTCTGACGGCTGCCGTCGAGAACACTCCAGCAGAAGAACGTCTCCCTGTACTCGCCGCCAGCTACGACGACCTCGTCGCAGAAGACCGTGACCTGCTCACGATTCAGGTCCATGCCTGGGCTGCCGCCACCTCTGACGATGAGATCGCCGCCGCGACCAGAAACGGGGTCGAACGCCTACGCGCCTTGGCTATCGAACACCTCGACGTGAACCGTGACCAGGCGACCCGAATTATCTCGGTGATGGCGTTCTGCAACATCAATGCCAGCATCAACCTAGACAACGCCGAAGAATGTTCAGTCGCTCACCTGCTCGGCGACGCCATGGAGTAACACCGTCTAGGCTCACCACGCGCTCTCGTTGTTCACCTCGGGCGCTCAGACCTCCTAAGGTGTGTTCCGGCGCAAGCTCACTGCGCCGAGCGCGACGAATGCCGCGCAGAATCCAGAAAGAATGGCGATATCAGTTACCAGATCGCCCTTGGGAAACGCAGACGGGGTAGGAGCTTTGCTTAACGCGAGCATCGCGTCGACGACGTAGCTGATCGGCATGGTGTGCGAGAGCAACTCGAGGGCATGTGGCATTTCTTCCCGGGGCACGATAACGCCACAGACCAGGAATTGGGGAACGATAGCAGCGGGGACGAATTGCATAACCTGGAACTCCGTAAGGGCAAAAGCAGACGCCAACAATCCTGCGGTGGTGCCGGTAAGAGCGCTGAGCAAAGCGACCACAACGAACGCAGCGAGTGATCCCTCGATATCCAAGTCGAGTAGCCGGGTGCAGACAACAACGGTGATCAGCGTTTGTGCGACCGCAACCAGGCTGAAGGTCAGCGTGTAACCACCGATGATGTCGATCCGGCGCACCGGCATTGTGAGCGCTCGTTCCAGTGTTCCGGAACTGCGCTCGCGAAGCGTGGTCACGGATGCGACAAGGAACATGACGAGGAACGGAAACACCCCGAGGACTGCGTGCGCGATGCGGTCAAATAATCCAGTGTTGCTCAAGATCCAATACAGCAAGGACATTAAGACAGCTGGCAACACGAAGATGAGTGCGAGAGTTCGTGGGTCCCGTCGCAACTGGTTGCCGACCCGCTTGGCCACTGCAAAACTTGCCCTCACTTGGTCATCGCCTCCACGAATGCCGCTTCAAGCGTCGCTGCACCGGTTTCGCGTTTGATGGTTTCCGGGTGCGTGTGGCTCACCTTGCCGTCGCGAATGAACAATACGTTGTCGCAGTGCTCGGCTTCATCCAGGATGTGGCTCGAGATAATCAGCGTGGTGCCCTTGTGGGCCAGCTCCTTGAACAGGTCCCACATCTGGGCTCGCAGGATGGGGTCGAGGCCGACCGTTGGCTCGTCGAGGACAACAAGTTCCGGATCTGGCAGTAGGGCGACCGCAAGACTTACGCGGCTGCGTTGACCACCGCTGAGCTTGCGCACCGGCTCGTCGATCTTGGCGGTCAGATCGAGCTGGTCGACCACTCCGTCGATTCGGTTGCGGCGAAGCCCGTAAATGTCTGCGACATAGCTAAGGTTCTCTCGCACGGAGAGTTCGTCGAACACGCTAGCTTGCTGGGTTGCGTACGTGACCTTGGTGCGCAGTTGGCGATGACCTGCGGGCAGTCCAAGCACGTGCACAGTGCCGTCGACACGAGCCTGCGTGCCAACGATCATGCGCATCAACGTGGTCTTGCCTGATCCTGAAGGGCCGACAAGCGCGCTTATCGAACCTCGAGGCAAGGTGAAGGAAACAGGCTGGAGGATTCGGGCTCGCGCGTTCCGCATAGCAACTGCGGGAGTATCCGGGTCTGGTTTCATAGTGACAGTGTCACCGTTCGCCAGCTAGTATTTCCAGCATGGTGAATAAACGCCGCGGTCGCCCGAGCGGACCATCGGAGCGTCGAGAACTCATTCTGCATGCAGCTAGGATGCAGTTTCTCCAGAATGGATATGCAGGCACGACGCTTCGAGCAATCGCAGCTGAAGCAGACGTGGATCACGCTTTGGTGAATTATTATTTTGGCAGCAAAGATGCGTTGTTTTGCGAAGCGGTGCTCGATGGGTTGAGCGCGTCCGCGATATTGCGCTCAGTAAGTTCGGTCCCGGAACTCCCGCCTGGCCAGTTCCCTCAACTGCTTGCCCGCACGTTCGTTGCCTATTGCGAGTCGTCTCCCTTTCAAGAGCGAGTACTGCCAGCGTTTCGATACGCAATGAAAGACGACGACACCAGGGCAATCGTATCCGGTTACTTCGAGCGTGAAATTCTTGCCGGTGCCGAAGAACTCCTTCTCCGATTACGGGCACAGCATCCGGGCCACCCTCGGCTGAGCACCGCCGACGCGGTAGTGCAGAACTCGATTGTCCTGCTGGGGGCTCTGGTGTCGCGTTATGTGCTGCAGGTGCAGCCCCACGCGTCAATTTCACCCGATCAATTCGCTTCAGTTCTGGCACGCCTGATTCGAGTGTCGCTCCTGTGATTGCCCTGGGGCGGCAGCGAAACTCTCGCCCACAGGCTCCGGATCACTGGTTCTTTTCGGGATCCGCGGAACCAGAAGAGCCGTCGGTGTCGTAGCTTGCTTTAGGACGAGCCCAGTCGTTGGAACCGTTTTCCTGCTGGCTCGATTGGTTCCAGCTGGTCGAGCCTGAGCCGGACGGCTGCTGGTTCCAGCCGCCGGCGTTCTGCTGACTCGGCTGTTGCCACGAGTTCGAAGACTGCTGCGGAGCAGCGGGGTTGAAGGGGGCTTGGTTCACGGGCGCCCCGGCTGCACCGTTTTGACCCTGGTTGGCAGCTGTCGATGCACGAGCTTTGTTCACCTGTGCGTCGAGCTTGTCTTTGCCACAGCCCGGCTAATGATTCACTGCTCAATCCCGCGAGTTGGGCTTCGGTAGTGATCCCTGAAGCTTCGAGCGCCTCGCGGGCTTTTTGGACTGTGGTGTGCGAACACCCCACGGTGGTACGGATTTGGCGGACGGACCAACCTTTGAGCACAAGGTCCATCACCGCCCGGTAGTCAGTCACAACTGGACTCCTCTGGCAATGCCGCGCGCCCTGTAGTCGCGCGGTCACCTGCCTCGTCCCCCAAGGCGTTACTGGATACTCACCATCGCGTTACTCGAAACCCACCACGGTGTTACTAGATAAACCCGCGCAACACCCGAGGCTGGGTTATCCCTCCGGATAAGTGAAATCATCCTAATACCAGCATGCCAGGCCGGCTAACCAGACAACCTCACCAACACATCCTGTCGTTTAGGCCCCCACCACCGCAGCTAGGTGATTAAGGGTCAAATGCGTGTCTTAGTCCGTAGCTCAGGGGGTGAAGCTTGGGGGTACAGGCGAAGACGGGGGCTAGAGGACCAAACTAAAGACACCATTTGGGGCGCTGAATCAAGAAAAGCCCAGGTAAAAGCATGCAAGGTTTGGCATAAGGTGCCAATACTTTGGTCCTTCTTCTTCCTTCCAAGTAGCACCGGCTCCGTAGCGTCCTTCATGTCACTGAAGCATACGGGTCCACCTTAAGGTGGAACGATTGCTTTCCTGTTGTGACGCGTACAGAGGGTTTAGGGCCGCGGCTTTCCTTGAATCCAGTAGACGGACCAGATGACGTCCTCGCGCGGCACACCCCAGTCGTGCACGGCTATGGCACGCACTGCTTTGGCGAGGTCCCCTTCGCCGGATACCCATACCGAATCGGGTGCAGTATCCGGGGTGAAACGAGAGTCAAGGAGCTGTCTGGCACGCGCAATGTGTTCCTCGTGCGGAGCGGAAACCATGGTGAGCGAGCGAACCTTGCCGCTCCACGTTTCCTCAAATCCATCCTCAATTTCGTCGTCGCTTGCGACCAGTGCAACGACGTCGACCCCGCCCAAGGCGTCCGGTGAGAAAGCTTCGTAATGTTCCAGGATGTGCCACAGCGCCGGAAGAGCGGAGGCGTCTGCGAGTAACAGTTGTGATTTCCTAGGTTCTTGCCACCGTGCTTGTCCCGTATATATTCCTGCGGTATCCCCAGGTTGAGCCTTGCGGATCCAGTGCGTGCCCGGGCCATTATCGCCATGGGTTACCACGTCGACGTCGATAGTGTGGGCGTCATGATTGAGCCTGCGAATCGTGTACCACCGCAATGCTGGGCGAATCTTGGCGGGCAATCCCGTGACGGCGGCGCGAACATTGGAATCTTCAACCGGAAATGGCGAAAACTCCTGCCCGTCTTGGGGCATGAGGAGCCCAAAGTATTCGTCAGGCCCGGCTAACGGGTAGGAACCAAACGCTGGTGAGTGAAAAGTTAGTCGGTGTAGCCGTGGCTTGAGGCGGGTGTTCCCGGTGAGGGTGACGGGTAGTAGGCGGTGATGTGTCAAGGGGTGTGTTCCTAGGTAGGAGGGAGATTTGAAACCATCATAAAGTATAGGTTAGGCTAGGCTCAAATAAATTAGGGGGTGCGTATGCTCACGTGCCCGTTCGCAGTGAAGGAAAGGTTTATTCCATGGTTGCCATCAACCGGCGCGCGAAAGCCGTGCTTGCGATTGTCTCGGCGGTAGCGATTGCTCTGACGGGCTGCTCACGTGGAAGCGGCGATGACAGCGCGGGCGTGGCCGGCGCAGACGAGCCCAGGGTTGCAAGCCTTGGGCTGGGAGATGCCGATACCGTGCTGGCGCTCGGACTTACTCCCGTTGCTGTGGCCCCCTGGGGTGCGAAAGGGGATGGTGATCCCTCCGGAGTTGGTCCATGGGCGAAGGAGCTTTTGGGAGATGCCCAGCCCGAGGTGATCTATAACACCGCCTCCGGTTTCACGGCCGAGGTTCTTGAGCAGGTCACTGCCTCGGACCCCACACAGATCATCGCCGTGAACCAGGCAGTGGACCAGGAGGCAAAGAAATCCCTCGAGGATATCGCCCCGCTGACCGTGAAGCCCGAAGGTTTCGAGGACTGGCAGATCCCCTGGGATGAGCAAGTCAAGACCATCGCCTCTGCCGTGGATAAGGAAGAGGAGGGGGAGAAGCTCATTGACCAAGCAGAGGGCGCCTTTGAGCAGTTCAAGGACTCCCACCCGGAGCTGCAGGGCAAGCGCGCAGCCATCCTCATGCCCTATGGCGGGAAGCTGGGCCTCTACACGGCAGAAGACGGCCGTGGCCAGTTCATCGAAGACCTCGGCTTTGAGATCCCCAAGGAACTGCAGGGTGATGGTTCCAGCTTCTTCGTGGACTATGCCCCGGAAAACTACTCCCAGCTCAACAATGTGGACTATCTGTTCGTCTTGGATTACAACGGTGCGGTCGATGAGCTGAAGAAGGATTCCACATTCCAAGGCCTGGACGTGGTCACGGATGGCCGTGTTCGCTACCTGGACACAGACACCGGCAATGCGATGAGCGTGCCGAACCCGCTGACGATCCCGTGGGCCGTCAACAAGTTCGAAGAGCAGCTCTAAGTGCTCGCACTACCGAGGAAGGCTGACGCTATCCACGGTGCTGCGGGCACACACCACGACGACAAGGCGGCCACGCTGGACTCGCGGGGGAGAAGCCGCGCGCGGCTGACCACGGGACTCGTTATTGCGACCCTTCTCCTTTTCCTGTGCTCGCTGGTAGTGGGGTCAAGGGCTATCCCGTTGTCTGATCTGTTTGTTGCCCTCCTCCACGGGGGCGAAGCAGATATCGAGAACATCGTGTGGGATTTGCGTATCCCCCGCACGTTCGTGGCCTACTTCGCGGGAGCAGCAATCGCGGTATCGGGTGTCATCGCTCAGTCCTGGACTAGAAACCCCTTGGCTGATCCGGGCTTCATCGGTATCACCGCGGGAGCATCGTTCCTGGTTGCCCTCGGGACGGCGCTAGGTGTCGCCACCTCAACCGGGATGCGGACCGCGCTCGCCCTTGTAGGCGCCGGCCTGGCCACGGCATTAGTGCTGGGTGTATCTCGGCGGTTTCAGGATCCCTTGACGCTGGTCTTGGTCGGCGCAGGAGTTGCTGCTGCCTTGAGTTCTGGCGCCATGCTGATCGGCCTGTACTCCACGGATGTCCTCGACAGTATGCGTCGGTGGACCATCGGCTCCACGTTCGGGCGCGGCCCTGAGGATGTCGCCATCGCGGGTATCGGATTGCTCGTCGGGCTTATCATTGCCGTACGTGTGGCACGCCCGCTCGATCTTTTGGCAATGGGGGAGGAATCCTCGGTTGCCTTGGGTGGCTCGCCCTCGCTAACGCGGCGCGGAGCGGCCTTGAGCATCGTCATCTTAGCGGGCTGCGCTACCGCAGCGACGGGACCTGTTGCCTTCGTCGGGTTTGCCATTCCGCATCTGTTGCGCCGGCTTACGGGGCCAGAAGTCGCCGCAATGATCGCTCCTGCCGCATTACTCGGTGGTTGTTCCGTGCTCGCTGCGGATATTCTCGGCCGCCTCATCGCGGGCCCTTCAGAGTTGGAGATGTCCATCGTTGTGGCCTTTGTCGGCGCACCATTTCTCATCTGGGCCGTGCACCGAGGGGAGTACAAACTATGAGTGGGCGGGTGAAGGGGGACGTCGTCAAGCATCTGCGTTCCCAAGAGCGGCAACGCCGGACATGGATATGGGTGGCCACCTGCTTCTTTGTTCTGGTCGCGGCAAGCTCCTATGTCCTCCTGTTGGGACAAGGCCCAGTGGGCTTGAGCCCGGGGCAGGTTGTGGAGATCCTCAACGGCGGGGGAAGCCGAAGCGAGATTCGTGTTGTCTGGGACCTGCGCATGCCCGTAGCGCTAGCGACCCTCATCGTGGGTGCCGCGCTCGGCTTGGCGGGCTCGTGGACGCAATCGATGTCGCGCAATCCACTGGCTTCGCCGGACATCCTTGGCGTGACTGGTGGCGCGTCCGTCATGGTGGTCATCGGAACGGTGCTCTCCCGGCCTCTCCTCGCTGAGGGGCTCTCCATGTTCTGGTGGCGGGCGGGACTTGCGCTGCTGGGCGCGGTGCTAGCAGCCATCCTGCTCGTAGCACTTGGGGGAATCGGTACGAGCAACCGCATTGTTATCGTCGGAATCGCGCTGTCGCTGCTGTTTCATGCACTGGTGGCGTATTTGTTGCGTGCAGCCGAGATCCTCCGTGCGGCGCAATCCCAGCTATGGCTGGCAGGAACGACAGGCTTTGTTCGGATGGACGTCATTGTTCCACTGCTCGTGGGGTTGATGCCTTTCGTGGTTCTCGGCCTGTGGTGTGCTCGGGAGCTACCACTCCTGGCACACGATGATCTTTCGGCCCTCTCCTTGGGGGTCAACATCACGCGCACACGTGCTCTCCTGTTGGTTGCGGCTACGGGCATTTGCGCGGTGACCGTTTCCGTGGCTGGGCCTATCGGCTTCATTGCGCTTCTGGCCCCGCATGTGGGGCGCATTGTTGCCCGGACGCCCACGCCTGTGCCGCTGGTCTCCGGCGCTGCCGGCGCTGCCTTGTTGAGTGTGTGCGCTGTCATTGCTGGAATGCTTCCGATGGACGCTCCAGTGGGTGCGGTGTCTTCCATTATTGGTGGGTGTGCCTTGGTCATCTTGGTGTGGAATGCCGCACGGCGGAGAGGATAAAAGCTTGTGAATGATAGAGAAATTACGGCTACCGGCATTTATGCCGGTTATAAGGACGGGGAAGACATCCTGTCCGGCGTTGACCTGGTAGCCCGCCCGGGAGAAATCACCACGCTCATTGGGCCTAACGGCTGCGGAAAGTCCACGTTGCTGAAGACCCTGTCTAAGATTCTTCGCCCGCGGCAGGGACGTGTGCATATCGGCGAGATGGACGTGCACGCCATGAGCGCGAAGGAAGCAGCTACCCACGTGGCCCTTCTCCCGCAGCAGCCGACGGCGCCGGACGGGCTGCGGGTGGGCGAACTCGTCGCGCGTGGGCGCTACCCGCACCTGGGCCGCGGCAGGGGCCTGTCCGCGGAAGACCGCGACATCATCGCGCAGGCCTGCGTGGAGACTGGTATTACTGACTTCATCGATCGGGATATTGCGGCGCTCTCGGGTGGCCAACGCCAGCGGGTATGGCTCGCGCTTGCCTTGGCTCAGGACACGCCAGTGCTGCTTCTCGACGAACCCACCACCTTCCTCGATCCAGCCCACGCAATCAGCGTGCTGGAGCTTGTGCGTGCACAAGCCGACGCCGGGAAAACGGTGGTCGTTGTGCTGCACGATCTCATGTTGGCCGGCCAGTACTCCGACACCATGGTGGTCATGAACAACGGCGAGGTCATCGCGCAGGGAAGTCCCCGGCAGGCGCTGACGAAAGAAGTGCTGGCAGCCGCCTATGGCATCGACGTCGAGATCTGGGATGACCCGCGAAGCGACGCCCCCGTCATCGTTCCGCGTGGGGTGCTCAGGGACTAGGAATTCTCGTTGGGTGGCACGGGGAGAAAGAAGTCCCGAGAGCCGCGATTTGGAGTTGGCTAGCGTGGCTTGTATAGTTCCTAGCGAAGTTTGAACGGCCTGAAAGGTCGAGTCAAAGTTCACCGAAGACCGTCGGTCATCCGGATACCCGGATCGAAGGTTCCTCATCCTAGGGGACGGCCCACGCAGGAGACACTTTGCGATTAATCGCGGCATTCTCTTATGCCGCGCGCCCTGTGCTCTTGCACGGGGCTTTTGTTGTTTCGGTTGTCCATTGGGCAAGCGGAGTAGGGAAGGCCCCGGCGGAAAACACAAGAGATGTTTCGAAAGGAGGCGAAGTAGAAAATGGCAAACCCGAAGAACACCGCAGACCTGGCAAAGCTGAAGGAGAAGCTCGATGGCGCTAACTCCATCGTGCTGACCGAGTACCGTGGTCTGACCGTGGGTCAGCTCCAGGAGCTGCGTAACAACCTCGGCTTTGACGTTGAGTACTCCGTCGCCAAGAACACCCTCTTCAAGATCGCTGCCAACGAAGCTGGCATCGAGGGTCTTGACGAGCACCTGACTGGCCCGACCGCTATCGCGTTCATCAAGGGCGAGGCAGTGGATGCCGCTAAGGTCATCAAGAAGTTTGCTGATGACAACAAGGCATTCGTCGTCAAGGGTGGCTACATGGACGGCAACATCCTGTCTGCCGACCAGGTTGCAGCCATCGCTGAGCTGGACAACCGCGAGACCACTCTCGCCAAGCTGGCTGGCGCCATGAAGGGTTCTATGGCAAAGGCTGCTGCCGTATTCAACGCTCCTGCTACCAAGATGGTCCGCACCGCTGCGGCCCTGCAGGACAAGAAGGCTGCAGAAGCTTAAGACGCCGGCATACGGCGCACAACTTAAACACACACACTTTTATCTGGCCGCCTAGGGTGGCCAGGAACACTGAGAAAGGATGCCAATCATGGCTAAGCTCACCAAGGACGAGCTCATTGAAGCTTTCAAGGAAATGACCCTCATCGAGCTCTCCGAGTTCGTTAAGGAATTCGAGGAGGTCTTCGACGTTGAGGCCGCTGCTCCGGTTGCTGCCGTTGCTGCTGGTGCCCCGGCTGCCGGCGGTGCCGCTGAGGAAGAGAAGACCGAGTTCGACGTCGTTCTGACCGACGCTGGTGCTAAGAAGATCGGCGTTATTAAGGCTGTTCGCGAGATCGTCTCCGGCCTGGGCCTGAAGGAAGCCAAGGAAATGGTTGAGGGTGCTCCGAAGGCTATCCTCGAGGGCGCTTCCAAGGATGACGCTGAGGCTGCCAAGGCTAAGCTCGAAGAGGCTGGCGCTTCCGTCGAGCTCAAGTAATTCACCTGAATTACTCAAGCTTTCCTGCGCGGCACTCTCGCTGCGCACCAACAACCTCGTTCCGCATGTGCGCGGTGCGGGGTTGTTCCCGTTTTAATGAATGTGGGCTGTAGAATGAGCCACCATGCTGCCCAAGTCCCGCATCTTCTCCGTCCTCCTGCTCGGCCTCGGCGTTGCGTTGATCGCGGCCGGCCTGGCGGCGTCGAGCTTCTTGAGCTTTAGCCCGCGCCTGCCGCTGGACATCAAGGACACCACGTGGACGATGCAGGATGAGAACGCCACCGCGCAGGAGCTGTCCGCAGAGGGCGTCTCGCAGTACGAGGGGCCGATGACCTATCAGCTCAACCTGGACATCCAGGATCCGGCGGACAAGGAGACAGCAACGCTGCGAGTCGGCGAATCCGCCATCCGCGGTGGCACGGGCAACGTGGAAGACTTAAGCTTTGCGCGCGTGTGGAATTATCCCGTCGACCGCCTCAGCGGTGAGGCCACGGGCCCGGCAGCACTTTCTCATACCATGGGCTCGCCCACGGCGGAGGTTCCCGTTGAGGGCTACTGGTTAAAGCTTCCCGCCGATGCTGAGCAGACCACCTATCCGGTCTTCGACCCGGTGCTGCGCAAAGCAGCCGACGCCGTGTTCGAGGAGTCCCTCGAGATCGACGGCCGTACGGTCTACCGCTACCACCAGGAGATTGAACCCACCAACGTGGCTACCCTTTATGCCGGGAACACGACCACCACGCTGAGCAATGAGGATGGTTCCACCGAGCAGGGCTATCTTTTCCACGCTGCAACACGGGACCTCTTTGTGGACCAAGCCACCGGGCTCGTCGTGGGTATGGACGTCGATATCAAGGACTACTGGGCTGACCGTGAGGGCAACGAACGTGAGGTGCAGCTCGCGTTTCAGGGTGCAACTGATGAGGAGTCCCGCGCGGAGCTCCTTCAGCAGGCCGGGCGCTTCCCACGCAGTGCTGTGGGGCAGTGGGTACGCTGGGGCGGCGTTGGAGTCGGTGCCGTTCTGGTGTTGCTTGGGGCGCTGGGCGCTTTCCGACGTCCCACCAACCGCCACTCCCGCTAGCCGCTCGCGCTAGAGGCCCGCGCGTGCGGATCTCGGTAGCGACACGCCGCGTGCGCGTTTCGCCTTTACAAGGCTGCCCTTATGCTATAGGCTAATTCGTTGCGCTGGAATCTGGATCTTTAGTGCACATTTAGCCTTTCGAGCGGTGATGGCAAAACCGACTTGACAAGGTGATTTTGTGCATTCTAAACCCAGTCACTCCACAGCAGACCGAATGCTAAATCTACCAGCGGTTTTGCACCTCACCGGCCAGGGTGGGGCCGCAATCCGCCAGAGGTACTGGAAGGACCCATCTTGGCAGTCTCCCGCCAGACCAAGTCAGTGGCCAACATCCCTGGAGCCCCGAAGCGATACTCCTTCGCTAAAATCAGCGAGCCCATCGCTGTGCCGGGCCTCCTTGATCTACAACTCGATTCTTACGCGTGGCTCATCGGTACCCCCGAGTGGCGCGAACGCGAGCAGGCAGAGCGCGGCGACGACGCACGCGTGACGAGCGGCCTTGAGGATATCCTCGAGGAGCTTTCTCCGATTCAGGATTACTCGGGCAACATGTCCTTGTCCCTGTCGGAGCCTCGCTTCGAGCCGGTGAAGAACACCGTGGACGAGTGCAAAGAGAAGGACATCAACTACTCGGCGCCACTGTACGTCACCGCAGAATTTATTAATAACGATACCCAGGAGATTAAGTCCCAGACCGTCTTCATCGGCGATTTCCCGATGATGACCGATAAGGGCACCTTCATCGTCAACGGCACCGAGCGCGTTATTGTCTCGCAGCTCGTGCGTTCCCCGGGTGTCTACTTCGACCAGACCATCGACAAGTCCACCGAGCGCCCGCTGCACTCCGTGAAGGTTATTCCTTCCCGCGGTGCGTGGCTCGAGTTTGACGTCGATAAGCGCGACACCGTCGGCGTTCGTATCGACCGTAAGCGCCGCCAGCCGGTGACGGTTCTGCTCAAGGCCCTGGGATGGACCGAAGAGCAGATTAAGGAGCGCTTCGGCTTCTCCGAGCTCATGATGTCCACCCTCGAGTCCGATGGCGTGGCCAACACCGACGAGGCTCTCCTGGAGATCTACCGCAAGCAGCGCCCGGGCGAGCAGCCCACGCGTGACCTTGCGCAGGCCCTGCTGGATAACTCCTTCTTCCGCGCGAAGCGCTACGACCTGGCCAAGGTGGGCCGCTACAAGGTCAACCGCAAGCTCGGCTTGGGCGGTGACCACGATGGTCTGATGACCCTGACCGAGGAAGACATCGCTGTCACCCTCGAATACCTCGTGCGCCTGCACGCAGGTGAGCGTGAGATGAAGGCTCCGAACGGCGAGATGATCTCCATCCACACCGACGATATCGACCACTTCGGTAACCGTCGTCTCCGCACCGTGGGCGAGCTCATCCAGAACCAGGTCCGTGTGGGCCTGTCCCGTATGGAGCGCGTCGTGCGCGAGCGTATGACTACTCAGGATGCAGAGTCGATTACCCCGACCTCCCTGATTAACGTCCGCCCGGTTTCTGCTGCCATCCGAGAGTTCTTCGGTACCTCCCAGCTCTCGCAGTTCATGGACCAGAACAACTCCCTGTCTGGCCTGACCCACAAGCGCCGTCTGTCCGCGCTGGGCCCGGGCGGTCTGTCCCGTGAGCGCGCCGGCATTGAGGTGCGAGACGTCCACGCGTCGCACTACGGCCGTATGTGCCCGATTGAGACCCCTGAGGGTCCGAACATTGGTCTGATCGGTTCGCTGGCTTCCTACGCTCGCGTGAACGCCTTCGGCTTCATCGAGACCCCGTACCGCAAGGTTGTGGACGGCAAGGTCACCGACCAGGTGGAGTACCTCACCGCCGATGAAGAGGATCGCTACGCCATCGCCCAGGCCGAGGTGGAGAAGGATGCTGACGGCACCCTGACTGCTGACCGTATCGAGGTCCGCCTCAAGGACGGCGATATCGGCGTGACCGATGCCTCCGGTGTCGACTACGTTGACGTCTCCCCGCGTCAGATGGTTTCCGTGGCAACCGCCATGATTCCGTTCCTCGAGCACGACGATGCTAACCGTGCCCTCATGGGCGCGAACATGCAGCGTCAGGCCGTGCCGCTGGTGCGTTCCGAGGCCCCGTACGTAGGCACCGGTATGGAGCAGCGCGCTGCATACGACGCGGGTGACCTCATCATCACCCCGAAGGCGGGCGTGGTGGAGAACGTCACCGCGGACCTCATCACCATCATGGATGACGAGGGCCAGCGTGATACCTACATGCTGCGCAAGTTCGAGCGCACCAACCAGAACACCAACTACAACCAGACTCCGCTGGTGTCCTTGGGTGACCGTGTGGAGGCAGGCCAGGTGCTTGCCGACGGCCCCGGTACCCACAACGGTGAGATGTCCCTCGGCCGCAACCTGCTGGTTGCCTTCATGCCGTGGGAAGGCCACAACTACGAGGACGCCATCATTCTCAACCAGCGCATCGTGGAGGAAGACATCCTCACCTCGATTCACATCGAGGAGCACGAGATTGACGCTCGCGATACCAAGCTGGGCCCGGAGGAGATTACTCGCGAGATTCCGAACGTCTCCGATGACGTTCTGCGTGACCTTGACGAGCGCGGCATCGTCCGCATTGGTGCCGACGTCCGCGCCGGCGACATCCTGGTGGGTAAGGTCACACCGAAGGGTGAGACCGAGCTGACCCCGGAGGAGCGCCTGCTGCGCGCCATCTTCGGCGAGAAGGCTCGCGAGGTGCGCGATACCTCCATGAAGGTGCCGCACGGTGAGACCGGTAAGGTCATTGGTGTCTCCCGCTTCTCCCGCGAGGATGACGACGACCTGGCTCCGGGCGTCAACGAGATGATCCGCGTCTACGTGGCTCAGAAGCGCAAGATCCAGGACGGCGATAAGCTCGCCGGCCGCCACGGCAACAAGGGTGTTGTGGGCAAGATCCTGCCGCCGGAGGATATGCCGTTCATGGAGGATGGCACCCCGGTCGACATCATCCTCAACACCCACGGTGTGCCGCGTCGTATGAACATCGGTCAGGTTCTTGAGGTTCACCTCGGCTGGCTGGCGCACGCTGGTTGGAAGATCGATACCGAGGATCCGGCCAACGCCGATCTGCTGAAGAAGCTGCCGGAAGAGCTGTACGACGTCCCACCGGAGTCCCTTACCGCAACCCCGGTCTTCGACGGCGCTACCAACGAAGAGATCTCCCGCCTGCTGGCTTCCTCCAAGCCGAACCGCGATGGTGACGTCATGGTGGATGAGCACGGTAAGGCCCGCCTCTTCGACGGCCGCTCCGGCGAGCCGTACATGTACCCGGTATCCGTCGGCTACATGTACATGCTCAAGCTGCACCACTTGGTCGACGAGAAGATTCACGCTCGTTCCACCGGTCCGTACTCCATGATTACCCAGCAGCCGCTAGGTGGTAAGGCACAGTTCGGTGGCCAGCGCTTCGGTGAGATGGAGGTGTGGGCAATGCAGGCATATGGCGCTGCCTACACCCTGCAGGAGCTCCTGACCATCAAGTCCGATGACGTCGTCGGCCGTGTCAAGGTCTACGAGGCAATCGTCAAGGGCGATAACATCCCGGATCCGGGTATTCCGGAGTCCTTCAAGGTCCTCCTGAAGGAGCTGCAGTCCCTGTGCCTCAACGTGGAAGTTCTTTCCACCGATGGCACCCCGATGGAACTGTCCGGCTCCGATGATGACGAGTTGGATGGCGCCCCGTCCCTGGGTATTAACCTGTCCCGCGACGAGCGCTCCGACGCTGACATCGCCTAATAGCTGCCTAATTACTGTCTAGTTGCTTGGTCCGCCCCACATGGAGGGCGGGCATAGAAAATTACTAACTCATAAAAGCCATCAACTTCCCCCGCCACGGGGGATGAAAGGGAGACATTACGTGTTTGACGTAAATCTCTTCGACGAGCTCCGTATCGGTCTGGCCACCGCCGATGACATCCGCCGCTGGTCCAAGGGCGAAGTCAAGAAGCCCGAGACCATTAACTACCGAACCCTCAAGCCGGAGAAGGACGGCCTCTTCTGCGAGCGCATCTTCGGCCCTACCCGCGACTGGGAGTGCTCCTGCGGTAAGTACAAGCGTGTCCGCTACAAGGGCATCATCTGCGAGCGCTGCGGCGTTGAGGTGACCAAGTCCAAGGTGCGTCGTGAGCGCATGGGCCACATTGAGCTGGCCGCGCCGGTTACCCACATCTGGTACTTCAAGGGCGTTCCTTCCCGCCTGGGCTACCTGCTGGACCTGGCTCCGAAGGACCTTGAGCGCATCATCTACTTCGCTGCCAACATCATCACCTCTGTGGACGAGGAAGCTCGCCACAATGACCAGTCCACTCTGGAAGCAGAAATGCTGCTGGAGAAGAAGGACGTGGAGGATGACGTCGAGGCAGAGATCGCCGAGCGCGCTGCCAAGCTTGAGCAGGATCTGGCTGAGCTGGAGGCCGCCGGCGCTAAGGCTGACGCGCGCCGCAAGGTCCAGAACGCTGCCGACAAGGAGATGCAGCACATCCGCGAGCGCGGTGAGCGCGAGGTTGCTCGCCTCGACGAAATCTGGAACACCTTCATCAAGCTGGCTCCGAAGCAGATGATCATTGATGAGACTATCTACGAAGAGCTGGTTGACCGCTACGAGGATTACTTCACCGGCGGTATGGGTGCTGAGGCTATCCAGACCCTCATCCGCAACTTTGATCTCGAGGCTGAGGCTGAGGTTCTCAAGGAGATCATCAACAACGGCAAGGGCCAGAAGAAGATGCGTGCCCTTAAGCGCCTCAAGGTTGTCGCAGCCTTCCTGCGCTCGGGCAACGACCCGGCCGGCATGGTGCTCGACGCTATCCCGGTCATCCCGCCGGAGCTGCGCCCGATGGTGCAGTTGGACGGTGGCCGCTTCGCCACCTCCGACCTCAACGACCTTTACCGTCGCGTCATCAACCGCAACAACCGCCTTAAGCGCATGATCGACCTCGGTGCGCCCGAGATCATCGTGAACAACGAGAAGCGCATGTTGCAGGAGTCCGTCGATGCGCTGTTCGACAACGGCCGCCGCGGCCGTCCGGTCACTGGCCCGGGCAACCGCCCGCTGAAGTCCCTGTCTGACCTGCTCAAGGGTAAGCAGGGCCGCTTCCGCCAGAACCTGCTGGGTAAGCGTGTGGACTACTCCGGCCGTTCCGTGATTATCGTTGGTCCGCAGCTTAAGCTGCACGAGTGTGGTCTGCCGAAGCTCATGGCACTGGAGCTGTTCAAGCCCTTCGTTATGAAGCGTCTGGTGGAGAATGACTACGCCCAGAACATCAAGTCCGCCAAGCGCATGGTGGAGCGTCAGCGCCCTGAGGTGTGGGACGTCCTTGAAGAGGCCATTTCTGAGCACCCGGTGATGCTGAACCGTGCACCGACCCTGCACCGCCTGGGTATCCAGGCCTTCGAGCCGAAGCTCGTGGAGGGTAAGGCCATCCAGCTGCACCCGCTGGCTTGTGAGGCGTTCAACGCCGACTTCGACGGTGACCAGATGGCAGTCCACCTGCCGCTGTCCGCCGAGGCACAGGCTGAGGCCCGCGTTCTTATGCTGGCCTCCAACAACATTCTGTCCCCGGCGTCCGGTAAGCCGCTGGCTATGCCGCGCCTGGATATGGTTACCGGCCTCTACTACCTCACCATGGACAAGGGCGAGGACGAGATCGGTGGCGCGGGACGTTACCGTGAAGCTACCGAGGACCAGCCTGCACAGGGTGTCTACTCCTCCTACGCGGAGGCCATCATGGCTCGTGACCGCGGTGTGCTGGGCCTGCAGGCCCCGATCAAGGTGCGCATCTCCCACCTGCGTCCGCCGGCAGATATCGAGGCCGAGCACTTCCCGGATGGTTGGCAGAAGGGCCAGGCCTGGATGGCGGAGACCACCCTGGGCCGCATCATGTTCAACGACCTGCTGCCATGGAACTACCCGTACCTTGAGGGCGTCATGGTCCGTAAGGGCGGTGCTGGCAACAAGATGCTGCTCGGTGACGTCATTAATGACCTCGCCGCGAAGTACCCGATGATCACCGTTGCCCAGGTTCTGGACAAGATGAAGGACGCTGGCTTCTACTGGGCCACCCGTTCTGGCGTGACCATCACCATGGATGACGTTCTGGTTCTCCCGAACAAGCATGAGGTGCTCGAGTCCTACGAGAAGGAAGCAGAGCGCATCGAGCGCAAGTACTGGGAGCAGGGTGCTCTTACCGAGCGCGAGCGCTACGACCGCCTCGTTGAGCTGTGGAAGGATGCTACCGATACCGTCGGTGAGGCCGTCGAGAACATGTACCCGGATGACAACCCGATTCCGATGATCGTGAAGTCCGGTGCTGCGGGTAACATGCGTCAGATCTGGACCCTGGCCGGTATGAAGGGCATGGTTGTGAACTCCAAGGGTGACTACATCACCCGTCCGATTAAGACCTCCTTCCGTGAGGGCCTGTCGGTTCTGGAGTACTTCAACAACTCCCACGGTTCCCGTAAGGGCCTGGCGGATACCGCTCTGCGTACCGCCGACTCCGGCTACCTCACCCGTCGTCTTGTGGACGTGGCACAGGATGTCATCGTCCGCGAGGAAGACTGTGGCACCCGTCAGGGTGTGCGCGTCCCGCTCGGCGTCGAGATCGCCGAAGGTTCCTACGACCTGCACGAGCTGTGGGAGACCTCCGCATCTGGTCGCGTCGTCGCTGGCGACGTCAAGGATGAGAACGGCGAGGTTATCGCTGAGGCTGGCGCCGACCTCACTGAGGAGCTCAGCCGCAAGATCGTCAACGCTGGCGTTCTGGAGATCAAGGTCCGCTCCGTGCTGACCTGCCAGACCCCGGCTGGTGTCTGTGCGAAGTGCTACGGCAAGTCCATGGCCTCCGGCCAGCTGGTCGACATCGGCGAGGCAGTCGGCATCGTGGCCGCACAGTCCATTGGTGAGCCGGGTACCCAGCTGACCATGCGTACCTTCCACCAGGGTGGTGTCGGTGGCGATATTACCGGTGGTCTGCCGCGTGTTCAGGAGCTCTTCGAGGCCCGCAACCCGAAGAACCGCGCACCGATCGCTTCTGTCGACGGCACCGTGTCCCTGTCGGATGAGGGTAACTTCTGGACCCTGACCATCACCCCGGATGATGGCTCTGACAACGTGGTCTATGAGAAGCTGTCGAAGCGCCAGGGCCTGGCTCAGGTCCGCCGCCCGATGGAGTCCAACCCGGATGCCATGATTGAGCGCTCCCTGCGCGATGGCGACCACGTGGAGACCGGTGACCGTCTGATGCGCGGTGCTGCTGATCCGCACGACGTGCTGGAGGTCCTTGGCCGTCGTGGTGTGGAGAAGCACCTCATCGACGAGGTCCAGGCTGTTTACCGTGCACAGGGTGTGGCTATCCACGACAAGCACATCGAGATCATCATTCGCCAGATGTTGCGTCGCGGTACCGTCATCGACGCGGGTACCACGGACTTGCTGCCGGGTAACCTTATTGACCTTTCTGAGGCTAAGCAGGTTAATGCTGCTCAGGTTGCTGAGGGTGGTCAGCCGGCTCAGCTGCGTAGTGAGATCATGGGTATCACCAAGGCCTCTCTGGCTACCGAGTCCTGGCTGTCTGCGGCTTCCTTCCAGGAGACCACGCGCGTGCTTACCGACGCCGCCATCAACAAGCGCTCGGATCAGCTCATTGGCCTGAAGGAGAACGTCATCATCGGTAAGCTGATCCCGGCCGGTACCGGCATTTCCCGCTACCGCAACATCAGCGTTAAGCCGACTGAGGCCGCACGCAACGCTGCGTACTCCATCCCGACCTACGGTGACTCCATCTACGGCGACGATGGCTTCGGTGAGTTCACCGGCGCTTCCGTGCCGCTGGAGGAGGACTACACCTACTAAGGCTTCGATTCTGAAGTGAGAGGCGAAAAACACTCACCGCTAAAGACCCGATTCCCCACCTGCCACAGTGGAGCAGGTGGGGAATCGGGTCTTTTACCATCAGCGAGCATGGGCGAGTTGTTCGTTCGGCTAGTTCTTATTTCTTCTTAAGGAAGATTTCCACCCTTTCGGGCTGAGCTTCCTCAATATCGCTGGTTAACGGTGTTAAGTTGCGCCTGAACGCCCATCTCATTAACCTGAGCGAAGGATAAGTTAATAGTCATTTTGTTCATACAGAGAGTTGGCTGCGCACACGACCGCACTAGCATCTCTATCCAGGCTTGGGGGCTCGCGATGAAGCTTTTCCTTTCCTTAAGCAGTAGGCGAGAGTCCCCTTGGGGGTCGGTGCACTAAGGGCCGGCCTCAGTGTGCCCCGCCGTGGGGGTCAGAGACCACGGCGGGGCACTGCGCAGTTTTACGGGGCCGCGGGGGCTGGGCCGTGCCATTGCGCAAGGCTGTTAAGGAGGACCTCGTCAGAATCGCGCTTGGCCTCACGGTTGGCCGCCACCGTGCCACCCATCATGACCTCCCAGGAGGGGCCGACGAGCTCATCAATGTTCTCGTGAAAAAGGTGGCCGGCGCCCTCGTAGATGTGAGGTTCAAGGTCGTCGTTCTGCTCGCTCAGAGCCTTGGCGGCGACATCGGCTTGCCACATTGCGTCCTCCGTCCCGGCGAAGAGGAGTCCATGACCATCGAACTGGCTGAGGTCAATGACGGTTTCTGGGTCGGCAGCGGCGGCGATGGCTTCATAGCCAGCGCGATAGGACACCGGCAGACCAAGGGCCAAGCGTGTCATGAGTTTGCCAAACTCGGCTCCCTGCTCAGCAGCAAATTTGCCAAACTCGGGTCCCTGCTCAGCAGCAAAGGGGACGGGTTCGCCCTTCCATGTAAAGCTGCTCCGTGTGCCGCTATCACGCTGGTAGTTGAGGTTGCCGTACGTGTGATCCGCAGGGGTGTAGAGCACAATGTTGCTGATCTCTGGGTAACGAGCCGCCAAGTTTGCAGTGAGCTCCGCGCCCTTTGAGGTGCCGATGACGGTCAGCGGTTGAACACCATTGCCCTTCTCGTTGGCATAGGCAATGACCTCATCAAAGAATTCGAGTGGGACTTCATCAATAAATTCCTTTTGGCCGGGTTGTCCAAAGAAGTAGAGGTCGAGCACATCGTAGCCGTTATCGCGGAGGAGTTGAGCCTGTTCCACGTTGGCGCCGCCGTCGGAGCCACCGAAGACGACGACCGTGCCGGGGTGGGCGTCACCAAGCGGCGAGAGGTGGAACCCCTTCATGTAGTCGCCGTTGATTTTCTCCACGCCGTTCTCGCTGAGAATTCGATCATCCCCGCCCTCGGGGTTTTCGGGGATTGCATAACGATTGGTGTTGATGGAACGGGCAATCCATACACCCGCGATCAGGAGGACCAAGCACAGGAGAATAATCCCTAAGATCGTGAGAATAGCTTTGATAGCTCGCATGGCGGATGTCTCCTTTATTTCCTGATGTGGTGTGCGCCGCTATCTCCATTGTATTGCGTGGGAGTGCTGAAGGTGCTGGATGTGCCCTTATCGGGGCTGCTTGCTAAGCTGTCACTGCTTTTAAGCTTTCTGTGGCAGCACTGTGAAGAGCTCGCCGCTTTCAACTGCACATCGTCACGGGTGCTTCCTGTCTGCATGCTGCTTCGCAGCGCCCGGGAGGAGGCTGAGATGCCGCCAAGGTAGCGGCGAACCGTTGAACCTGATCCGGGTAATGCCGGCGAGAGGGAGGAAAAATGAATTCTGTATCCACGTCCGGTGCAGGTGTTTCTGGCGCTGCACCGCGGAGCCTGAACTGGCGCATCGTGGACATCGTGGTGGCATCCGTATTGGGTGTAGCCTGTGGTTTCGTGTTCCTGGTGTGGAACACGGTGGGCTACGCCTGGTTCCAAGCCATGGATGCGTTCACGCCGGGACTTGGTGGTATTGCCACGGGTATCTGGCTGATTGGTGGTGTCATCGGTGGCCTCGTCATCCGCAAGCCGGGTGCAGCACTCTACGTCGAGCTGCTTGCTGCGATCGTCTCTGCTGTACTGGGCTCGCAGTGGGGTATTAGTACTTTGTATTCGGGTATTGCGCAGGGCATTGGCGTGGAGATCGTCCTCGCCATCTTCCTCTACCGCCGCTTTGGTCTGGGCGTTGCCATGCTCGGCGGTATGGCGGCCGGCTGGGGCGCATTCGTGCTGGAGCTGTTTACCTCCGGAAACCTAGGCAAGACCCTGCAGTTCAACATCATCTACTTCGTCACCCTGAGTATCTCCGGATCGATTTTGGCCGGTGCGGTGGGCTTCTTTGTAGTCAAGGCGCTGGCGAAGACAGGCGCGCTGGATCGCTTCGCGGTTGGCCGTGAACAGCATTCCGCCTAGTTGCGGAGTGCTGGTGAGGTCAATAGCGGAGTGCTGGTGAGGTTATTTTCGCAGTATGAGTGAGGTAAGTGCTGCGGGGGCCACGAAGGTTACGGCCCGCGGCTACGGCTGGACCCATGCGGGCCGCGCCGCGGCAGCCCTAGCGGATATTGACTTTGTCATTGAACCGGGGGAGAAGGTGCTGCTGTGCGGCGATTCCGGTTCGGGCAAATCCACGCTGTTGGCTGCCATTGCTGGCGTGCTCGGTGGAGATGATGAAGGAACTCGTGTGGGGGAGATTCTTCTCGAGGGTGCTGAAGGAAATGTTGAGCAGCCCGGCCGTACCATCCCGGTGGGTTTGGTGCTCCAGGACCCGGATTCCCAGGTGATTGCTGCACGCGTGGGCGATGACGTGGCTTTTGGCTGCGAGAATCTGGCTTACCCCCGCGAGGAGATCTGGCAGCGCGTGACCGCCGCGCTCGAGATTGTGGGGCCTTATGTTGACCTCGACTTTCCTACCGAACGGCTCTCCGGCGGGCAGAAGCAGCGCCTGGCCTTGGCGGGTGTGATTGCGATGGGCGCGGGCGTCGTTCTGCTCGACGAGCCCACGGCGAACCTGGACCCGGAAGGTGCGCGCGATGTCATCGAAGCCGTTTCCACCATGGTGGAGCGCACCGGAGCTACCCTCATCGTGGTCGAGCACCAGCACGCCGCGTGGAAAGGCGTGCTGGACCGAGCTATTGAGCTCAAGGACGGGCGCATCGTGGCGGATGGGCCGCTTGACAGCGTCGTGGCGAACCGCGCAGTTACTGATTTGCCGAACGCGAGGGGCGTCGCCAAGCACAGCGAACCCGCCCTGTGGAGCACCGATCTGGTCACGCGCTTCGGCCCGCCGCGCAGTTTTGAGCTGCCGCGCGGTGCGTCAACGGTGATCACGGGGCCGAATGGTGCGGGTAAGACCACGTGGATGATGACCGTGGCTGGGCTCCTTCCTGCGGAGTCGGGTGAGATTGGGGTCGCGGACTTCGTGCGGCGTGGTCTGAAGGGCTCACCCTTGGAGTGGAAGTCTAGGGAGCTCGCTGACCGCATCGGTTTCGTCTTCCAGAACCCCGAGCACCAGTTCGTCGCCCGCACGGTGGCTGAGGAGCTGCGCGTGGGACCGAAAGTTATGCGTCGTGAAGTCCCCGAGGCGCACATTGCCGAGCTGGTCGAGTCCCTCCGCTTGGGGCACCTCCTCAACGCCAACCCGTTCACGTTGTCGGGAGGGGAGAAGCGCCGTCTGTCCGTAGCTACGGCACTGGTGAGTGCGCCGGAGGTGCTGCTGCTCGACGAACCCACCTTCGGCCAAGATCCCCACACCTTCAGCGAGCTGGTGTGGCTGCTGCGCCGCATGGCCGATGAGGGAACGACGATTGCCTCCGTGACGCATGACCCGCTCTTTATTTCCGCCCTCGGCGATCACCGTGTGGAGGTGACCCGTGGCTAATCTTTCTTCGTCTCGTCCCTCCTCGGTGAGTACAAAGGGCCCGCCTTCTGCCGGCCTCTTGAGCGGAGTTAATCCGCTGACACGCATCTTCCTCATGTTCGTGTGGGTCACCCCATTGTTGCTCTCCGTGGACGTGGTTTTCGGGGGAGTGTCACTGGCGCTGACCATGCTCGTTGCCCCGCTGTGTGGGGTGTCGTGGCTGCGCATGCTGAAGGCGGGCTGGTTCCTTTTCCTTATCGCTCCGATTTCTGGCATTTCCATGCTGCTCTACGGTGCCCCGGGTGGGCGCGAATACTTCACACTGTGGCTCATTACGGTGAGCGATAACTCGATTGAGCTTGCCATCGCCATTACCCTGCGAGTCTTTGCGGTGGCGCTGCCCATGGTGGTGCTCGCGCGCGCTATCGATCCCACTGAGCTGGGCGACGCCCTCTCCCAAATCCTCAAGCTGCCGTCCCGCTTCGTCATTGGTGCCGTGGCCGGCGTGCGCATGATGACGCTGTTTAAGTCGGATTGGCAGTTCCTCGCCATGGCGCGGCGCGCGCGTGGACTGACGGATGAAGGTCGCATCAAGCACCTCATCACCATGTCCTTCGGGTTGCTTGTTCTTGCCCTGCGCCGCGGCGGCAAGCTTGCCACGGCGATGGAGGCGCGCGGATTCGGCCGTACTCCGCCCGGCGGTGGCCAGCGCACATGGGCCCGCCCTTCGCGTCTTGTGCAACGAGACTGGCTGGTGATGGCCGCGGGTGTGATCCTCGCTGCACTTCCGGTGGTAGTTTCGGTGCTAAGTGGTTCGTGGAGGTTCTTCGGTCTCTAAAGCCTCCACGACACCGAGACTGCACACGCAAACCCAGAAGTGGTGAAAAGAAAACACATGCAGGAGACACAGGACGTCCAGGACGTTGACTACAACAGCCAGATGGAACGGCTCTTGGAGGACGTGGTTAAGCTCTCCGCCTCCCGCAAACGCCCGCTCAAGCCAGTAACCGTACTGATTGACGGTCCCTCAGGCGCCGGCAAAACGTGGACCTCAGTGGCCTTGGCGGAACGTACAGGCTGGCGCGTGGTTCACCTCGATGAGTTCTACCCCGGCTGGCGTGGGCTGGAGGCCGGTTCCGTCATGGTTGCTGAACAGGTTCTGCGGGAGAACAACCCGGGCTACTGGCGCTGGGATTGGGATACCAATGCGCCGAAGGATTGGGCCAGCCTTGACGCGCGCGATGACCTCATCGTGGAAGGCGTTGGTTCCGTCACCGCGGAAAATATTGCCGCGGCGAAAGAGCGCGGATCCGTCGTGACTGTCCGCATTGATGGGCCGCGTGAGCAGCGCCGCAAACGCGCACTGGAGCGCGACCCCGCTTATGAGGAATGGTTCGAAACCTGGGAGAACCAGGAAAAGAATTACTTTGCTGATATCGCGGTCGAAGCCGACCTCACCTGGGAGTGGACGTAGCCACACAGGGGATTTTGGCAGATCAGGAGGCTGGTGGTAATCTAACCCACGGTTTCATCTTTGTCTGAGATGAAAAGTCTGATCAGTTTCTCGGCCACTACCGGTCGAGGGAAGTTCTGGACATGCGGAAGGGCCCCGGAGAAGAGCCCCTATTTTTGCATGTTTGACTCACCTTCCTTGATCAGTTGAAGCCGAAGTCATACAGAAAGACTAGATTTATGCCAACTATTCAGCAGCTGGTCCGCAAGGGCCGCCACAGCAAGAAGGCCGAGGTCGCTACGGCAGCCCTCAAGGGTTCCCCGCAGCGTCGCGGCGTGTGCACTCGTGTGTACACCACCACCCCGAAGAAGCCGAACTCCGCTCTGCGTAAGGTTGCTCGTGTTCGTCTGACCTCCGGTATCGAGGTTTCCGCCTACATTCCGGGCGAGGGCCACAACCTGCAGGAGCACTCCATGGTGCTCGTCCGCGGTGGTCGTGTGAAGGACCTCCCGGGTGTTCGCTACAAGATTATCCGTGGCGCACTGGATACCCAGGGCGTGAAGGACCGTAAGCAGGCTCGTTCCCGCTACGGCGCAAAGAAGGGACAGTAATCAACAATGCGTAAGAATGCTGCACCGAAGCGTCCTGTAGTCAAGGACCCGGTTTACAACTCCGAGCAGGTCACCATGCTGGTGAACAAGATCCTCAAGGACGGCAAGAAGTCCACCGCTGAGCGCATCGTGTACGGCGCTCTCGAGGCTTGCCGTGAGAAGACCGGTACCGACCCGGTCGGCACCCTGGAGAAGGCTCTGGGCAACATCCGCCCGGATCTTGAGGTTCGCTCCCGCCGTGTGGGTGGCGCTACCTACCAGGTCCCGGTTGAGGTTAAGCCGGCTCGTTCCAACACCCTGGCACTGCGTTGGTTGGTGACCTTCACCCGTCAGCGTCGTGAGAACACCATGATCGAGCGTCTCGCTAACGAGATCCTGGATGCATCCAACGGCCTGGGTGCTTCCGTCAAGCGTCGTGAGGATACTCACAAGATGGCTGAGGCTAACCGCGCCTTCGCCCACTACCGCTGGTAATTCCTGCGGAAAATTGTTGCCGCATGGCTACCTGGCCCGAACAACGACATCATCGTTTACCTGCGCTGATAGCGTGAGGGGACGTCCTTGAAGAAAGGACCCCGCCACGCGCACAGTGCAGAACACAACTTTAATAGCGTTGTTCGGGCCATTTTTGTGTACTGGGGAGATGTATGCCCTGCGTGCACAGTCAAAAACCTCATGCAGTAACATGCACAGCGGGACAGTGGCAGCCCATATGTGAGGTGCCCTGAGTTCCTCACGCTGCCGCGCTAGCCTAGACGTGGCAAAATAGATCAAGACCTATCCATGAAGACGTCTTTGTAATGTGAGTCAGTGCCGAGCTGGCTCCGGCGTCGACGACAATTAAGTTGGGGTATAAACCGTGGCACAACAAGTGCTTAAGGATCTGAACAAGGTCCGCAACATCGGCATCATGGCTCACATCGATGCCGGTAAGACCACCACGACCGAGCGCATTCTCTTCTACACCGGTATCAACCGTAAGGTCGGCGAGACCCACGACGGTGCTTCCACCACTGACTGGATGGAGCAGGAGAAAGAACGCGGCATTACCATTACGTCCGCTGCTGTGACCTGTTTCTGGGATAATAACCAGATCAACATCATTGACACCCCGGGCCACGTGGACTTCACCGTTGAGGTTGAGCGCTCCCTGCGTGTTCTCGATGGCGCCATTGCCGTCTTCGACGGTAAAGAGGGCGTTGAGCCGCAGTCTGAGCAGGTGTGGCGTCAGGCTGCTAAGTACGACGTGCCCCGTATTTGCTTCATCAACAAGATGGACAAGATGGGTGCGGACTTCTACTTCACCGTTGACACCATCATCGAGCGCCTTGGTGCCAAGCCGCTGGTTCTGCAGCTTCCAATCGGCGCAGAGGATGACTTCGACGGCGTCGTCGACCTCATCGACATGAAGGCCATCACCTGGCGCGGCAAGGTCGAAACCGGTACCGAGGGCACCATCGAGGAGATCCCGGCTGACCTCCAGGAGAAGGCTGAGGAGTACCGCGAGAAGCTGCTCGAGTCCGTCGCTGAGTCCGACGAAGAGCTCATGGAGAAGTACTTCGGTGGCGAGGAGCTCACCAAGGAAGAAATCCAGGGCGCCATCCGCAAGATGACCGTCAGCTCTGAGGTCTTCCCGGTCATGTGTGGTACCGCATACCGTAACAAGGGCATCCAGCCACTGCTCGACGCTGTCGTGGCTTACTTGCCGAACCCGCTCGACATCGGCGAGATCCAGGGCCACGCTGTCGGTAACGAGGATGAGGTCATCACTCGTAAGCCGTCCGTAGAGTCCCCGTTCTCCGCTCTTGCCTTCAAGATTGCTGCTCACCCGTTCTTCGGCCAGCTGACCTTTACCCGCGTGTACTCTGGCCAGGTTGTTCCGGGTACCGAGGTTATGAACTCCACCAAGGGTAAGAAGGAGCGCATCGGTAAGCTCTTCCAGATGCACGCCAACAAGGAGAACCCGGTTGAGCAGGCAGATGCCGGTAACATCTACGCCGTCATTGGTCTGAAGGAAACCACCACCGGTGACACCCTCTGTGACAAGGATGACCAGATCATCCTCGAGTCCATGGACTTCCCAGACCCGGTTATCAAGGTCTCCATCGAGCCGAAGACCAAGGCCGACCAGGAGAAGCTGGGTACCGCTATTCAGAAGCTCGCTGCTGAGGACCCGACCTTCACCGTTGAGCTCGACGAAGAGACCGGCCAGACCGTTATCGGCGGTATGGGCGAGCTCCACCTCGACGTTCTGGTTGACCGCATGAAGCGCGAATTCAAGGTTGAGGCGAACATCGGTAACCCACAGGTTGCTTACCGCGAGACCATCCGCAAGAAGGTCGAGTCCCTGGACTACACCCACAAGAAGCAGACCGGTGGTTCCGGCCAGTTCGCAAAGGTCATCGTTACCATCGAACCGTACAACCCGGAGCCGGAGGAGCTGGAAGAGGGCGAGTCCGCAACCTACAAGTTCGAGAACGCCGTCACCGGTGGTCGCGTGCCGAAGGAGTACATCCCGTCCGTCGATGCTGGTATCCAGGATGCTATGCAGTACGGCTACCTCGCTGGCTTCCCGCTGGTGAACATCAAGGCCACCCTTGAGGATGGCGCGTACCACGACGTTGACTCCTCTGAGATGGCCTTCAAGCTTGCTGGCTCCCAGGTCCTCAAGGAGGCCGTTGCCAAGGCAAAGCCGGTTCTGCTGGAGCCGGTCATGGCCGTCGAGGTTGTTACCCCGGAGGAGTACATGGGTACCGTGAACGGTGACATTTCCTCCCGCCGTGGCCAGGTCTTCGCTATGGAGGACCGCTCTGGTGCCAAGGTGGTTAAGGCTAAGGTGCCGCTGTCCGAGATGTTCGGCTACATTGGTGACCTGCGTTCTTCCACCGCTGGCCGTGCAAACTTCACCATGGTCTTCGATTCCTACGCTGAGGTTCCGTCCTCCGTGGCCCAGGAGATCATCGAAGAGCGCACCGGCACCAAGGCCTAAGCGGCCCCGCCGTTTAGCCCGCAAAGCGGGGCTGGTAATCTTCGCCAGTAGACCGCCAGCTCCCTGCGCTGGGGGTAGCGGTCGGCTGAACGCGCAGGCACATGTGTGCGTGTTGAGCCGGCCGTTACCCTCCCAGGATCCTTTAAATTGATTCTTGTCGAGGGTCAACGACCGCACGTTATGCGCGGGGTTACCTCCTATTGAGGCAGTTTGAAAAAACTGCGGCATAAATCTAGGATCGTGTAACTGGCACGTAAAGAAAGCGTCATTAGCGCTTATGGGCTTCGGCTCGAAGTGCCAATGGCAATACAAACCACGTGGCTGCGAAATACGTAGCCGCCATAGAGTCCAGGAGGACAAACAGTGGCAAAGGAGAAGTTCGAGCGTACGAAGCCGCATGTGAACATCGGCACCATCGGACACGTCGACCACGGCAAGACCACCACCACCGCAGCGATCACCAAGGTTCTGGCTGACGCTTACCCGGAGGAGAACACCGCTTTCGCCTTCGACATGATCGATAAGGCTCCGGAGGAGAAGGAGCGCGGTATTACCATCAACATCTCCCACGTTGAGTACTCCACCCCGAAGCGCCACTACGCACACGTGGACGCCCCGGGCCACGCCGACTACATCAAGAACATGATTACCGGTGCTGCTCAGATGGACGGCGCTATCCTGGTTGTTGCTGCAACCGATGGCCCGATGCCGCAGACCCGCGAGCACGTTCTTCTGGCTCGCCAGGTTGGCGTTCCGTACATCCTCGTTGCACTGAACAAGTGTGACATGGTTGACGATGAGGAAATCATCGAGCTCGTTGAGATGGAGATCCGTGAGCTGCTCGCTGAGCAGGACTACGACGAGGACGCTCCGATCGTTCACATCTCCGCTCTGAAGGCTCTTGAGGGCGACGAGAAGTGGGCACAGTCCATCGTTGACCTGATGCAGGCTTGCGATGACTCCATCCCGGATCCGGAGCGCGAGCTGGACAAGCCGTTCCTGATGCCGATCGAGGACATCTTCACCATTACCGGCCGCGGTACCGTTGTTACCGGCCGTGTTGAGCGTGGCTCCCTGAACGTTAACGAGGACATCGAGATCATCGGTATCAAGGACAAGTCCATGTCCACCACCGTTACCGGTATCGAGATGTTCCGCAAGATGATGGACTACACCGAGGCTGGCGACAACTGTGGTCTGCTTCTGCGTGGTACCAAGCGTGAAGAGGTTGAGCGTGGCCAGGTCTGCATCAAGCCGGGCGCTTACACCCCGCACACCAAGTTCGAGGGTTCCGTCTACGTCCTGAAGAAGGAAGAGGGCGGCCGCCACACCCCGTTCATGGACAACTACCGTCCGCAGTTCTACTTCCGCACCACCGACGTTACCGGCGTCATCAAGCTGCCGGAGGGCACCGAGATGGTCATGCCGGGCGACAACGTTGAGATGTCCGTCGAGCTGATCCAGCCGGTCGCTATGGACGAGGGCCTGCGCTTCGCTATCCGCGAGGGCTCCCGCACCGTCGGCGCTGGCCGCGTTACCAAGATCCTCGACTAATCCACGCTGATTAGCGGGATGTTGTAACATCCTTGAGCCGCTCAATCCCAGCAGGGGTTGGGCGGCTTTTGTGATCGTGGGGAGACTAGGCTGGGGAGTCATGTTTGATCCGACTCGCATCGATCGCACTCTTGCCGCCTTACGCACCGCGTGGGAGGGGCAACCCGACCTGCCCCTGGGCACCCTCTTCGGCATGCTTGCATCGGAAGGCTATGGCTGGGGTGTATCCGACGACGATCTCACGAGGCGTTTAGAGGACATGGCTCGAATCCACCCGCCCCTGCTACCGCTTTCCGACGCCTCCCTCATCACCCACGGCCTTTGGCTCACCGTCACCGAAACTCACCGCGTGACGCTCTCACCTGGAGCCTCATCGGAGACGTCCCACGCTGTAGTTCGCCCCATTCCAAAGGAAGGGGTGAAGGGCCAGCCCGTCGCATGGTCAGTGTCCGCTTTACGGCCCGTCGGCCCGGGCCGCCCCTTAGTCATTGCCGACAGCGAAGGTTTCGAGCACCGCTTCGGTATCGTTCACTCGGTTACCCGGCTGAAGGAAGATAGGCGCTCGTTGGACGGTCTCAAGCGTCGCAGTGTTGGTGACCGCGTATGGTTCATCCGGACCGCAGCCGAGACCATCATCCTTGACCACGGTCTCCATGTCATCGAACGCAAGAACCGCGAGCTCGCACGCGCCGACTTCTCCTGGGACCGTATCGAGAAGTGCGAGCCCGGCTCACCACTCGATGTCCACCTATCTCGGGGCACACAGCACTCATTTGGCGTCGTCGAGGACATCATTCTCGTCGAAAACGAGCCGTGGTCGCCGTCCTAGGATACCTAGGATCGCCGATGCGCCCGCTGACCGTGGTGTGGTCGGCGGGTTTCGCCGTCTCGACGTTTACCTCCACTAGCTGCGGGATCGCCGGTGTGCCCGCTAACCGTGGTGTGGTCGGCGGGTTTCAGCGTTGCGTCGTGGGTGCGAAGCTTCAGCTCGCACCCGGTGGGTCGGGTGGTTGGCCTGTGGTTTGTCCTGTTGCCTGCTCAGCGGCGAGTCTGTTAAGGGCTTCTTGGTATTCGGGTGTGGCGGTTATCGGTGCACCCCAGGGCGGGATGTAGCTCACCCCGGTGTTCAGCCGGAACATGTAGCCCCTGCCGGTGGGGCGTTTAGGGTCATCGTCGTTAATACCGTTGTGGTAGGCGCACAGGAAGGTGAGGTTTTTGAGGTTAGTAAAACCTCCTGCCTGCCAGGGGATGAGGTGGTGGACTTCGCAGTAATCAGCTGGTTTGTTGCAGCCGGGCCTAGAGCAGGTTTGGAATTCAGCAGCCAGGCTGATGCGTTGTTTCCAGCTGGCATGCCGCTGAATCCTATAAGAGTTCACCGGCCCTTCAAGGGGGTGGATAATGGTGGCGTAGCCAATCTCAGCAAACTTGTAGGCCAAAAAGTCTGCCCCGCTCATGCGCCCGCCGTTGGTGAGGTTAAGTTCGATTTCCTCCCCATCACCATTAATAATTTGGTCGAGTTCGTTGAGAGTGACAACGACTTGAGCATGTACGGCAGGTTTAGTGCCAATACCGCCGGTGACAATGACGGTGCGGGCAGCATCAAGCAGGTTTGTTTTATTAACGGATTCTAGGGTTCCGCGGATATCAGCGATGACGGTCGGGGCGTCGGTGATGGTGATGGAGTTAGGGCCCTTAGAGCGGTAGGTGAAGCGGACTCCGGGTTTAGCTACACGTTTGGCACGAAGCTCCTTTAAGCGCTTGGTGGCAACCTGGCGGATTTTGTGGGCGGGGGTGCCGGCAAGCTTGATGCGTAGGTTCCAGGCATCAAGGTCCTTTTTGACTTTGGCGGTGTAGGACTCAATCAGGGTGAGAACGCTAAGGCTATGTTGTTGTGCCACCGCGGCAGCACGGGCTTTGCGTTGTTTGCCGGTAAAGCGAGTTTGCCCGAAGTAGATGCGGTGAAGGTGGGCAAGTTCTGTGGCATCAGCTGGGTCGGCGCCGAGTGCGCGGAGCTCATCGAGTGAGCTGGTTGCTTGTTCCACTAGCGCGATCCCCGAGTTGCGGTAGTGGAAGTAGGTTTCTAATACCCCCATGGCCACGAAGCTTAAAACAGGCCCACCAACCCCGCAACCGGAACGAGAAAAGCCTCATCGCGAGGGGCTGAACTCAAAAGCCTACTTAGGCGATGGCGCTGCGCACCTTGGTGAAGTGAACCTTGTAGGTGGTATCCAAGTCCGCGTCCGGGAAAGCCGCGCGGAAGTCGCGGTCATTGACCTCGATGGCATCTTTGATGCGCAGCAGCGGGGTGTCGGGGTCAGCGAGAATCTCGTACTGCATCGTCGGACGGCCGCGGTCATAAGCAACCAAGCGCGAGACCTTCTCCACACCGTCGATATCGGACAAGGTATCGGCCACTGCACCGGCAATGGCAGTCATGCTGGTCTTGATGGCACCGTCTTCATTGGAGGCATCGGAATGCACAGTATTGAACCGATGGTGGCGCAGATTCGCAATGATAAGCCACAGCCCCACTAACGCCAACACCACCGTGGCAGCAGCCAAGGCATAAACCCACCAGGATTGCTCCGGCAGCCCAGCCCACGTGTCATGGTCAACCCACTTCGCCAGGTACGTAGCGAATTCGACGTTAAAGTGAATGAGAATCGGCCATGTACCCAACGCGATGAGCACGATACCCAGAATGGCGAGGATCGTGCGGTCCACGCCGGCCAGCTTTTTAGACATTGGCAATCTCCTCTTGGTCGTTCTCAATGGCAACGGTGAGCTCGGGGGCCGGGGAGATACCGGCAAGCGCAGCTTCCACTGCATCAGTAACGCGCTCTTTGAGTTGGGAATCCTCGAGATCACCCGTAGCAGTGACGGTTAGGCTGGCTCGGTTCGCGGAAATCTTCGCCCGGCTGCGCGCAGCACTAGCACCCGGAACGCGGCGAGCGGCAGCAGAGGCGATACGTGCGATGTCGACCGCTCTCAGCCACATGGACGCGTCGTCCGAGGCGATGTTCACGTGCGTGGTTTTACGCGGCGCGCATGCCGCCCACAGAAGGATGAGCCCCACAACAATGCCGATGCCGCCTCCGATGAGCATCCACGTCTCAACGTCAGGTTTCGACATGACGTCGATGAACGGCTGCAGCCAGGACTGGCCGCCTTCGTCCGCGCCAACTACCCAGGCTTCCCGGCCTGTTACCACGGCGGCGGCGAGTAACACGATGCCCAAGATGACAGTCCACGTGCGTGCCGGTGGTGAGGCCTTAGGGCGCTGGCCGAACGCGATGGGTTGAGTTTTCTCACTCATGGTGGGCTCCTTCGCCGAACGGGGTAATGGTAATGGCACGCAACGGGGCCGGCCGGGGAACGTCCACTCGGCGGGTGAAGTCCGCCGAGGGGCGAATCTCTACCGGCCGCAGAGCGCTGGGCTGGGGCGCGGACACGCGGCGCGGTTGTATCGGGTGGGGTGCTTCGACCGAACGCGGCGGAACCGGCCGGGGTGTCTCAACGCGCTGCAGGCGGAATTCACCAGGCATCTCCACCGGCCGCACGGGCACAGGCGGGGGAGTGTGGACGTCGCGCAGGCGCTGCTGGGGAGCAGTGCTGATAGGCCGCAATTCCTCGTAGCGCTGCGTCGAAGGGGCAAAGCCGGAGGTCCGCACGGGGGCATCGCCTAGCAATCCCACCGACCGCACGGCTGTTTCCGCGGGAGCCTCAACGCCTCGCACCGCAGGCGGGGTAGGAGTTGCAATCTGACGCACCGCCACCCCGCGCGAGGTCGTGACGGGCCTAAGCTCACGGGGTGACACGGAGGCCGGAACACGCGCAGCAAGCGGCGAGCGTGCGGCCACCTCAAGTGCTGACGTGCGCTCGCCAGCCACCGCGCCACCAACGGTCACGTTGACGCGGGTCGTCCGGAAGCCAGTGAAATCCTGCACGGCCTCCGAAATTGCAGTGCGCACTGCCGACGCCACATCAGTCACCGGCGACGGCCAGTACACGGCAATGTCCGCATCAACCGCCACGACCTTCGTATCCGGGTCCATCTGCGCCATAACACGCGGAAAGGCTCGGCCAGCGAGGCCGGCCAGTTTGGCGTCGACAGCCGCGGTTCCCGGCACACTGGCAATGGCGGAGCTAATCACCTTCTCCATTGCCCGCAGTGAGAATTGGGTACGGCCTGCGTCGTCGAACGGAGTCGTCACTAGCCTTGGCCTCTATCCTGGCCAACCACGCCTTTCCATACGGCGGTGAGGTCGATGCGGCCGTCGAAGTGCGCGCCAACCACGCCGCCAATCGCGGCCAAAAGAACCGCGAGAACGACGTACCAGACGCCGAGGTAGATGAAAAAGGCGAGAACCAAGCCGGCGAGAACGCCGAGGGAGGTGTAATTCTTCATGGTTTTCCTTTAGTTCTGTGGGGAGGCAGCAGGGCTGTCAACTGCATCGGCGAAGACCACGTCCACGGTGCGTGCGGCGGGCCACGTGCTGTGGACGGTGTCCCGGATGGCGTCGCCAAGCTCGGCGAGGACGACCTCGCTCCTCACATCGACGACGACGTGCAGCTCGAGGTGGGTATCATCGCGCGGTGAGGGCCGGGAGATGCCGTGGACTCGCTTGCCCGGGAAGAGCAGGGCCACTTCGCCGAATCTGCCGGGGCTGAGCTTGGCGACGCCCCTCAGTCCCGTCACCGCCTCCACAATCGCCCGCGCGTCCTCCGCTGTAAGTCGTGGGGTCTGCTGACTCACTTAAGCCTGGCCCTGCGTGACGGCCGGGGTGGTGTCCTCGGACTCTTGCTCCTCGCGCGGCAGCTTGACATCGTGGACTACCACGTCGACGCGGTCCACGGACAGGCCCGTCATGCGCTCCACGGCATTCATGATGTTGCGGCGAATGGCCTCAGCCAGCTCGTGAATGGCAACGCCGTACTCAGCGATGATGGCGATGTCAATGGAAGCCGTGCCGTTGGCAACCTCTACGGACACACCCTGACGGACATCCTCGGAGGCGCCGAAGGACTCACGGATGGAGCCCATCATGCGGGCACCACCGCCGCCCAGGGCGGCCACGCCGGAGACCTCGCGAGCAGCGATACCAGCGATCTTGGATACCACGACGTCGTCAATGCGGGTGGTGCCGAACTCCGTCTCCAGGTTCTTGTTGCGTTCCGGGGCGGTTGCCGGGGTGGCGGCTTCAGTCTTCTCAGCAACGTCCTTCGGGGTGGTGTTTTCAGCCATGGTGAATCCCTCTCAGTTCTCGGGGTGGGGTGATCTAGTCGGGCGGCACATGCCCGCTATCCCCGAGCTTATCCCTGAACTACGACTTTGTCGGGTCGAGAGCCAAACTTTAGTTGAAACGTGATTTTAGGCACGGTTTTCGTAGCGGTTTGGAAAACGGGAGGCTACATGCTTAAATACAGGGGTTGCTTTAACACAGCAACGTAACCGCAGGCACAAGCTTGTAGGGCGTTGTTGCTGGTAAAGCGAACATGACACCTTTGTTGTGGGGCTTGGATGAGTCGCACTCGAAGGTCATCTGATCGGGCTAGGTCCGCGTTTGAGCAGAGACACCCCCGAGACGATGGACCGGAGAAGGAGCATGGCAAATAAACAGCGGCAGTATATGAATAAGACTTTGGTTGCAGATCTGTGATCGAACGCCCCAGTCTTCTTCCTATTGACTTTGACTACGGGTCTTGTACCCCGTCATGAGCACTGCACGGGCTGGGCATTTGCCTAGCGCTGTATCTCATGGTCGTCATGACAGTCAGACAACTGGCGTTGTGCCAAGGCTCCAGCCCGGACAACGTTATAGAGAAATCGAGAAGCAATTTCCCACCGCTTCACGCCCCGGAAAGGCCGGGAATGTGAAAGTGGGGAAGCGAGGAAGAGGATAAGCGTGGCGGGACAAAAGATCCGCATTCGGCTGAAGGCCTACGACCACGAGGCTATCGACGCTTCTGCAAAGAAGATCGTTGAGACCGTAACCCGTACGGGTGCTCGTGTTGTTGGTCCGGTGCCGCTCCCAACCGAGAAGAACGTATACGCCGTTATTCGTTCTCCGCACAAGTACAAGGACTCTCGCGAGCACTTCGAGATGCGCACTCACAAGCGCCTCATCGACATTCTCGACCCGACCCCGAAGACCGTTGACGCTCTTATGCGCATCGACCTTCCGGCAAGCGTCGACGTGAATATCCAGTAAGCGATCGACACAACGTATTTGGTGGAGAACTAATTATGAGTGAAAACGAGATCAAGGGCATTCTGGGCACCAAGCTCGGCATGACCCAGGTCTTCGACGAGGAGAACCGCGTTGTGCCGGTCACCGTCGTCGAGGCTGGGCCGTGCGTGGTTACCCAGATCCGCACGAAAGAAACCGATGGCTACGACGCCATCCAGATTGCCTTCGGTGAGAAGGACCCGCGCAAGGCCAACAAGCCGGCCGCTGGTCACTTCAAGAAGGCTGGCGTGACCCCGCGCCGCCACGTGGCTGAAATCCGCATGGATGACACCTCTGCATACGAGGTGGGCCAGGAGGTCAAGGTGGATATCTTCGAGGGCGTGACCTTCGTTGACGTCACCGGCACCACCAAGGGCCACGGCTACGCCGGCGCCATGAAGCGCCACGGCTTCGCAGGCCAGGGCGCTGCCCACGGTAACCAGGCTGCTCACCGCCGCGTCGGCGGTATCGGCGGCGCTTCGTTCCCGGGCCGCGTCTTCAAGGGTAAGCGCATGGCTGGCCGCATGGGCCAGGACCGCGTGACCACCCAGAACCTGAAGATTCAGAAGATTGATGCCGAGTCCAACCTGCTGCTCATCAAGGGCGCTGTCCCTGGTGCGCGCGGTGGCCTCGTCACCGTTAAGACCGCAGTGAAGGGCGGTGCACACGCATGAGCAACCTCAAGCTAGACGTCCAGACCGCTGACGGTAAGACCAACGGCTCTGTTGAGCTGCCGGCCGAGCTCTTTGACACTGAAGCATCCATCGCTTTGATGCACCAGGTTGTCAACGCTCAGCTCGCTGCTGCTCGCCAGGGCACCCACAAGACCAAGACTCGCGGCGAGGTCCGCGGCGGTGGCCGTAAGCCGTTCCGCCAGAAGGGCACCGGTCGCGCCCGCCAGGGCTCCATCCGTGCACCGCACTACACCGGCGGTGGCACCGTGCATGGCCCGGTTCCGCGCGACTACTCCCAGCGCACCCCGAAGCGCATGATCAAGGCTGCTCTCTACGGTGCACTGTCTGACCGTGCACGTAACGAGCGCATCCACGTCATCGAGGAGCTCGTCCCGGGTCAGACCCCGTCCACCAAGCAGGCCAAGGCCTTCATCGAGCGCCTCACCGACCGCAAGAACGTTCTTCTGGTCATCGGCCGCGAGGACATTAATGCTCGCCGCAGCGCCAACAACCTGCCGAACGTCCAGATCTTGGACGCCGGCCAGCTGAACACCTACGACGTCCTCTACTCGGACGACGTTGTGTTCTCCGTTGAGGCTCTGCACACCTTCGTCGAGCGCGCCACCGGCGCCGCCGAGGAAGCTAAGGAGGAGAAGTAATGGCTAAGCTCGCTAACCCGCGCGACGTCATCATCGCACCGGTTGTGTCCGAGAAGTCCTACGGCCTGATGGAGCAGAACGTCTACACGTTCTACGTCTCCACGGACTCCAACAAGACCCAGATTAAAGATGCCGTAGAGCAGATCTTCGGCGTGAAGGTTGCTTCCGTCAACACCGTCAACCGTGCAGGTAAGCGCAAGCGCACCCGCACCGGTTACGGTCAGCGTAAGTCCACCAAGCGCGCCTACGTGACGCTCCGTGAAGGCAGCGACTCCATCGACGTCTTCGGCGGTTCTGCTAGCTAGCAGAACGGCTTAAAGAGCCGATAAGGAAAAGGAAGAATTATGGCTATTCGTAAGTACAAGCCGACAACTCCGGGTCGCCGCGCATCCTCCGTGTCTCAGTTCGAGGAAATCACTCGTTCCACTCCGGAGAAGTCCCTGCTGCGCCCGCTGAGCAAGACTGGTGGTCGTAACAACTACGGCCGCATCACCACCCGCCACATCGGCGGTGGCCACAAGCGCCGTTACCGTCTCATCGACTTCCGTCGTACCGACAAGGACGGCATCCCTGCAAAGGTCGCTCACATCGAGTACGACCCGAACCGTACCGCTAACATCGCCCTGCTGCACTACGCAGATGGCGAGAAGCGCTACATCATCGCCCCGAAGGGCCTGAAGCAGGGCACCGTCGTCGAGTCCGGCCCGAACGCAGATATCAAGGTGGGCAACAACCTGCCGCTGCGCAACATCCCGACCGGTACCACCATCCACGCTGTGGAGCTCAAGCCGGGCGCTGGCGCTAAGCTGGCTCGCTCCGCTGGTGCCTCCATCCAGCTGCTGGGTAAGGAAGGCAAGTACGCCATCCTGCGTATGCCGTCCTCCGAGATCCGTCGCGTCGACATCCGTTGCCGCGCCACCGTCGGTGAGGTTGGCAATGCCGAGCAGATGAACATCCGCTGGGGCAAGGCCGGCCGTATGCGCTGGAAGGGCGTCCGCCCGACCGTCCGCGGTGTCGTTATGAACCCGGTCGACCACCCGCACGGTGGTGGTGAGGGTAAGACCTCGGGTGGTCGCCACCCGGTGTCGCCGTGGGGCCACAAGGAAGGCCGCACCCGCAACCCGAACCGTTACTCGAACAACATGATCGTGCGCCGTCGTCGCCCGAACAAGAAGCGCTAAGAGGAGGTAAACAATGCCACGCAGCCTGAAGAAGGGCCCGTTCGTCGATGAGCACCTCCTCAACAAGGTAGATGCTCAGAACGAGGCCGGCACCAAGCAGGTCATCAAGACCTGGTCTCGCCGCTCCACCATCCTGCCCGACTTCATCGGTCACACCTTCGCCGTCCACGACGGCCGCAAGCATGTGCCGGTGTTCGTCGAGGACTCCATGGTTGGTCACAAGCTCGGCGAGTTCGCACCCACCAAGACCTTTAAGGGTCACGTCAAGGACGACAAGAAGGGACGTCGATAAGCGATGAGTGACACCATCACCTCCGCATCTGCAACGGCTCGCTACGTCCGCGTTACCCCGATGAAGGCACGCCGCGTCATCGACTTGGTTCGCGGAAAGTCCGTATCCGAGGCACTTGCAATCCTGAAGTACGCTCCGCAGGGCGCCGCTAAGCCGGTTGCCAAGGTGGTTGCTTCCGCAGCTGCCAACGCTGAGAACAACTTCGGCCTGGATCCGCGCACCCTGGTCATCTCCGAGGCTTACGCCAACGAGGGTCCGACCATGCGTCGTTTCCAGCCGCGCGCACAGGGCCGCGCATTCATGATTCGTAAGCGCACCAGCCACATCACCGTGGTTGTCGAGAGCCAGAAGGAAGGGGCCAAGTAATGGGCCAGAAGATCCATCCTCACGGCCTACGTTTGGGCATCACTTCCGACTGGAAGACCCACTGGTACGCCGATAAGGACTACGCCAACTACGTAGCCGAAGACATCAAGATCCGCCAGTACCTGGAGAAGGGCCTCGACCGCGCCGGCATTGCCGACGTCGTCATCGAGCGCACCCGCGACCGCGTCCGCGTCGACATTCACACCGCCCGCCCGGGCATCGTGATTGGCCGCCGCGGTGCTGAGGCTGACCGCATCCGCCGCGAGCTCGAGAAGCTCACCGGCAAGATGGTTGCCCTCAACATCCTCGAGGTCAAGCAGGTTGACGCCAACGCAACCCTGGTTGCGCAGTCCGTCGCCGAGCAGCTGGTAAACCGCGTGGCTTTCCGCCGCGCAATGCGCAAGGCCATCCAGTCCGCTATGCGCCAGCCGCAGGTTAAGGGTATTAAGATCCTCCTGTCTGGTCGTCTGGGCGGCGCTGAGATGTCCCGCACCGAGCGCTACCACGAGGGTCGCGTTCCGCTGCACACCCTTCGCGCCGAGATCGACTACGGCACCGCAGAGGCCCACACCACCTTCGGCCGCATTGGCATCAAGGTGTGGATCTACAAGGGTGACGTTGTCGGTGGCGTGCGCGAGTCCGAACTGAACGCTCCGGCGCAGGGCCGTGGCCGCGGTGACCGTAACGGTCGTCCGCGTCGTGGTGGCCAGCGTCGTCAGCGCGCACAGCAGAAGCAGGAGGGCTAATCCATGCTGATTCCTAAGCGCGTCAAGTACCGTCGCCAGCACCGCCCGAACCGCTCGGGTGTGTCCAAGGGCGGTAACCGCATCAACTTCGGTGACTACGCCATCCAGGCTCTTGAGCCGGCGTACATCACCAACCGTCAGATTGAGGCCGCACGTATCGCCATCAACCGCCACGTCAAGCGTGGCGGTAAGGTCTGGATTAACATCTTCCCGGACCGCCCGCTGACCCAGAAGCCGCTCGGTGTTCGTATGGGTTCCGGTAAGGGCCCGGTCGAGAAGTGGGTTGCCAACGTTAAGCCGGGTCGCGTCCTCTTCGAGATGACCTACCCGAACGAGGAAACCGCCATCGAGGCACTGCGCCGCGCTGGTCAGAAGCTTCCGTGCAAGGTCCGCATCATCAAGAAGGAGGACCAGTTCTAATGGCTACCGGTACCCCCGCCCACGAGTTCCGTGAGCTCGACAACGCTGAGCTGGAGACCCGCCTGAAGGACGCGAAGGAAGAGCTCTTCAACCTTCGTTTCCAGAAGGCCACCGGCCAGCTGACCAACAACCGCCGCATCGGCACGGTTAAGCGCGACATCGCCCGCATCTACACCGTTCTGCGCGAGCGCGAGCTGGGCCTGTCCGTTGCTCCGGGAGCTGAGGCTTAATCATGAGTGAGGCAAACGTGAACACTAAGAAGGAAAAGGGCGCTCGCAAGACCCGCACCGGCATCGTTGTCTCCGACAAGATGGACAAGACCATCGTTGTCGAGCTCGAGGACCGCAAGCAGCACGCCCTTTACGGCAAGATTATGCGCACTAACAAGAAGGTTAAGGCGCACGACGAAGAGAACACCGCCGGCATTGGCGACCGCGTTCTCATCTCCGAGACTCGCCCGCTGTCCAAGGACAAGCACTTCCGTCTCGTCGAGATCGTGGAGAAGGCTAAGTAAAACCTAGCCCGCCCTACGATGCACGAACCCCGGCACCCCACTCGGTGCCGGGGTTTTCGCGATCCCAAACGCGGTGCCATTGTGGTATCACTGAGACCTGACTTAGGTCATGGGCGGGTGAGTAACGTCACTCTGACACTGTAACCTGTTGGTTTTCGTCGGTGGGGAAGAATTTTTCCGCACTAAGTGGGTAGTGCCGGGGGTGTTCAGTAGTCTGATTTTTGTGAGTCCTTATATTCGCACTGTCAAGACCGCTTCTGGGGCGATGGCGGTGCAGGTGGTGTTCTCTGAACGCAAAGGTGCGAAAAGGATGAAGCATATCGGCTCAGCGCATTCAGAGTCTGAGCTTGCACTTTTAAGAGCTGAAGCTCAACGCATCGTCGATGGTGACCAACTCGCAATGGACTTCGGAGAGGTGAAACACATCGCACCGGCAACAGGCAGCGTTTCCAACCCGCTGCCGGTAGTCGGTCAGCGGGCCGGATACTTACTGGACTGTATTGATGCGTGTTTCGACGAGTTAGGCCTTGCTGCAGCAACCGGTGATGATCCGGTGTTTCGCGATCTGGTGCGTGCCCGGATCATCCATCCCGGCTCAAAGCTGGATTCCATCGAGACTCTTGCCGAGGTTGGCATCACCAGCGCAAGCTACCGCACCATCCAGAGGCGTCTTTCCTCCTTCGCCACCGAATCGTTCGGAGAGATACTCACCCAAGCGTTGGCCCATCATGCAGGTATCGGGCCAGGCGCATTCATCTTGTACGACGTGACCACCTTGTACTTTGAAACCGATACTCCTGATGAGCTTCGCAAACCCGGATTTTCCAAAGAGCGCCGCCTAGAGCCACAAATACTTGTCGGGCTGCTTACTGATGCCACCGGGTTTCCACTGCATGTGGGCGCGTTTGCTGGCAACTCGGCAGAAACCCACACGATGCTGCCGATGATCACACGGTTCCAAGAGGCCTACCAGCTCGACGAGGTCACCGTCGTTGCTGATGCGGGGATGTTTTCCGCGGCGAACAAACAAGCACTCATTGATGCAGGTCTGCACTATATTTTGTCGGTGAAAACCCCCACCGTGCCTGAGGTGATTGAAACCTGGCGGCGGGAAAACCCCGGTGAAGACTACGCCCACGGCCAGATCTGGACACAAGCCTCGGCAAGCGATGGGCGCAAACACACAACCCCGAATACGGTGACGCATTACCAGTACTCTCACGACCGGGCTAGGCGCAGCCTGCGCGGAATCAAAGAGCAAGTCGCAAAAGCTAAACGCGCTGTTGACGGCGATATCGCAATCAAGCGCAACCGCTATATCGATCTTTCCGCCCCGAACAAGAAGGTCAACTACGCTCTTGCTGCCAAACACCGAGCCCTAGCCGGAATAAAAGGTTATGAAACCGACCTGACCGCTCTTGACGCTAGTGAGGTTATCGGGCATTACCGCAGGCTATTTAACATTGAGAAATCGTTTCGGATGTCGAAATCAGACCTGAAAGCCCGCCCAATCTACGCCAGAAAACAAGACTCAATCACCGCACATCTCAACATTGTCATCGCAGCACTAGCAGTGGCCCACCTAATGGAGACCCGCAGTGGTCAATCCATCAAACGCCTGGTGAGAACACTCAAGAAATACCGCAGCTTTGAACTCAACATTGGTGGCGAAACCATCCACGCCGCCGTACCACTCCCGCCCGATACCACCGCCACCATCCAAGCAATCACCGGCCGCGAACTTCCGCACTAAAGTGGCCTAAGTCAGGAGAACACCGCCGGCATTGGCGACCGCGTTCTCATCTCCGAGACTCGCCCGCTGTCCAAGGACAAGCACTTCCGTCTCGTCGAGATCGTGGAGAAGGCTAAGTAAAACCTAGCCCGCCCTACGATGCACGAACCCCGGCACCCCACTCGGTGCCGGGGTTTTCGCGATCCCAAACGCGGTGCCATTGTGGTATCACTGAGATATGTCAATCAACTTGAGGCTTACGGAAGAGCAAGCGAAACATCTGACGCTGCTGGCTGGTCAGGCCGGTCTTTCTAAGCAGCAGTACATGGTGTCGATTATTGAGAAAGAGTTCGAGAAGCTGGTAGCTAGAGACTACGTAGCCCGCCATTTTGCGGATATCTCTGAGTCCCGTTCCGAACTACTAGAGCGTCTCAAGGATGCTTAAGGGCTAATGGACATCAGGCAGGTCTTCTCGCTCGAGGTGATCAAACCCCTGCTCGAAGAGTTAGGGTTTGTCGCCCGAGATTGGGGGCTGGTCGATGCTGCACTTCAACCTCCGTTTTCGACCTTTGGCGGACATGAGTTCTACCCAGATGCTTTTTCAAAGACAGCTGCGCTTATCTCCTCTATTGAAGACGGACACCCGTTTATTGATGGAAATAAGCGAGTAGGCCTCTACCTTGCAACGCTGATGCTGAAGGCCCACGGTCTCGATTCCTTTAGAGTCCCGGACGATGAGTTCTTCGACATTCTCTGTAGGAGTGCTCGGGGAGAACTTGATGTTGGAGAGATTGCAGCGCTGCTGCGACGCCATTTCCCTAGTACGCCAGGCTGGTCTTAGCGCTTGATGGACGCGATGGCAATGCAGAACACGCTGAGCACCGCGCCTACCCCGAGTAGGAAAGTGCCGATGCGGTAGGGGGTAGCTGCTGTGGCGTCGATAGTGCTGTAGAGGTGGTTCCACACCAGCCAACCCGCTATGAGGACGAGGGCGCCGAGCGCTGAGTTCAAGCGCAGCCCGCGCGTGGGACGCTGGGTGGGGGAGAAGGCGTGGAAGGAGGCGTCGACAAGCGCGAGGCCAGCAACAACCACCGAGGTCCGCGCAGCAACTGGCACCGGTAACAGAGCGCCGGCTCCGAGGATGACCGGCAGGATGAACGACACCGCAACGAGGACAAAAAGAAGGCCATGCAGGATGGCTGTGCGCAGTGAATACGTCATAGTTGTCGCTCCTCCTTGGCCCGAGTGGTCACCACAACGAGTCCTTCTCTACACACGATGCTGTTCATAGAGCCCATAGTATCGAGGGAATGCATTCTCGATGCGCATTTCCACAGGTGCAGACCTGAAGGGCGGTGGATAGCCTGGCGCGGAGGACGTGGGTGGCCTGGCGCGGAGGGCGTGGGTGGTCCGGGGCGGGGGAGAGCGCGTGGCGCAGACGCGTGATTTGGGGAAATGGGGTAGGGCATGGTTGAATATACGGGTTGCATATGGCCGGTCGGTGCAGCGCGATGCGTTTCCGAATCGCCGCACCGAGACCCTTCGACCGCTGTCAACAGCGCGTTCGTCGCACAACCTATGCCACGTAAGTAAGTAGACCAGGTGTGTCAAGGACGGAAATCTTGACGCACGTTAATCCAGGTCAGGAGACCCATAGTGATTCAGCAAGAATCGCGTCTGCGCGTCGCCGACAACTCCGGTGCACGAGAGATTCTCGTCATCCGCGTTCTCGGTGGCTCCGTTCGACGTTTCGCTGGCATTGGTGACGTTGTTGTCGCCACTGTCAAGGAAGCCACCCCGGGTGGCAACGTAAAGGAAGGCGATGTCGTCAAGGCTGTCGTCGTCCGCGCCAAGAAGGAGACCCGTCGCCCGGACGGCTCCTACATCGCTTTCGATGAAAATGCCGCAGTTATTCTCAAGGGTGACAACGAGCCGCGCGGTACCCGCATCTTCGGCCCGGTTGCTCGCGAGCTTCGTGACAAGAAGTTCATGAAGATCGTTTCTCTCGCACCGGAGGTGATCTAGTCTTATGAAGATTCATAAGGGCGATATGGTGATTGTTATTTCGGGCCCGGACAAGGGCGCGAAGGGCAAGGTCATCGAGGCATACCCGAAGCGTGAGAAGGTCCTCGTTGAGGGCGTTAACCGCGTTAAGAAGCACGTTGCTAACTCCGCTACCGAGCGTGGCGCCGAGTCCGGCGGAATCGTAACCCAGGAAGCTCCGATCCACGTGTCCAACGTTGCGATCCTGGACTCCGAGGGCAACCCGACCCGCGTGGGCTACCGTTTCGATGAGAACGGCAAGAAGGTCCGCATCGCACGTAGCAACGGGAAGGACATCTAAAATGAGCGAGAACTACACTCCGCGTCTGAAGACCCGCTACCGCGAGGAAATCAAGAAGGCTCTCAACGAAGAGTTCAAGTACGACAATGTGATGCAGATTCCGGGCGTCACCAAGGTCGTTGTCAACATGGGTGTGGGCGACGCTGCCCGCGACTCCAAGCTGATCAACGGCGCTATCGAGGACCTCACCGCGATTACCGGCCAGAAGCCGCAGGTACGTCGCGCCAAGAAGTCCATCGCTAACTTCAAGCTCCGTGAGGGCATGCCCATCGGCGCACGCGTCACCCTGCGTGGCGACCGCATGTGGGAGTTCCTGGACCGTCTGCTGACCATCGCTCTGCCGCGTATTCGCGACTTCCGCGGTCTCTCCGACCAGCAGTTCGACGGCCACGGCAACTACACCTTCGGTCTTACCGAGCAGACCATGTTCTACGAGATCGACATCGACAAGGTGGACCGCCCGCGTGGTATGGACATCACCGTCGTGACCTCCGCTACCAACGACGAGGAGGGCCGCAAGCTCCTGCGCGAGCTCGGCTTCCCGTTCAAGTAAGTAGCGCTTGAGGCAATCCCTCGGCACTCCGAAAGGAGTCCGGGGGATTGTTGCGTTTTAGTGGCGAAGCCACGCAGCCGCGCCTGCCACGAAGAGGGCGGCGCACACGATGGCAACGATGGGAGACATACCTTGGCCGAGGGAATTGCCCAGCGGCGTGGTCTCGCCCACGTACCAGGGGAAAAGGGGTGCCAGCAGCGACAGTGGGAGCGCAATTCCCGCAGAGGGCTTCGAGCTCAGGCGGCTACGCAGCGCTAGTACGAGGCCAACCGCAGCGAGGCAGAAAAAGATCGTGGATACAGAATGAATCGGTACCACCCCAAGGAACAATCCGAATCCAAACACTGCAGTCCACGCTGCGGCAGCCGAGCCCAACAAGGTAACTTTCTCCTTGCGCATCGAACGGGCGGTGCTTGCGGCCTCGTATCTCTCGTCCCACGAACTGCTCAGCAACGCCAGTATGGAGCCTGCGACGAGCAGTGGCAGCAGATTGAAAACGAATACGGGACGGTTCAGTGGTGCTCCGAAGAGCTGTGGGACGGCCAGGTTATCAAGGAACTGCGTTACCACCCCAAGGCTGAGGATCAAGAAGAACTCCGGCCAACGGCGAAGTCTCAGGTAAGGGTTCATTGTTCAACCTCCAGGGGCGGTAGCTCGGAGCCGCACGTCTGCATGGTGTGCACAAAGGGAGCCAGAGCCTTGGCTTGCTCCGCGGGTGAACGGTGCGAAAGCTCGTTCTCAATCCAGGCACGCGCGGGAGTAGTTGAGCCTTGCGCGCTGAGTGTGGAAAACTTATCGTCCTCTGCTCTGAACGCATACGTGGCCCAGCCCGAGAGCACCTGGTGTGCGTTACGAGAGGCAGCGGTTTCTTCGCAGGGGCGCTGAGCGCGTAGGGCCGCAGCTTGCGCTTCATAAACGCGGGTATACAGGGCCGCTGGGCTAGTAACTGTGTGGGATAATTCCGTGGCGTGCTCCGAGCCAGGTTGACCGTATGTGCCGGTGAGGGGAGGAAGGCCGGCGTCGACAAGCACCTGCGTGAATTCCTGCCAGTGCGCGTCTGCAGCTACGACGAGCGCGTGGTCCTCCGGCCAACTGCAATATCGCTGTGTGTTCGCATCCCGAGTGCAGCTTGCCGACGCCTCCGTGGTGTCCCGTGCCCGCGTACCCTGCGGCCCCACTGCCGCGGAGCCAACAGCGGCGACGGTGATGATGACTAGAAAACTCAGCGCGGTGTAACGCGGGGCAGGGTGGTGGCGTGTCAGTGCAGCAAGGACACAGGCACTGAGGGCTACCACCATGACGGCAGAAATTGCGGCCGAAGCCACCCGTGGCTGTCGGGCGATCAGCTCGTACCCATTGCCGGGGAAGAAAAGAAAGCGTGGGCAAGCCGGTATGGAAACCGCACACGCCGATACCACGCACAAAGCTAGCGTGAGGAGTGCTGCGAGTAACGCGGCGAGAAGCCGGCGTCGGACAAGGACACCCAAGCCTGCGCCGAGAACCGCACATAGCACAACCCACACAAGGCTGCTGATGATGACAAGGAACCACGGCGAGCCTCCCACGGGCGCGGTATACACAAACCCTGCCAGGATTATGAAGCCGATAAGAATGCTGGCCAGTCCCCACGCCAACGCCGGGCCGACGAGAAGTGCTGCTGTGCGAGCGCGCGAGGTGGATGTGGAGCGCAGAAACGTAGCGTCCTGGCTTCCTGAGTCCCATGCAGCAATACTTGCGAGAAGTACGCCTGTAGCCGCGGCGACAACAGCACAGATTGCGGTGGCCTCTGGCCAGGAACCGGCGACGTTACTGCCCCGCGCAGAGGCAAAACTCAGCAGCGCGGTGAAGAGTACAACAGGAATGAAGCGAAGGCGTCTCACACAGCAGCCCCTCCCTGTGTCCCGTCGGTAGCTTGTTCGGTGACAGTACAGAATCCTTGCTCTACGGAGCCATACCTTTCGATGAAATCTGCAACAGAAGAATCGGCTGCGATGCACCCACGATGAAGAATGAGCGCGCGATCGGCGGAGTCCATATCAGCCGCGATGTGCGTAGACATGAGGACACTGGTGCCGTTCGAGGCCATGTCACGCAGTGCGCGGATGAGCGAGGACCGATGGTGTGGGTCGAGGCCTGCGGTGGGTTCGTCGAGAAGCAGCACATCTGGCTCGTGGACAATGCCCGCCGCGACCATGGCGCGGCGCTGCATTCCACCGGAAATCGCGCGTAGGCGAGTAGTGCTGTGTTCCTCCAAGCCCATTATCCGCAAGGCGTTGACCGCGTGGTGGCGTGCTGTTGCGCGGTCCAGTCCGCGCAGCCATCCAACGTCTGCTACGAAATCCACTGCGCGTTGCGCCGGATCAAAGACACTGCGTTGCGGAACCCAGCCGATGCGCTGCCGCCACGAGTCGGAACGGCGGACGTCTTCACCACCCACGAAGATGGTTCCTGTCGGCGGGCGTAGCTCACCGGCGATGAGCTGCATGAGTGTGCTTTTCCCCGCGCCATTTGCGCCGAGGAGGACGGTGAGCCCTGGGGCGAGGTCGAAGGATATATCGCGAACAACCTCAGCGCGGGCGGAGTAGCCGTAGCTGAGGTGCTGGACAGACAGGAAGGGTGTCATCCCACAAGGTTTTCATAAGTGAAAAGTGATTGCAATTGTTCATTGTAGGTCAGTGATTGACCTGCGGCGCGTGCGGAGGAGTACGATACAAACGTCTCTGAAATCTCAATCGTGCGAGGTAATCGATGTCCTTGAATGATGCTGCTGCGGCGGCCGTGACGAAGAAAGTCACGCTCCTAGATCAGTCCTTCTCCCGCTTTGCTGTCCGCTCTACCTTGGCGGGCGTGTACCTGGCCATCGGTACGGCGTTTGCGGCGGTGCTGGGAATGGGCGTCGAGAAGCATATGGAAGGCATGGGCTCGCTCGTCTTTGCCTGCCTATTCGGCTTGGGCCTGTTTGCCATCGTCATTCTGGGCGCGGACCTGGCTACCGGCAACATGATGTACATGGTCTATGGCGCCGTGAACAAACACGTGAGCTGGGGCAAGGGCATGTGGCTCTTGGTCGTCACCACCCTGTTTAACTTGGTGGGCGTCGTGCTCTTTGCCGCTGCCATGGGAATGTCAGCGAAGCTGGGCGGTATGGATCCGAATCACCTCATTGCCACGCTATCGATGGGCAAGCTGACCAAGGGCCCGGGCGGTATGTTCGTGGAGGCCATCCTGGCTAACTTCGTGGTCAACATGGCGATTGTGGGTGGCGTCTTTGCCAAGGACATCGTGTCCAAGTTTTTCGTCATCGTGCCCATCATTGCCTGCTTCGTGGGTCTGGGCCTGGAGCACGTGATTGCAAACTTCTGCCTCATGCTACTGACCTTCTTCTGCGCCAGCCCGCTGCCGGAGGGCTTTACCCTCGGCGCGGTGCTGCTCAACTGGTCCATCGTGTGGGTTGGAAACCTTATCGGCGGCGGCTTCCTTATTGGTGGCGTGTATGCCTGGCTTAACTCCGGCCCGGAAGCGTACCGCGACTAAGCTCGCCCGAATACAGGTTAAAGCGATCCCCGCGGGCAAAGCCCACGAGCGCCATTCCGGTCTCCCGCGCGGTCTCAACCGCCAGCGATGAGGCGGCGGAGACCGCGACGAGCATGCCGAAGCCGGCCATCGCTGCCTTGTTGACGAGCTCGAAGCTGGCGCGCGAGCTCATGACCAGGATGAGGTCGCTGGCGGGGAGCATGTCCTCCATAAGTAGGTGGCCAATGACTTTGTCGGCGGCGTTGTGGCGGCCCACGTCCTCGCGGACGACGACAGGTTCGCCACCGAGGGTAAACGCGCCCGCGGCGTGGATTCCGCCGGTCTTGCGGAACTGCTTCTGCTCCCGCTTGAGGGCATCGGGCAGCGTGGCGACGATCCCCGGATCCACCGGAATCTGCGGAATCTCGTAGCGCGATTGCTTCATGAGCGCCTCGATAGAGGAGGTACCGCACACGCCGCAGGCAGAGGTCGTCGTGGTGAGGCGCAGATCCGCGAGGGTAAGCGCATGGGGGTTGGTGAGTTCCACGTCGAGAAGGTTATAAGGATTGCGGCCATCCACGGACGCGCCGGCGCAGTAGCGGGCCTCGTGGACGTCGGTGACCTTTTCAATGTGTCCTTCGGAGTGGAGGAAGCCGTGGGCCAGCTCGACGTCGTGGCCGGGCGTGCGCATCGTCGTCGTAAGCGTCTGGCCGCCGACGCGAATCTCCAGAGGCTCTTCGCCGGCGACGGTATCGCCGCGGGTATCGACTTGGGTGACCTGGCCCTTCTCATCGAGGCGCACCTTGGTCACCGCAAAGGTGGCGTTGATGCGCCCGCTCATCGGTTGAGGGCCTCCTTCAAGGTGGCGATGTGCGCGCGAGCTTCGTCGACGTCCTTCGAGGCCAAACCAACCAAATACGCCGTCAGCGGGGCAGCGGGGCGGGATTGGGTATGGGCCACGTCTTTGGTGAGGTCAAGCAGCTCCTTGATGAGGGCGGTGGCGTCGGCCGGGGAGACGTCGACAAGCACTGCAGCCTCCTCAAGCCACTGGTGTGCCGTACGGATGGGGTCTTGTTCTTCACTCATAACCAACAATGCTAACGCGTTTTGGAAAACAGCATGTCAACGGGTAGAGTAAGCCGACGGACTTGCATTTTTCCTCATCCCGCGCCGAGAAAATGGTGCGCGAACAGCGGAAATGTGCCAAGCCGGAAGAATTGAACACATCTACTTTGTTGTAGGCCCCTCGCCGTAGATAGCGGACCGTTGTCTGTATCAAAGGGTGGCGAGCGCCTCACGGTATTGACCGTGGGGAGCGTGAGTAGCCCGAAATCACACGGAGAACGCTTTGGTGAGTTACGGGAACCGCAACGAGAAAGGTTACAGGTCACTCATATGACTATGACTGATCCTATTGCCGACATGCTGTCGCGCGTGCGCAATGCATCTAATGCGCACCACGACTCCGTGTCGATGCCGACCTCCAAGCTCAAGGTGAACATCGCCGAGATCTTGAAGCAGGAAGGCTACATCGCTGACTACTCCGTCGAGGGCCGCGAGCTGTCCCTCGAGCTTAAGTACAACAACCGTGAGCGCTCCCTCTCGGGTCTGCGTCGCGTGTCTAAGCCGGGTCTGCGTGTGTACGCAAAGTCCACCGAACTGCCGCAGGTTCTGGGCGGCCTGGGCGTGGCCATCATTTCCACGTCCCACGGCCTGCTCACCGACCGTCAGGCTCAGGAGAAGGGTGTAGGCGGAGAAGTTCTCGCCTACGTCTGGTAAGGGAGGATTGACACATGTCTCGTATCGGTCTAGCACCTATCGCCGTCCCGAAGGGCGTCGACATCACCATCAACGGCCAGGTCGTTAACGTCAAGGGGTCCAAGGGCACCCTCGAGGTTGAGCTGCCGGAGCCGATCACCGCAGCCGTCGAAGACGATGAGATCAAGGTCTCTCGTCCGGACGATGACCGCAAGAACCGCGCTCTGCACGGTCTGGCCCGTTCCCTGGTCAACAACGCCGTTGTTGGCGTGACCGAGGGCTACACCAAGAAGATGGAAATCTTCGGTGTCGGTTACCGTGTCCAGCAGAAGGGTAAGGACCTGGAGTTCTCTCTGGGCTACTCCCACCCGATCCTTATTAAGGCTCCGGAGGGCATCACCTTCGCTGTGGACGGCGCAACCAAGCTCTCCGTATCTGGTATTGACAAGCAACTGGTTGGACAGGTCGCCGCGTACATCCGCCGCCTGCGTAAGGACGATCCTTACAAGGGCAAGGGTATTCGCTACGACGGCGAGCAGGTCCGCCGCAAGGTCGGAAAGACGGGTAAGTAAGCAATGGCTAACACTGAAAACGCAAAGCGCACCCCGGTTGGCAAGGACATTTCCTCGCGTCGTCGTGAAGCACGCGCACGCCGCCACTTCCGCATCCGTAAGACCCTCCGCGGCACCCCTGAGGAACCGCGTCTGGTCATTCACCGCTCCTCCCGCCACATGCACGTCCAGGTCATCGACGACCTGGCCGGCCACACCCTGGCTGCTGCTTCCTCCATGGAAGCTGACGTGCGCGCACTCGAGGGCGACAAGAAGGCCAAGGCTGCCAAGGTAGGCGAGCTCATCGCTGAGCGCGCCAAGGCCGCTGGCATCGAGCAGGTCGTCTTTGACCGTGCAGGCTACAAGTACCACGGCCGCGTTGCTGCGCTGGCCGACGCCGCTCGCGAAGGTGGTCTGCAGTTCTAATGATTAAGGCACACGGAAACATCAACGGAAGGAACGCCTAATGTCGGACCGTGAACAGCGTGACGGCGGACGCTCCGCCGAGAACAACAACGACCGCAAGGGTCGCAACAACGGCCGTCGTAACGACCGCCGCAACCAGCAGGACAACGAGCGCGATAAGTACATCGAGCGCGTTGTGACCATCAACCGCGTCTCCAAGACCGTTAAGGGTGGCCGCAACATGTCCTTCACCGCTCTCGTCGTCGTTGGCGACGGCCAGGGCATGGTTGGCGTCGGCTACGGCAAGGCCAAGGAAGTCCCGGCCGCAATCCAGAAGGGTGCTGAGGAAGCTCGCAAGAACTTCTTCCGCGTCCCGATGATTGCCGGCACCATTACCCACCCGGTTGAGGGGCGCGACGCAGCTGGCATCGTCATGATGAAGCCGGCCGCTCCGGGTACTGGTGTCATCGCCGGTGGTGCTGCTCGTCCGGTGCTTGAGTGCGCTGGCGTGCAGGACATCCTGTCGAAGTCCCTGGGCTCCGACAACGCTCTCAACGTCGTCCGCGCTACCGTGGACGGCCTCAAGCAGCTGGTTCGCCCCGAGGAAGTTGCCGCACGCCGTGGCAAGTCCCTCGAAGAGGTCACGCCAGCCCAGATGCTGCGCAAGCGCGCAGGTCAGGAGGCATAAGCAATGGCTCTGAAGATTACTCAGGTAAAGGGCCTTGTGGGCACCAAGCCGAACCACCGCGCCAACATTGAGGCTCTTGGCCTCAAGCGCATCGGACACTCTGTTGTTAAGCAGGACACCCCGATCATCCGCGGCATGGTTCACAAGGTGCGTCACCTGGTCACCGTCGAAGAAGTGGCAGGGGAGTAAACCATGGCTGATATCATCAAGCTCCACGACCTGCGCCCGGCCGCAGGCTCCAACAAGCCCAAGACCCGCGTCGGCCGCGGTGAGGCATCCAAGGGTAAGACCGCTGGTCGCGGTACCAAGGGCACCGGTGCTCGCAAGCAGGTTTCCGCTGCTTTCGAGGGTGGCCAGATGCCGCTGCACATGCGTCTGCCGAAGCTCAAGGGCTTCAAGAACCCGAACCACGTTGAGTACCAGGTAGTTAACGTTGCTGACTTGGCTGAGAAGTTTGCACAGGGTGGCGACATCACCGTTGCTGACATTGCAGCTGCCGGCCTCGTTCGCGCTAACCAGCCGGTCAAGGTTCTGGGCAACGGCGACATCAACGTTAAGCTGAATGTCACCGCTGACAAGTTCTCCAAGTCTGCTGTTGAGAAGATTGAGGCTGCTGGCGGCACCGCCACCACCAAGTAAATCTTTTCTCGATTCGCGGAGAAGCTAAATGCACCCTCCCATGGGCCACCATCTCGGTGTCCTGCGGGAGGGTTGCGGCGTTTTCGCTCACGCATGGCCGCCGGGGGCGTGGTGTGCTGGAAGGCAACGAGGGCGCGGCTTCTCTCTGGGCGCTAAATGGTACTAGTGCCTTTTGAGGGGCACCTTATGGCCGAATTCTTATGCGGTGACCTGGGGGTTTGCCGAATCGGTGCCGCAAAAGGCATTTCTTAAAAGGTTCCAATGCTCCGCTAGCGCGCTACTTGTGTCCCGCTAGCGCGCTAATTGTGTCTTGCCAGCGCCCTGCTTGTGTCCTGCTAGTGTGCTGCAGGTGTTTCGCCAGTTCCCTGCTAGTGCCCGGCTAGCTTATAAATCCATGAGGTGATATATTTCCGTCTCAGGATTACTGTATGGCAGTTTAAGGAGAAGCTCATGACCTTCGTTAACCAGCTCGTCGCGGGTGTTATAGCCACCGTTATGTCGTTGTTCGGCCTCGCCGCACCGCTCGATAACAACGGTGTTCATTCTCAGGCCGCTGCCGCGCACGTGGAGAATGCCACCACCGGTGAGAGCGCACCTGCTGCGCTGCCGGGTGAAGAGCTGAGCCCTCAGAAGGCTGTGGAGCGCGAACTGTTCCTCGTCACCGAGGAGCTGGGCCACGAATTCATGACTATTCGCTTTGAGGGCACCACGACTGCCCACATCATTTTCCTTGAGTCCTACAACCCGGACACCGATCAGCCAGCTGTTGACCGCATGATGAAGTCCCTGGCCGACAACGGCTTCGATCGCGTGGACGCAGTCGCGTAACCCCTCCTGAATGTAGCAAGACCCCCATGGCCAGGGATGAGCTCCTGGTGATGGGGGTCGGGCTGTTTAGCAGCCCATCTTAAGCGTCGTTGACCGTCTTGTCGTAGAGGGTCGGGAAGCGGTTGTCTGGGTCGGCCACCGCCTTGATGTGTTCGGGTAGTTCGCCGCCGTAGAGTGACGCGAACTCTTCGGGGGAATAGAAGGCCTCCGAGTATAGGGACTTGTGCCCACCGAGTTCGCTTACTTTGGCCTCAATGATGCGGTTGAAGGCGCCATTGCCGGGAGCAGTCGGGTCGACGTGGTTGCCCTCCACCCCTGACCAGAAACCAACGTTGACCCAAGTCTGGCCTGGCAATAGCGGGTAGAGCGGCCAGGGATCAGGCGAACTAGCCGCGATGTCACCGGTACCGATGAGGTCTTCCACACCGTCGCGCAGGCGGATCGGACACAGCCATACTGGCTGGATATCGGAGGCCTGAAAGAACCAACGCAGAAACTCCGGCAAGTTTTCCGGAGTGACCTCGATGTCTTGCACTACCCGCTCGCCGCGAGGAAGACCCTTGGGCTTTTTGATGAAGTTGTACTCGAGCTCGTACTTGCGGTCCAAGCGCACGAGCTTCCAGTAGAAAGAGCTGCGCCGCAGCTCCCGGGGCCATACTTTGCGTACCCGCGGGTTCTGGGCACCGAAGGCGCGGGAGCACCAGAACCAGTCGGTATCCCAGCGCCAGATGTAATCGCGCACTGTCAAACGGTCGTGGCGGATACCGCGGGCATGCTGGAGACTGCGATAAAAGATCTTGTCCCTCGTGTAGTCCGAGGTCGGCCCCTCCTCATCCGTGAAACGCGCCATGACCAGATACGCCTCGTCCGGGGAGAAAACCACTCCATCGAGCCCGTGGACGTCGAGGTCGTTGTAGGTGTGGGTACGGGAGACGTCGTCAAGCACGCGTGCGAGTGAGTCGACGTCGTTGAAGCGCACTTCCCGCAGCTCCACGTAGGGTTTCACCTCCCGCAGCTCAATCTTCAGGCGCACCGCGTATCCCAGGGAGCCATATGAGTTGGGGAAGAGGCGGAACAGATCGACGTTCTTGTCGCGCGAGCACGTGACGATTTCCCCGGTACCGGTGAGGATATCCATCTCCACCACCGATTCATGCGGCAGGCCATCGCGGAAGCTTGTGGATTCCACGCCCATACCCGTTACGGCGCCGCCGAGCGTGATGGTTTTCAGCTGCGGCACCACAAAAGGCATGAGTCCATGCGGCAAGGTGGCGTCGACTAAGTCTTCGTAGGTACACATGCCCTGAACCTCGGCGGTCTGCGCGATGGGGTCTACCTCAATGACACCGGTTAGGCCGGAGACATCGAGCCCCATCTGCTCGCCGCTGCGGCCGCGGAAGAGATTCGAGGTTTTCTTGGAAAGGCGGACGCGCTTATCCTTCGGCACGGCGCGGAAGCTACGCAGGAGCTTATCGACGCCCTCCCTATGCGCTCGCCAGCCCACCGGCGGGATCTCTACGGCATCGACACTGCGGTGATGGCTGATTCGGTTAATGAGACGCGACATCATAATTCTCCTCCTAGAAACGCGAATCTTCCCACCAGCGGCGTTCAGGAACACCAGCGCGGGAGCCGGCGTCCCCCAGCTTGACGCCTAGGAAGTGGTAGAGGTTGATGATGTTGTGCTCGAAGCCCCACTCGGACCCCGCCATGTAAATGGCCCATAAACGTGCAGTGGGCAGGCCCACCAGGGAGCAGGCCTCCTCCCACGTCTCTTTGAGGTTCTCGCACCAATCGTGGAGCGTGCGCATGTAGTCGAAGCGCAGGGACTCGGTATGCACGACTTCAAATCCGGCGTCCTGCATGCACTTGGTGATGGTGCCGGAGCCGGACAGCTCGCCATCGGGGAAGATGTAGCGGTCGATGAAGCCGCCCTTGGGGGTTTTGTGGTTATCCGGGTAGGTAATGCAGTGGTTGAGCATGAGACCGCCGGGTTTCAGCTTGCCGTTAAGGAAGCGGAAGAAATCGGGGTAGTTCTTCACGCCGATGTGCTCGAGTAGGCCGATGGCAGAAATGGCGTCGAAACCTTCTTCAGTGACGTCGCGATAATCCATAAAACGGATCTCTGCTAGGTCCTCGAGGCCCTCTTCCTTGATTTTGGCTTGGCCCCATTCGGCCTGTTCCTTAGACAGGGTCACGCCGAGGGATTTCACGCCGCGTTTGGCTGCATAGCGCACCATGCCGCCCCAGCCGCAGCCGACGTCGAGGTGGCGGTCGCCTTCCTTGAGCCGCAACTTGTCGAAGATGAGGCGGTACTTGTTTTCCTGTGCCTCATCCAAAGTGGCGTCGGGGGAGGGGTAGTACGCGCAGGTGTACGTCATCGAGTCACCGAGGAAGAGCTCGTAGAAATCATTACCCACGTCGTAGTGGTCAGAGATCACCTCGGCATCGCGTTCCTTGGAGTGCTTGGACAGACCCTCGTGCAGCTTGCGCCGCAGCCAAGAGGCGCGCTCGACGTCGGGAACCGGTTGAATCTGGAACGCGCCCAGGGACGCCAGTGAGCGCACCACGCGCGCAAGGGTTGCCGGGTCGGGTTTGGTGAACTTGTCGTACATGACATGGAGGGCGTTAAAGATTCCGTAGGGGTGTGCTGGATGCTCACCCTCAACCGTGATTCCATCGGTAACGTACGCGCGGGCGAAACCAACATCACCCGGGCGGGTAGCGATATAAGCCAAGCCTTGAAGACTATTGATGCGCACTGTGAACTTCGCTGAGGTCGGCCCTGTGGCGGAACCATCGAAAGCTTCCCAACGGAAAGGGTTGGGATGTGGGACGAAAGCATCGATAATCTCCGCCACGGTCATAGGCGTAAATCGAGTACTCATAAAACTACATACTTCTTTCGCTTCATCGTCAGGCTGATACAACACGGCCGTACTCCGAGGCGCCCCGGGCGTCGCGGGAGAGGTCGAAGAGGAGTAGGTCACCTTGTAGTGACATTGCCGGAAGGCAACACAGACCATGGTAGGCCGGAATAGGAAATACCGCTAAGGACGAAACTATTTCCAGTAGGCAGAGGTGTCAGCCATCGACGGAATTACTGTCTGAGAGCTTCCGTGGGGGCCTGAGATGCGCCCACTGTGCTGTGAATTCGGAGGGGTTGATGTGGAGAAAGAGCGCGCGGCTGGTAGGGTAATGGGGTCAAAAGTGTTCAACCGTTCCTATGATGTGCCTGAAAAGGCTCTCATACAGTAGGAACAGATGAGTTCCACCTCCGTGCGCGGCAGTTACGGCCCGCAGTTTAAGCGCGGTAGGCCAGGAGGATTGAGTAGTGTCCGCCATTTTGCAGGCTTTTAAAGACGCCGACCTGCGTAAGAAGATCATCTTCACACTCGTGATGATTATTCTCTACCGCGTTGGCGCGCAGATCCCGTCCCCGGGCGTCGATTACGCCACCATTGCTGGCCGTCTTCGCGAGCTGACGGAAGAATCCGGCAACCTCTACTCGGTGATTAACCTGTTCTCCGGTGGTGCGCTGCTGCAGCTGTCCATCTTCGCCATCGGCATCATGCCGTACATTACGGCGTCGATTATCGTGCAGCTGCTGACCGTGGTCATTCCGCACTTCGAACAGCTGAAGAAGGAAGGCCAGTCGGGCCAGGCCAAGATGACGCAGTACACGCGTTACCTCACCCTGGCGCTGGCGCTTCTGCAGTCGGCCGGCATCGTGGCTCTGGCGGACCGCGAGCAGCTGCTGGGACAAGGTGTGCGCGTCCTGGCGGAGGACCGCAACTTGTTTACCCTCATCGTCCTCGTCATCACGATGACGGCAGGTGCTGTCCTCGTGATGTGGATGGGTGAGCTCATCACCGAAAAGGGCATCGGTAACGGCATGTCCCTGATGATTTTCGCTGGTATCGCCACGCGCTTGCCTACCGACGGTCTGAACATTCTGCAGAACAACGGTGGTCTGGTCTTCGCCATGGTCGTTGCCGGCCTCATCTTCCTGGTTGTCGGTATTACCTTCATCGAGCAGGGCCAGCGCCGCATCCCGGTGCAGTACGCCAAGCGTATGGTAGGCCGCCGCCAGTACGGTGGTTCCTCCACCTACCTGCCGCTTAAGGTCAACCAGGCCGGCGTTATCCCGGTCATTTTCGCGTCCTCGCTGATCTACATGCCGGTGCTCATCACGCAGATCGTGAACTCCGGCTCCCCGGGTGTTTCGGATAACTGGTGGCAGCGCAACATCATTGCTCACCTGCAGGCGCCGAGCTCCTGGCAGTACATCGTCCTCTACTTTGCGCTGACCATCTTCTTCTCCTACTTCTACGTGTCGGTTCAGTATGACCCGGCTGAACAGGCGGACAACATGAAGAAGTATGGTGGATTCATCCCGGGTATTCGCCCGGGCCGACCGACCGCCGAATACTTGGGCTTCGTTATGAACCGTCTGCTGTTCGTCGGCTCGATCTACCTGGCACTCATCGCCGTCCTGCCGAATATTCTTCTGGACTTGGGCATTGGCAGCGCGGGTGCCAGCGGAACCTCCGCGTTCGGTGGTACCGCTATCCTCATTATGGTCTCGGTTGCCCTGACCACGGTCAAGCAGATCGAGTCCCAGCTCCTACAATCCAACTACGAAGGACTGCTTAAGTAATGCGTTACGTACTCCTTGGCCCTCCCGGTGCCGGCAAGGGCACCCAAGCCGCTCTCCTCAGCGAGAAGCTCGGCGTCCCGCACATCTCCACCGGTGACCTTTTCCGCGCCAACATTGGTGAAGGTACCCCGCTCGGCGTTGAGGCCAAGTCCTACATTGACGCCGGCAAGCTGGTTCCGACGGACGTTACCGCTCGCATGGTGGAGGATCGCCTCAACGAGGATGACGCTCAGGACGGCTTCCTTCTGGATGGGTTCCCGCGCACCGTCGAGCAGGCAGACATCTTGGAGAAGCTGCTCGCCGACAAGGGCCTGAAGCTAGACGGAGTTCTCAACTTCGAGGTGTCCGAGGATGTCGTCGTTGAGCGCATGCTGGCCCGCGGCCGCGCTGACGATACCGAGGAGACCATCCGTACCCGCCTCGGTGTCTACCGCGACGAGACCTTCCCGCTCATCGAGCACTATGGTGAGGCCATCATCCCGATCCAGGCTGAGGGGTCCGTCGAGGAGATCAACGAGCGCGCGCTTACGGCGATGGGCAAGTAACTCCCTTCGCTATGGCTTTTCGACGACGCACGAGGACCATACCTGCCCGCACCCCGGGCGAGCTGGATGCTATGCAAGCAGCCGGTGAAATCGTCGGCCGCGCCCTGCAGGCAGTGCGTGCTGCCGCCGCGGTTGGCGTGAACACGCTGGAGCTCGACGAGGTAGCTGAGCAGGCCATTCGTGATGCCGGTGCCGTGCCCACCTTCAAGGGCTACGGCGGCTTTCCAGGTTCTATCTGTGCGTCCGTCAACGAGGTCATTGTCCACGGCATTCCCAGTAGCGATATCGTCCTTAGCGACGGTGACCTCATCTCCATCGATTGCGGCGCCACCCTCGATGGCTGGGTAGGGGATAGCGCGTGGACGTTTGGCGTCGGAAAGCTCAGCGCTGAGGCCCAGGCCCTGTCCGATGCCACCGAATGGGTCCTCCACGAGGGCCTCAAGGCCATGGTTCCGGGCAATCGCCTCACCGATGTCTCTGCTGCCCTCGAGCAAGCCACTTACGCTGCTGAAGACAAATTTGGCGTCGAGCTTTACATCGTCGACGGCTACGGCGGCCATGGAATCGGTCGTGAAATGCACGAAGAACCCTACCTGGCCAATGAAGGCAAAGCCGGTCGCGGCCCTATCATTCAAGACGGATCGGTTCTGGCCATTGAACCGATGCTTACCCTAGGCACGGAAGATAACGCCGTGCTTGACGACGACTGGACGGTCGTTACCACCGACGGTTCCCTCGCCGCCCATTGGGAACACACCGTGGCGGCCACGGAGAATGGTCCCCGAATCCTGACGCAGCGCTACGCTTAGGTAGGAATTCATGGCGGTAAGGTTTATACTTTTTGCCATGTCTAAAATTCGTTCCCACTCTGGTGCTCGTTCCCTACGCCGAGCAGCCGCAGCGGGCCTCGTGTCCGTCTCTCTTCTGACCGCTCCTGCTGCCAATGCGCAGACTGCCCCATCCTTCGATACTTTGTCCTCCGACGTTCAGTCTCAGGTCGATAGCTTCCTGGGCCAAACGCGGGAGAGCGCATGGACGTCCCGCAACGACATTCTCGAGTCCCTCCGAGCTTCTAACCCGCAGGCAGCCGACGCGCTTCGTCCCGTCATCGACGGTGCCATCGAGCTGATCTTCCCGGGCCTTATCGAGCAGAAGAACGCGGAGATTCGCGCGGCACGCGAAGCTGAAGAGCGCGCTCACGCTGAGCAGGTGGCACGTGAAAAGGCCGCAGCCGAGGAAGCTGCACGTAAAGCTGAAGCCGAGCGCAAGGCCCAGCGCTTCGATACCGGTCCGTGCCCGGCCGATGCCCGCATTTGTGTCGACCGCAGTGGCCACCGTTCCTGGCTGCAGGACGGCAATGGCAACGTCACCTACGTTGCTCAGGGTGTGTCCACCGGTAAGCCGGGCGAGGAGACCCCGGCCGGTACTTTCTACATCAACCGCAAGATCAAGGACGAGATCTCCTGGGAGTTCGGCGACGCTCCGATGCCGTACGCCATGTACTTCACCAACAATGGCCACGCCTTCCACGAAGGTTCCCCGGCTTATCAGTCCAATGGCTGCGTCCGCCTGACCCACCAGGACGCCGTGCGCTACTGGAACGATGTGCCGATGGGCTCCAAGGTCTTCATCTACTAAGACGTGTGAGGGGCTCTCCTTCACACCGTATAAAAGTAGATGTTCAACGCCCGTTGCCTAACCTAGGCGACGGGCTTTCGGCGTGTCATGGGTCATTTATAGAGTGTCCTGCGCTAGCGACATTTGGAAATGGCGTTGTCGCAGCGTATGCTTGAGAGCTGGTGTCTGCACGTCGTGCTTCCCAATGCTGGAGTACAGGCAGAGGACACCAGGCAGTAGACATCAAACATGCAGGTGAAGATGGGGACGTCGCCAAGCGCGGCGTACTCCCAACGCTCACCAGAAAAGTAGAGGTTATGGCTAAGGAAGGCGCAATCGAGGTTGAGGGTCGCATCGTCGAACCCCTGCCCAACGCAATGTTCCGCGTCGAGCTCGACAACGGACACAAGGTTCTTGCACACATCTCTGGCAAGATGCGTCAGCACTACATCCGCATCCTCCCGGAGGACCGCGTTGTTGTAGAGCTGTCTCCTTATGACCTGACCCGCGGACGCATCGTCTACCGCTACAAGTAAAGACAGTAAGCCTCCTTATCCACGGGACGCACTTGATGCGTCCCTTTCTACCTCAGGCTGCGATGGCCTGAGCCCGCACTGCTAAGCATGCCCACTGATTCCCCGGCACGGCCCGGGGCGAAGCGCATGCGTGGTGGGGGACGGATGAGGAGAAAACCATCGTAACAACCCGAAAGGACTAGCCATATGGCACGTCTAGCTGGTGTTGACCTCCCGCGCAACAAGCGCATGGAGGTTGCTCTCACCTACATCTACGGCATTGGACCTTCCCGTGCCAAGGAACTGCTGGAAAAGACCGGCATTTCTCCCGACCTGCGCACCGACAACTTGGATGATGACCAGCTGTCGGCGCTGCGTGACGTTATTGAAGCTACCTGGAAGGTAGAGGGTGACCTCCGCCGTCAGGTTCAGGCTGACATCCGTCGCAAGATTGAAATCGGCTGCTACCAGGGCATCCGCCACCGCCGTGGCCTGCCCGTACGTGGTCAGCGCACCAAGACCAACGCTCGTACGCGTAAGGGTCCGAAGAAGACGATCGCAGGAAAGAAGAAGTAAAACATGCCACCGAAGACTCGTTCCGGCGCGCGCCGTGGTGGTCGTCGCGTCGTAAAGAAGAACGTGGCCGCTGGCCACGCTTACATCAAGTCCACCTTCAACAACACCATCGTGTCCATCACGGACCCGCACGGTGCTGTCATCTCTTGGGCATCCTCCGGCCACGTTGGCTTCAAGGGTTCCCGTAAGTCCACCCCGTTCGCAGCCCAGATGGCCGCTGAGAACGCTGCCCGCAAGGCAATGGACCACGGTATGAAGAAGGTTGACGTATTCGTCAAGGGTCCGGGCTCCGGCCGCGAGACCGCCATCCGTTCCCTGCAGGCAGCAGGCCTCGAGGTTAACTCGATCACGGATGCCACCCCACAGCCGCACAACGGCTGCCGTCCGACCAAGCGCCGCAAGGTTTAAGGGAAAGGAAGAGGTAAAACAATGGCTCGTTATACTGGCCCCGCTACCCGCGTATCCCGCCGTCTGCGCGTCGACCTGGTCGGCGGCGATATGGCATTTGAGCGCCGCCCGTACCCTCCGGGACAGGCTGGCCGCAACCGCATCAAGGAATCTGAGTACCTGCTGCAGCTCCAGGAGAAGCAGAAGGCAAAGTACACCTACGGTGTGCTGGAGCGTCAGTTCCGTCGCTACTACGCTGAGGCTAACCGCCTCCCGGGCAAGACCGGTGACAACCTCGTTGTCCTGCTCGAGTCCCGTCTTGACAACGTGATCTACCGCGCTGGTCTGGCCAACACCCGCCGCCAGGCTCGCCAGCTTGTCTCCCACGGTCACTTCACCGTGAACGGCAAGAAGATCAACGTTCCTTCCTTCCAGGTCACTCAGTACGACATCATCGATGTCCGCGAGCGTTCCCAGAAGATGGAATGGTTCGAAGAGGCCCAGGATCGCCTGATTGACGCCAACGTTCCGGCGTGGCTGCAGGTCGTCCCGGACACCCTGCGCATCCTCGTGCACCAGCTGCCCGAGCGCGCTCAGATCGACATCCCGCTGCAGGAGCAGCTCATCGTCGAGCTTTACTCGAAGTAAACTTTCGATATCTGATTCTTTACCCCTTCTACCGGCGTCATATAGCGGGCGCCGACAAGGAGAAATTCCATGCTTATTTCCCAGCGTCCTCAGCTCACCGAGGAATTCATCGACTCGTCTCGTTCCAAGTTCGTCATCGAGCCGCTCGAGCCGGGCTTCGGCTACACCCTCGGTAACTCGCTTCGTCGCACGCTGCTGTCCTCCATTCCGGGCGCAGCAGTAACCTCCATCAAGATTGATGGTGTACTCCATGAGTTCACCACTATCAACGGTGTGAAGGAAGACGTTTCCGAGATCATCTTGAACATTAAGGGTCTGGTCCTGTCCTCCGACTCTGATGAGCCGGTGGTCATGTACCTGAGCAAGGAGGGCCCGGGTGAGGTGACTGCAGGTGACATCCAGCCGCCGGCTGGCGTGGAGATCCACAACTCGGATCTGCACATTGCATCCCTGAACGAGTCCGCCAAGCTGGACATGGAACTCGTCGTCGAGCGCGGCCGCGGCTACGTCCCGGCTGCCGCTACCTCTGGGGAAATCGGCCGTATCCCGGTCGACCAGATTTACTCCCCGGTACTCAAGGTCTCTTACAAGGTCGAAGCTACTCGTGTTGAGCAGCGTACTGACTTTGACAAGCTGATCATCGACGTCGAGACCAAGAACTCGATTTCTGCCCGCGACGCCCTGGCTTCTGCCGGCGGCACCCTGGTCGAGCTCTTCGGCCTGGCTCGCGAGCTGAACACCGCCGCTGAGGGCATTGAGATTGGCCCGTCCCCGCAGGAGACGGAGTACATTGCTGCCTACAGCATGCCGATCGAGGATCTGAACTTCTCCGTTCGCTCCTACAACTGCCTGAAGCGTCAGGAGATCCACACCGTTGGTGAGCTCGCCGAGTGCACCGAATCGGACCTGCTGGATATCCGCAACTTCGGTCAGAAGTCGATCAACGAGGTAAAGATCAAGCTGGCTAACCTGGGCCTGGCTCTCAAGGACACCCCTGAGGACTTCGACCCGACCCAGCTCGAAGGTTACGACGCAGAAACCGGTGACTTCAAGGACCCGGCTTCTGAGGATTCCGAGTAAAGAATTCCGCTGAATCGTAACGGCGCTTGTGAAGCGCTCGTTGCGCGCTCAATTTATCCGCACACGAGGAGTACACAATGCCAACCCCTAAGAAGGGTGCCCGTCTCGGAGGCTCCGCCAAGCAGCAGGCTCACCTGCTGAGCAACTTGGCAGCTAGCCTGATCGAGCACGGCGCAATCAAGACCACCGATGCCAAGGCGAAGGTTCTTCGTCCGTACATCGAGAAGATCATCACTAAGGCTAAGTCCGGCACCGTTGCTGACCGCCGCGCTGTTCTCAAGCTCATCCCGCACAAGGATGTCGTTGCCCACCTCTTTGACGAGCTGGCACCGAAGTTTGAGAACCGTGAGGGTGGCTACACCCGCACCATCAAGCTGGAGAACCGCACCGGTGACAACGCCCCGATGTCTCAGATCTCCCTCGTTCTCGAGGAGACCGTGACCTCCGAGGCTAACCGCGCTACCCGCGCAGCTGCTTCCAGGCAGGCTGAGGAAGCTAAGGCCGAAGAGGCTGAGGCTGAATCCGCTGAGGAAGCAAAGGCAGAGGCAACCGAGGCAGAGGTCGAGGAGACCGCTGCTGAGGAGTCCGAGGAGAAGTAAACTTCTCTCGCCTTAACTAGGCCGCAGTACCACCTTAGGTGGGGCTGCGGCCTTTTGTTATGCTTTCTGGGCTATATAACCCCGACCAGAACGTATACTCTATGACCCCGCTGTTTACTGTGCTGTACGTAATCGGCATCGTCTCCGAGGCGATGACCGCTGCGCTGTCCGCTGGCCGGCAAAAGATGGATCTGTTTGGCGTCATCATGTTGGGCGCAGTCACCGCATTGGGCGGCGGCACGATCCGCGACATGGTGCTGGGCGCCTACCCGTTGACGTGGGTGGCGGAACCGCGCTTCCTCTTGGCCGTGGTGGCCGCCGCCGTCGCCACGGTTTATATGTCCTTCCTAATGCACTATTTCCGGCATGTATTCTTGCTTCTCGACGCCCTGGGCCTTGCGGTATTCAGTGTCCTTGGTGCTCAGAAGGCCTTGGAACATGGCCATGGGTTGGTTATCGCTGCCGTGGCTGCGGTGCTGACCGGTGTCTTTGGCGGTATTTTGCGTGACTTGTTGTCCGACCGTATCCCGCTGGTCTTGTCCGCCGAGCTGTACGCCTCCATTTCTGTTCTTGCAGCCTTTTCTTATGCGGGATTGATGGAGCTGGGGCTCAGCGATGAGGTCGCTGGCGTCGTGACGGTATGCCTAGCGCTGGCGCTGCGCGTGGCTGCGATCTACTTTGGATGGTCGCTGCCGGTGTTTGAATACCGGGGAGCCGAACAACCCATGGACCCGCGCCTGCGCTTGTCTGCCCGCATTGTTCGGGATGGCGCCCGCAAGGCCAAGCGCAAAGCCGGCCAGGCCAAGAAGAATCTAAAGCACCCCAAGCGGGCTGGCTATGCCGCTTTGAGCAAGCTGGGCGTGAGCAAGAGCGCGAAGCGCCAGCACGCGGCCCAGGATTGGGAACTCAATCGCGAGTGGAATGCCAACGACTAGGTAGAATCAGCATCCATGACTAACGTTCGCCTTCGCCTAGACTTGGCCTACGACGGCACCGACTTCCACGGGTGGGCCAAGCAGAAGGGCGGCCTGCGCACTGTTCAGCAGACCGTTGAGGAGAAGCTGAGCATGGTGCTGCGCCACCCAGTGGAGCTCACCGTGGCTGGGCGCACCGATGCCGGAGTGCATGCCAGCGGTCAGGTGGCGCACTTAGATACCACACGGGCGGCGCTGGGACAGCGCAGCATTGACGGCGATCCCACCAAGCTGGTGAAGCGCTTGGCCAAGTTGCTGCCTGCCGACGTCCGCGTCCACGCCTGCACCGAAGTTCCCGCAGATTTCGACGCGCGCTTTTCTGCCTTACGCCGCCGCTACGTCTACCGCATCACCACCCATCCGCGCGGTGCACTTCCGACTCGCGCACGCGATACCGCGACGTGGTTCAAGCCAGTGGACCTGGAGCTAATGCAGGCCGCGGCCGATCAGCTGGTGGGGCTCAATGACTTCGTGGCTTTCTGCAAGGCGAAGCCGCACGCCACGACCATTCGCGAGCTCCTTGCCTTTGAGTGGAAGGACGTGTCGACGCCCGCGGAGCCGCAGCTCTACGAGGCGCACGTAACCGCGGATGCCTTTTGCTGGTCCATGGTGCGCTCGTTGGTGGGCTGCTGTTTGCGGGTGGGGGAGGGCTCGCGCGGAGTTGACTTCGCCGCCCATATGCTGCGGGAAGAAAGCCGGTCCTCAGAGATCCCGCTTGCTGATGCTCAAGGTTTGAGCCTGGTGGGCGTGGATTACCCCGATGCGGACCAGTTGGCCGCGCGGGCGGCGATGACCCGTGGTCGTCGCGCTGCGGAGGATACCGAGTTGGGTTAATCTAGAACCCACTGCGCCGTGGGAGGGTGGCGCTCAGATTCGGGGGAGGATTCTCATGGCACGCGCGTTGCCAACGACCAAGGCCCAGGTGTCGGGCCACAAGTTCCTTTTGCGCCGCCTCGAGCACGGACTCGTGTTTGGGGACATCCGCATGATTCATGATCCATTGAAAAGGCGCCAGCGCGCTTTGCTTGGCGGGGTAGCCGCAGTAGCCTTCTTGAGTCTTGGCTCGGGGCTCATCGCGTGGATGCAGCCGGACCCGCAACCCGGTGATGCACCGGTTGTGCGCTCGTCCGAAGGACAGCTTCTAGCGCTGGTCAACGGAACCTACCACCCGGTGGCTAATTTGGCTTCCGCCCGGCTCATCGCCAACGAACCGGTGGAACCCAGCGCTGTTGGGGAGAGCTTCCTAGAGCAGGTCAGTCTGGGCACACCGTTGGGGATTGTGGATGCACCGAATCTTTTGGCGGCCGGGACAGGAGAGGAACCGGGCTGGGCGGCGTGCCTGGAAGAGTCCACGGAGGGGGAGAACTGGCAGTCCAGCAACCGCGTTGGCACCGTGACAGTTGTGGCCCATCATGGTGGGCGTGGCTTCGATGAAGAGCAGGCCGCCGTGGCGGAAACTGATGGAACCCAGTGGTTGCTCACCGGACAGGGCCGCGTCGTCCTGCCGGAGGCCACGAGTACGCAGGGCCGTGTGCTGCGCCGTGCTTTGGGCATGACTGCAGAAACAGCGGTGTGGAGCGTTCCGACGGAGCTGCTCAATGCCTTCGCTGAGCTGGAACCGCTGAGCTTTCCGGCCGTGCCGCCGGAAATCCTCGATACCGGCGAGCAGCTCTGGGCCCGCACGGAAGAAGGAGTTTTCGCCATTACGCCGACGCAGGCAGAGATGCTCGTGGGCGTTGGCGCGCAACGACTCCCCGCGCAGGCTCAGGACGTTGCTGTGCTCAGCGACGTCCCACCGACCTTCCACCTGCCCACCACCCGCGTCGAGTTCCTCTCGCCTGAGCAGGGATGGTTGTGCGCGACCCACCACCATGGCGCGGGAAGTATTCAGCCGGTCACCGCCACAGTGGACCTGCCGGGTGAATCGGCAGCACAGCGTTTCGCTGGCCTGCAGGCAGGGGTAGGTGTGGATAGCGGGCACGGCTATCACGTGGTCTCGCCCACAGGCAGAAGGCACGAGCTGGCCAGCGCTGCCGAGCTTAATTCCCTGGGGCTTGGTGAGCCGGAACAGGTGCCATGGGAAATTCTGCGCTTGCTGCCGGAAGGCTCCGCGCTGAGCCGCGCTGAGGCCTTAAAGCACGAGCGCTCACTGCTGTCACCAGGAGAAGGCAAGTAAGAAGCGCCAGCAACCTACGGACTCGCGGCCAACCGGCCGAGGCCGGTGGGGTGTGCGGTACCACGCTGATGTCGCGGTATGGGTTCTCGCTTTCCAGCGGACGGTAGGTCAGCGCTGCAAGCGGATCGACCACCCCGTTGCCTGGCTCTGCCGAGCCGATGATGCGCTCGCGTAGCTGGGCCGGAGAATCATCGGGGTAGCGCTGCGTGAGTAGGGCAACCGTTCCACTGACCAGAGGAGCGGCGAAGGAGGTGCCCTGGAACAGCGTGTCTCCCTTGGCAGTGGCCCACCCACCACCAGGTTCGAGAGCAAGGGGCACGTCGCCCTCGGCGCTCAAAGGTGCCCCAATGGAATAGTCGGCGAGTTCGTGAGGCGTGGCCAGGGCACCGACGGAGAGGACCGTTTCTGCCACGGCGGGGAACACGACGTCTCCTTGTTCACAGCCACCGGAGGTCGCGTTTCCTGACGCCGCCACGACCACCGCCCCAGCATCCTCCGCGCGTTGCAGGGCGGCATCCAAGCCAGAACGATCGACCCGTGCTGCAGAATCCGACGGCACGCAGGAGACGACAGACACGTTGATGACGTGGGCCCCGGCGTCAACGGCATCCTCAATGGCTGCCGCCAGGCTCGCGAGCGTGCCGGAACCCGCCTGCTCAGCATCCTCGCTTGGACCCTCTGCACCTTCCGCATCGGCGGGCGGCGAGGTCCGATAGTGCGCGCTGGTCTGCCGGATGGAGTAGATTTCCGCATCTGGGGCCACGCCGAGGTCACGTCCGGCAATGACGCCGGCCACGACAGTGCCGTGCAGGTCGCAGTCACGCAAAGGGTCGGGTTCCTCCGGAGTCACGAAGTCCGCCCCAGGTGTTACCCGCAGCTGCGGGTGGGCGGCCACGCCGGTATCAATAACTGCGACTTTTACCCCAGCACCCGTGGCAAAGGAATGCAGGCGCGAGCGGTACTCCTCATACTGCGCCGAGGGCTGCGGTCCCTGTGCCGCACGAGTAGCTTCCGCGCAGGGGGTATCCGGCTCACGCGCGACAGCCTGCGGGCTATCCACTGAGGCCCCAGCCCAGAGCAGCCCGACACTGAGCGTCATCATCCCGACGTGTCTGCTCGTTGTCATGAACCCAGCCCCCGGATGAACTCGAAGAGCCCTGCTACGTGTGCCGCAAGCGGTAAGCAGGCCGCCAATGCGAGGGCCTCAGCCCGCTCAAACCACACGATGGTGGTCGGTTCCACGTGGGTAAGGGTGCCCGCCCACACTGGGGCTGAGAGCATCGCGATAATGACGAGCCCAGCAACAACGCTGAGTACCCACGTTGTCGCCGTCGGGGAGGACAACAGCTGCCATTCCCGCACCGCCACGGCCACCGCAGCACTGGCAGCGGCCACCCCTAGAAGCCCTAGTGCCCAGGCAGCCACGGTCCGGGCATGCCGTGCTGCATGGACGATGACCCCGCCCGCGATACTCAGGCATAAGGCTTGAGAAGCCCTGACTGTCTCAGCGTCGTGGGCGCTCAGCGCGATGAAGAGCACTGCGGGAATACCGGCCAGCGCGCAGCCCACAGCGATTCCTTCATAAGCCTCCCCGGCGCGCCGGGCTTTGTCAGCGTTATCTGTAGGGACGTCGTCTGAGATGCTCAAATCTTGACCGGCGGTGGGCAGCTGCGGTACGCGCAGACCCGCTAGTCGCGTGGTGAGCAGGGGAGCGCCTGCGAGAAGCCCCAGGATTGCGGCGAGGAGCGGGGCAGCACCCAGCAGCCCGATGACCGCGAGCACGCACCACGTCGCGGCTATCGCTCGCGCCCGTAGCCCGCCTAAGCGCAGGAGGTGGGAAAGGAGCGCCAAGATGGCCAGTGCTGCAGCTGAACCGGCAAGCGCCGCCGAACTCGCGTCAGAGCCACCCACGCCGAACCAGCCGGCTAAGCCGGCAGCGATATGCGCTGCGGCCAACAGCGTACCGCGCTGCGTCCACACCGCCAGCACGACAGCAAGAACTGCCGCGGCGGTGCATCCCACTGCTGGGGACAAGGCAGCCGTGAGGAGCGCGCCGATGGCGATGATCGCGGCGCAGCCCCACACGCCCGCGAGACCCTCCAGAGTGGTTGATGGTGCGTCGGCAGCGAGCGCTTCCGCCGCATCCCGGACAATCGGGGCGGGCGGTGATTCCTCCGGGCTAAGCACCAACACGGAGCCGTCCTCGAGCGGAGTGCGGTCAAGCGGTGCGGTCATTGATACGGCCTTGCCCGAAGCGGTCGTGGCGCGCCAGAGGATGGGGGCGGGAGGGACGTCGACAAGCACGAGCAGCTCTCCCAACACCTCCCCGACGCTCGAGGACAACGGCAGGGATACATCTGCCTCTTTGCGTGCTTGGCCTGCATGGATGCGGACGGTGACGTGAATGGAATGCGCGAGTGCGCGGGTCATGGAAAGTACCTCCCCCGAGAAAAATTTCTGGGCTACCCCTTGCCCATTGCCGTTCATTGTGGCTTACTGGTGGCACGCTGTCCACCGCTGAAGGAGGCGGTGGAGTACTTCGGGGGGAAGGACTTTCGCATGCGCGTACCTACACGCGTCGTTGATTCGGGGCCGTCAGCTTATAGGGAGCCGGCGCCGCCATTGCCGCAGGGCACGATCGAAGCCGAGGCTGTGCCCGAGGCTGTGCGCGCCCAGCCAGTGCCGCTCGTGCGCCTGCTTATGCCGCTGGTCATGATTGCAGCGATGCTGGGCATGGTGGCGCTCATGGTGCTGGGCGCAGGCGACGGGCGCCGGATGAGTCCCATGAGTCTGATGTTCCCGCTCATGATGCTGGCCAGCATGGCCATGATGTTCAACCCATCAAGTGGTAGTCAGGATCCGGATGAAACGCGGCGCACCTACCTGCGCCACCTTAAGGCGTTGCGGGAACAGGCCGTGGAACGAGGTGAGGCGCAGCGCGCGCACGAGGAACACCGCAATCCCACGCCGCGCCAGGCGGCCGCGCTGATAACAAGTCTGCGCCTGTGGGAACGAGGACCTGATGCACCCGATGCGCTGGAGGTGCGGGTAGGAACGGGCCCGATGGCGCTGTGTACGCCCATCACCGTGCCGGATTCAGGTGCGGCAGAGGACCTCGATCCGGTCTGTGCGGTGAGCGTGCGGCAGACCGTGCGGGCGGTGGGAACGCTGGCGGATATGCCCGTGGTCATCCAGCTGCAGGCCTTTCCCATTGTAGGCCTGGCCGGGGACGATGCCGCGGGGGTAGCGCGAGCGATGCTGCTGCACCTCGCGGTGCTCCACGGCCCAGAGACCGTGGGGATTGAGTACGACGGCAACGAGTGGGACTGGCTCAAGTGGCTGCCCCATACCCGCGAACCGGAGCAGGCGCACTTTTGCATTCGCGTCGTCGAGGACGACCTTAAGGATGGAGTCGCCGCGCTTGCCGACGTCCCCCTGAACCACCCCACGGTCACCCTCGCCGTGGGTGTTACACCGCATTCACCTTTGGGCCGACGGGCCGAGGAAGAAGGCATTTACCTGCACACCGAAGGCACGCTCTCCGTGGTGACCGCCGCGGGCGAGGAGAACCTGGGGCGCTGCGAGCATATCGATGCCGCCAGCGCGCTGTTGTGGGCGCGCCAGCTGGCGCCCTACCATCGGCCTCTCGGCAGCGAAGCCGGCTCGACCCCGCGGCATGGGCGCGATGCCGACCTGCCCGCGCTCGTAGGTTATCGCGACGTCGATGAGCTCGTCGCCTCCGGAATGTGGCACGGGCGAACCCCCTCTGAGCGCCTGCGCGTGCCCATTGGAGTAGACGACTCCGGGCAGGCAGTGTTTCTTGACCTGAAAGAATCCGCCCAGGGAGGCATGGGGCCGCACGGGCTGTGCATCGGTGCAACCGGCAGTGGAAAATCGGAACTTTTGAGAACACTCGTCGTCGCTCTTGCCGCCACGCATAGCCCGGATGAACTCAACCTCGTCCTCGTGGACTTTAAAGGTGGCGCGACCTTCCTCGGCTGTGATGAATTGCCGCATACTTCCGCGGTCATCACCAACCTGGAAGAGGAATCCACCCTGGTGGAGCGCATGTATGACGCCATCTCTGGTGAGATGAACCGCCGCCAGGAACTGCTGCGCAAGGCCGGCAACTTTGCCAACGTCGGTGAGTTCAACGCCTCCGACGATGCGGTAAGTGAATACGGCCCACTTCCTGCGTTGGTCATTGTGGTCGATGAGTTCTCCGAACTTTTGGGCCAGCACCCAGATTTCGCGGAACTTTTTGTTGCGGTAGGCAGGCTTGGCCGCTCGCTCCACGTGCACTTGCTCTTGGCATCCCAGCGCTTGGAGGAAGGCCGCCTGCGCGGTCTTGATTCCCACTTGTCTTATCGCATCGGTTTGAAGACCTTCTCCGCTGGCGAATCCCGCCAAGTCCTTGGAGTGACGGATGCCTACCATCTGCCAGCTCAACCCGGCGCGGGCTACCTCAAGACCGATGCGGATGCGCCAACGCGTTTCCAAGCCTCCTATGTTTCTGGTCCCGTAACGCGCCGGGTGGTGCGCGAGGGGAGTAGCCGCGCAGTGTCGCGCGTTGAACTGTTTACTGGCTGGCAGGCAGCGGAGGAAGACTCGGAGTACACGATGCTTGTGGATTCCTCGACGACATTGTTGGCCACCGTAGTGGAGGCAGCCCGCGAGGAAGCAGCTCAGCGCGGCCACTCAGCACGGCGCATCTGGCTGCCACCGCTACCACCGCTAGTGGAGCTATCTGCCGTGGCTGCGTTGGCCGGCGACGCACACGCTGAGCTGCGCGCGGAGGTCGGCCTCATCGATCGCCCCTACCACCAGCGGCAGGACCCACTCAGCGTGGATTTCACTACGGGTGGTGGACACTTAGCGCTATGCGGCGGGCCGCAGTCAGGAAAATCCATGGCCTTGCGCAGTATCGTCGCTGGCCTGGCACTGAACCGCTCGCCAGGAGAGATTCGCTTCTACGTCATCGACCTCGGCGGCGGGCAGCTTAGAGTCTTAGAACGCCTGCCGCACGTGGCGGGAGTTGCCGGCCGCGACGAGCCTGAGAAGGTTCGACGCATTGTTGACGAGGTGGCCGGCCTTGTCCGCCGGCCGGAAGAACGTCAGACCTTCCTCATCGTCGACGGGTGGCATCACATTGGTACCTCAGGCGCAGACTTTGAGGATCTGTCCGAGCCTATTACCCAGTTGGTGGCCGATGGCGCCTCCGCTCGCATCCACGTGCTTATTGCTGCTGCGCGCTGGACCAGCTTGCGCCCGTCTATTCGTGACCTCATCTCGGCGCGCCTTGAGTTGCGTTTGGGCGAGGCTATGGATTCCCTTATTGACCGCAAAGCGCAGCAGAAGCTTCCGGCCGCACCTGGGCGCGGTATTACGGTGACAGGGGAGAACCTTCTCTTTGCTTCGACCTCCGCGCAAGACATCGCCCACATTTGCGGAGTCCATGCGGATGCAGAAGCCGTACCAGCACTCAAGATGCTGCCCGCGCTTCTCACCGATCTGCCCCAGCCTGCCGACGGGGTAATACCTCCTGGCATCGCATGGGGAATTGGTGGTCCGGATCTTGAGGTTCTCACGTGGGATCCGGCGACGCAGCATCACCTTGTGTGCATTGGCTCGCAGGGAGCCGGAAAGTCCCAATTCCTCAGCGTCATCATGGCCGGAATCAGCCGAATGGGCAGGGAGGCAGCGCGCCTGGTGGTCATCGACGAGCGCCGCGCACATTTGGGGACGCTGGATGAGGAGATGGTGGCGGCGTATGGGGCGTCGGCAAGCGCGGCAACCCAGACCATTATCGATACCGTCCGCACCCTGGAACAGCGCCTGCCCGGCCCGGAGGTTACTCCCGCGCAACTTGCCGCGCGCAGCTGGTGGGACGGCCCTGAGATCTTCCTCGTCATTGATGACCTTGACCTGGTCAGTGAGATTGCGCTCGCGCCTTTGCTCGAGCTTCTTCCGCATGCCCGGGACGTGGGTTTACACCTGGTCCTGGCGCGCAAGTCCGGCGGCATTGGTCGCGCGCTGTTCGGACAATTCCTCTCGGCCGTGCGCGATCTGCAGCCAGTACTACTGCTTCTCGACGCCGACCGTGACGAAGGCGCCATCTTCGGCATCAAACCCACCGCCCTTCCGCCAGGACGTGGCCAATGGGTAGTGCGCGGCGCGGCCCAAGGCCTGGCCCAGGTGTATGTACCGCGCGAGCACAGCCCAGTTCACACCACAACTGATTAAGACACGACTCATTCAGGAGAAAACTCATGACTGCTAGCCATGCGCTGCGCAGCACCAGCACCCCAACGACGACCCTGACGGTGACGGTTCTCGACGCCGCGACCATCTATGAAGGCCCTGAGACTGTCTACCGCTATGACCTCCCCGGAACCGGAATTGTTGAAGGATGGGCCCTCGATACCGTCCTTGACCAGGTGGAAAAGATCTGCGGAGCCGACTGGCCCGACGTCACCGTTGACATCATCGACGATCCATCCGGAACGGAAGTAAGTACGGAAGCAGTGGCAATTCTGCGCCGCCAGCTGCGTGCCGCAGGCGCCAGCGTGGTGGAACCTGAACCCCCAGCCGTACCAGCGCCGCCGCCCCCGGTGAGACGAAGCGCACTGCAGGATAGTGATGATGCCGACGATGATGCGGACCTCATACCTGGCAGAACGCGGCCGCCTCGGCCGCGTCGTTCACGCCGCGCTGCAGTCCCACGGTTCCCGCTTGACATCGACCCTTTCTACATCGCCATTGCGGTGATGGTGCTGTTGGTAGCTGGGGTGTCGTGGTGGGCGGTGGGCCGTAAAGACGCAGCCCTTGCGGCGAGCTCGGCTCACGACGCCTCCACGACCACCGCCTCAGCCAACGCGTCGCCGTCACCCAGATCAACGGTGGAGGCGCCAGTAACAGCCACCGCTGATACTCAGGATTCTTCCGAAAAGGATTCTGGCAGTCAGCAGTTGCGTCCGGGGCAGCAGGTCATCGAGGTCGAGGGTATGTCCCTGGTCTTGCCCCAGGGGTTTCGCACCAGCGTGGAGGATGGCCTAGTCACCGCTGCAGGAGAGGACCCGAACCTGCGCATCCTCCTGGCAGCGGATCCGCTCTTCAACGTGCCTGTTGACGTCCTCTTTGACGAAATCAGACAGCAGATTGAGTCCGACCCATCGCTGCACGACCCAGCCGAGGAATCCGGCCGCCTGTCCTATACCGAGGACCCTGGTGATGGCTCACGGGTGACATGGATGATGTGGGAAGACAAAGGCCATCAGATGTCGGTGGGATGCCACACCAAGTTTGAGCCCAACGTAGTGCAGAAAGCTGCCTGCCGGATGGCGGCAGAATCGCTGGTCAAGAAGGAATAGCACAAGCTAATCGAAGAAAAAATAAAAAGTTTGGAAGGGCCGGGAACCGATGGGGTGCAGCTTCAGTCCAATAAAGATGAGAAGGACAACAGGGTGCTTCTCGGGGGGACAGATTCACGAACTAAAAGCCCTTGCACTGAAGGGATTGGCCCCACGAAGGGATACAGAAAGGGACTAAATACTATGACTCAAACTTTCCGCACTGAAGCCGACGTCATGGTGGCCACTGCCGGCCGCGTTGACTCCACCAATGATGAAGTTCAAGGAGAGCTCACCCGCCTGCAGGGCGTGGTGGATTCGGTCCGCGCCAGCTGGTCGGGCCGCGCACAGGTGTCCTTCGACAACCTGATGCAACGCTACAACACCTCCGCGCAGCAACTGCGTGAGGCCCTGACCTCCATCAGCGAAAACATCCGCGACAATGCACGCAACTTTGATTCGGTTGAGGCTGACAACGCCCAGTCCTTCGACAACGTCGGCGGCGCGGGCCTAGCCCTCTAGCGACGCACTGAATAACCACCATCTATCCACTGAACTACACGCAAGGATTACTTCATGTCTGGAATCAAGTATCAGTTTGGCGCCATTGCTGGTGCCGCCGCTGACATCAACTCCACCTCCGGCCGCATCAATGGCCTTCTCGGTGACCTTAAGTCCACCCTGCAGCCCATGGTCTCCACCTGGGAAGGTGAAAGTGCTACCGCCTACAACGCTGCGCAGGCCAAGTGGGACAAGGCAGCCGAGGAGCTCAACACCGTGCTCGCCACCATCTCGCAGACTGTCTCGCAGGGCAATGACAACATGAGTGACGTCAACCGCCGCGCCGCCGCTAGCTGGGGCTAAGCGGTCTGGCTCGACGTCTTTCGCGGCAAGCAGACCCAAGCACCCTTCTTCATCATTCATTCATAACCGTGAGCGGTGAATGGCGTGGATAAGGGACGAGGAGAAGCTGGACGCACCACCATCACCTCGTGCGTGGGAAACACTGCTTGCTGTGCGAAAGGCGCCGGTATCGCTTCTCGTCAACGTTTCTTCCCCTGATTCCCCCATGCCCATTCACAGGGCGGGGAAACGTTGGCGGGGGGCGATATCGGCGTTTTGGGTTTTTAACCTGCTGCGTACTAAGGTGAAACACCTATGTGTCCGCATCCTTTGTTGGGTGCGCGCGGACTGCAGGTCCCCACCGGCCGCTGTAGGTATCCGCGTATGGGCTTACATAGCGATGGCCGGCAGTTCCGAGACAGACTTTCAAGGAGTCATTTTGTCTACTTTCCACCCGAAGAGCGGTGACATCACCCGCAAGTGGTACGTCATCGACGCTACCGACGTGGTTCTGGGCAAGCTCGCTTCCACCGTTGCTGACATGCTGCGCGGTAAGCACAAGCCCCAGTACGCACCGAACGTTGATTGCGGCGACCACATCATCATCCTTAATGCGGACAAGATCCACATTTCCTCCAACAAGCGCGAGCGCGAGATGCGCTACCGTCACTCCGGTTACCCGGGCGGCCTGAAGTCCATGACCCTTGGTCAGTCCCTGGACGCCAACCCGGTCCGCGTTATCGAGGAAGCTGTGAAGGGCATGATGCCGCACAACAAGCTTTCCAACGCCTCCATTAAGAAGCTGCACGTTTTCGTGGGCGAGGAGCACCCGTACGCCGGCCAGAAGCCGGAAACCTTTGAGTTTAAGCAGGTGGCACAGTAATGACCGAGCAGAACATCGACAACAACGTAGCCGACGCTGCCGACATCGCTGCAGCAACCGCCGCTACCGAAGAGTTCACCAACACCATTGGTGATTCCCTGGCACCGGAGACCGAGGCAGAGGCTGAGACCGCTGCTCCGGCTATCCACGAGGGCCCGATCCAGACCGTTGGTCGCCGTAAGCGCGCCATCGCTCGTGTTCGCCTCGTTGCTGGTTCTGGCAACATCTCCGTCAACGGCCGTGCCTTTGACGAGTACTTCCCGAACAAGCTGCACCAGCAGGACATCCTGCAGCCGCTGACCATCCTTGAGCGTGATGGCCAGTTCGACATCAAGGTCACCGTCAACGGTGGTGGCCCGACCGGTCAGGCCGGCGCCCTGCGTCTGGCTATTGCCCGCGCACTGAACGTCTACAACCCGGCTGACCGTGCGGCCCTCAAGAAGGCTGGCCTGCTCACCCGTGACGCTCGTGCCGTGGAGCGTAAGAAGGCTGGTCTGCACAAGGCACGTCGTGCCCCGCAGTACTCCAAGCGTTAATCTGCGCTTACTGCATTTTCCGAAAGCCGCTGCTTCCTTTATTGGAGGCGGCGGCTTTCGCCGTTGTTGAGAACCATAACGGCTCTAACATGATGCAGCGATTCCGTTGCTTCGCATGGGGAGCGCTCCAGAACCTTTATTGTTTGTGCAGCGCACGGAAGTGATTCTCCTTATACTAAGCTGCGTGAAAGTCATTCTTGAGAGCGCACGGGACGCACTATCGGTCCCACTGGACGCAGCAAAGCTGCTGTGGCGGTACCTGCCGCAGCTGGTCACGGTGATTTGCCTAGCGCTGGCAGCGCGTGGCGCCGTGCTGTGGCTTGCCGTTGTGGTGTCAGCATGGTCACCACTTGCCGCAACGTTGATTTTCCCGTTCGCGCCGCTTTCTGTGATGACCGGTGTCATTATCTGCTTCTGGATCATGCAGCCCTCTATGGATTTCTTTGGTGGAGAAACACGATTTACCAAGCTCGACAAAGCCACCTTGCTTACTGTCGGCGGACTTCTCATTCCGTTCCTCACCGTGTATTCGTCCCACGGATTGCTGCGCGATGACGGCCGCACATTTGTCTATGATTCGGTCACCATCGAAGTGGCTAACAGCTTCTTGGATTATGACTTTGATCGTTCCCTCATTGATTCTGGGTGGCTGTTTGGCGGCTTTATCCTTTCTATCCTTGTACTGCGCAAGCTTATTGGTGCGCTCAAACTAGGTGAACGGGCCTTTGGCGTGGCCACTGCGGCGGCTTATTTGGAGGTGCTGTGGATGGCTACGGCATCGCTGAGTATCGCCAGCAACCTTGAGAAAATTCGCTCGTGGATTGTCACCCGAAAAGGAATTGGCCCCGTATGGGATGGAATTGTCACCGCTAAAGATTGGGTCGTAGACCATACATGGATCGTTGGTGACGTGATTGGCTGGCTGTGGAGTAATGCTGCCCAGATCGGCAACTTTATTGTCGTGCCGTTTGCCTGGCTTACCCTCGGCGCGGTGGTGTACAACACGAGTTTGACTAGGGACAAAGACAAGAAGTCGGCCTTGGAAGAGGACGCGGTTCCGCCGGAGCAGACGGTAGCTGATGCACCGATTGAAGGTCCGGCGGAAAAGGGCAAACTTTCCCCGCACGATGAACAAAAGATGTGGGCCGAGTACGGTCGCCGCTATTCCGAAGCAGCCTTCCGGACGACGAGAGACATGCTGGACAACGCCGCACAGCCCCTCGTGGGACCATTCCGTAACGCGTGGCGCAACTTTAAAACGCTGACCGTTGCCGGCGCTGTGCCGATGTTGACGTTCTGCTTCGTCTTTGTCTTGGCCTCGTGCGCGGAGCTTGGAGTCATTTATGCCTTGCGCGCAATTATCAAGCCAATGGCGCTTGGAACCATAACCATCGGACTTGAGCCGTATGTTTTGGTGCTAGCCCGTGCAGTGTATTTCATCGTGGCGCTTCCCCTAGTTGTGGCGGCTCTCGATCGCTTCCTGAGCGCCGAGTATTCCGATGAAGATTTGCGCGGAAATACTGAGGGACAGGCTGCCGATTCGGAGGCCAAGGCGGGAGCTGCTGCTGTAGGCGAGGTTTCGGCTGTTCCTATGGAAGAGAAGTAGGTGTGGATCCAGTGACCGAGAATGCAGCCCCTGTCAGGGCGTCTCAGAACAAACAAGATGAGATACCAGAGGAAGACCGTGCTCAAGCAGCAGTCGAGGAGTCGTCGACGCTGAGCTCGCGCACGCTGAACATTGCGACTTTAGTAGTTGCAGTGCTGCTTATCGCTGGTGGAATTACGGTCGAACAGATACAGCGGCACGAACCTGAAGAAGAACTCGCACGCCCCGACTTGCACGAAGAGCACATCGTGAACCTCCGTCCGGAGACCAAGGATGTTCTCCCAGAAGCATTCATTGAGAAGATCGCAAATTGCAGTGAAAGAACCCTGGGCGGCTCCATTGATGGCATTTACACCGGAGCTCATGGATATGTGTGTTGGCCATGGCTAACAAAAGAACAGGATGATAACCCGATCATGACCTATCATTCGACTCGCTCAGTGATAATCGGCGAAGAGGCCTCCAGAATTCGTGCGGAACTCCCAAACTTTCACAATGGCGAAACTGATACGAAGATTCTCCAGGAAGGAAGCGGAGACCAGCCAGACATTTTGACCAACACGTGGGATGACGGCGAGTATGGAACGGGCGACATCTACATCTATTACCCTGAAGAAAAAGTAATGGTGACGTGGGGCTGGAACAAATCTGATCCGGGGGCCGCTAATATCGAGGACGTGATTCGTGAGGAAGGTTTCTAGCCACTGCTAAAAGTTCGCTTGGGATCATGCTGGTTGCGTGCTTAGGAGTCGGAGACCAACCGCACTTCATAAGGGCCATTCCATGTGATTACAAGTTCTTTTGGCTGAAATCCCTTGTTGGTCATGAAATAGAATGTCATTTCCCATTCATTGGGGCGGGGGCTAGGTTCGGGAAGTATGTGTGATTTCAGGTCAAAAGGATCGATCGCAGTAGGGCCAAACGCTCCCTTAGGCTCACAGGTACTAAAGCTGTATAAATCGATCTCGTCAGCGCGTTCTTGCGGGGATAGCGCGAAACTAACAGGGTGCTCGAGCCCCTCAGCATTGCTCAGACGGACGTGGCATCCGTCGAGAGGGGTTTCTGGGTTAGCCTGCCATAACACCGTAGCCTTGAATGTCTCGGTGTTCTCATTCAGCTCAGGTGGGTCCCATGTAAGGGCCTTTTGATGGCCTTCATCGAATTCTGATCGCTCGATCTGGGAGATTGAATCAAGCTTAACGGTTGCAGCTCGGTGGTACTGTTCGTTATCTATGTTGTACCTAAAATCAAAGGTCACAGGCTTATTTGGGGCCGATCTCTCCGCTGAGTACACGGACAAGGGCCGGTAAGCATGAACCATTATTGAAGAAGATGCCGCAATCATTGTGGCGATGGCAGGGACCGTAGCTGCCCACCACCATGGTTTTGATTTTCGCTGACTCATGCGCTCAACTCCACTGAGGCTTGGATTTCTTTGTACATGGGAAGAGGCTGGTCATGGAACCCCTCACCAAATACGGCTTCTACTTCGATTCTGAATGTGCTCGGGCCGAGTGCGGAGGCGGGGATTATAAATGAGCTCGTGCATGCCGTTGGAAGAGAACGGACTTCTTCTTCGCACTCTGCTGCTTTGCCGCGGAAGACCCGGCCTTCTGAGTCCTCCAGTTTGATGATGAGCGGATAATTGCGAATGCGCTGTAACGTGAAGTCGACTTTGGCTTCGTAAAGTTCTTCAACGGACGAAGCATTGTCTGCTTTGAACGCTGCAAATTCATCTGGTTCAAGCTTGCGAGTGCTGCCTGAAACATCACTCAGGCGGCTATGTCCGGGGATCTCGTCGGTGTATTTGAATCCTGCGGATTCTACCTCGCGAGGATTAGGCAATTGCTCGCTGACAAAGATACCCAAAGACGTGATTGCAGCGGCTACCGCTACCATGGGGATTTTCTTACGCCTGAGCAGAGGAAATTGTGTGGATCTACGGTGGGTCACGCCAGTTCCACCTTTGCTACTTGCTTAGGATCAAACCAACGAAAAGACATATCCAGACTGGATTTACGCAATGTCAGCTCATTGAGCACTAATGATGTGCCGGGTGCCGCCTCCACGCTGATGTCGACGGAAAAAGGAACCCCGGGATTTGGCGTCTGTACAAGTCCATTTGAGTCTGACGGTGCAATGGTGAATTGGTCGAATGGAACAGGTTCGCCATTACGAGTGAGAGTGAACATGTCGTGGTAGCCAAGGAAGGTGACATCCTCAAGGTTAAGGAACGTCGCCGTGACCTGAACCATTCCCTTGTCGATCTGGGGCTCGTCGACGACAACTTCTGCTTGCTTTAATTCCACAAGTTCGCCCGGAGCGATGGTTGCAGGTTCCTCCGTCTTCGCGGGTTCAGTGTTTCCGAGCGCTAGAAAAACCGCAGCAACGGCGAGCGCTGCCATGTTGAACTTAGTCAGCACACCATCGGTGAGGGTCGTGAAGAGTTTCACTCCCTTCGATTCCCTCAGGCGCGTTAAGCGGGTCACATCAGCCATGGTGATTATTCAAGCAGAGGTTGGCCGATTGCGCGCGTTGGTTGGGGAAGTTTCCCCAGCGCACGGCATCGCACTGAAGCTTCAGGACGGGTGTAGAGCCCCAACCTGCGGTAAGTGGGGGTCAAAGGGCATAATTAAGAGCTATGACTCGACTTTTTGGAACCGATGGAGTTCGCGGCCTCGCGAACAAGAAGCTCACCCCGATTCTCGCGCTGCGCTTGGGCCAGGCCGCGGCGGAAGTTTTTACTTCAGACCGTGAATCTTATGAGCGCCGACCGCTCGCCATTATTGGCCGTGACCCGCGCGTGTCGGGTGAGATGCTGGATGCAGCGATCGCTTCGGGTTTGGCTTCGCGAGGTGTCGACGTCGTCCGTGTAGGCGTGCTGCCTACCCCGGCCATCGCGTTCCTTACCGATGACTTTGGGGCAGATCTTGGCGTGATGATTTCTGCCTCCCATAACCCGATGCCGGACAACGGTATTAAGTTCTTCTCCGCCGGTGGCAAGAAGCTGCCAGATGAGGTCGAAGATCGCATCCAGGCTGCCATGGACAATCTCAAGGAAGACGGCCCCACGGCGACTAAGATTGGCCGCATTATCTCTGAAGCGCCGGAGGGTCGCGAGCGCTACCTCAAGCACCTTGCTGAGGTGGTCACCACAGATTTGAGCGGCATCAAGGTTGTCGTGGATACCGCGAATGGTGCAGCCTCCAAGGTGGCGCCGGAAGCATACGCCGCAGCAGGTGCTGAGGTTATTGCCATCCATAACAAGCCGAATGCTTTCAACATCAACGAAGACTGCGGTTCGACGCACATCGATAAGGCACAGGAGGCCGTCGTGGAGCACGGCGCCGACTTGGGCTTGGCGCACGACGGTGATGCCGACCGCTGCCTAGCTGTGGATGCTGAGGGCAATGTCGTCGATGGTGACCAGATTATGGCCCTGTTGGCGGTGGGCATGAAGGAGGAGAATGACCTCCGCTTTAACACGTTGGTCGCTACCGTGATGTCCAACCTCGGTCTCAAGATCGCTATGCAGGAGCAGGGCATTAAGGTCAAGGAGACCGCTGTGGGTGACCGCTACGTGCTCGAAGAGCTCAACCGCGGTGACTTCTCCTTAGGCGGCGAGCAGTCCGGCCACGTTGTGCTGCCGGATGATTGCACCACCGGTGATGGAACTCTGACCGGCCTGTCCATCATGGCGCGCATGGCCAAGTCCGGGAAGTCCCTCAAGGAGTTGGCTTCGGTCATGACCGTACTGCCGCAGGTTCTCATCAACGTTCCGGTATCTAATAAAGCTGCGATTCTCGACGCCCCCGAGGTCAAGGAAGCCATCGCTGCTGCGGAGGCGGAGCTTGGCGATACTGGCCGAGTGCTCCTGCGACCATCTGGTACCGAGGAACTTTTCCGCGTCATGGTTGAAGCTGCTGAGGAGGAACAGGCCCGTAAGGTGGCGGGCAAGCTCGCTGCAGTGGTTTCCGCAGTCTAGTTCGCTTCACTCAATTGCGACCCCGGGCCATGTGGCCTGGGGTTTTGCGTTTTGTGTGTGGTGGGGGAACCGAGGGGAGGCTTTCTCAGTCCAATAAGGGCAGGAAAACTGTTCGTTGTGGACGAGAAGGAGGGCGCGTTTATGCCCGACGTATTTTTTGATGAGGATGAAGCAACAAGGCTTCTGAGTACTGTTATTGACCAGACCGCCGTGCAAAGCGACGCCCACGGCAGTGATGTACCTGTTTATCCGCAGGCGTCTGCTGGCAGGGACTTTGGCGGACACGGGGCTCAGATCCAAGCCCTCCTCAACCGGTTGCATGAGCGCGGCGGGTGGCGTCTGAACAATATGTCTGCGACGGCCGATGCCGCCCGGGCACAGCTGCACGCCTTCGGCGATGTAGATCGTGGCCTGGCTGGCCACCTAGGTGCGCAGACCTCGGGGGTGAACTAGTGTCCACAATGGCGAAGTCCCTGTTGGGGGACTATTCACAAGCAGTGTCTCAGTTCCAGGCCGCGAGCATGGGCAGTTACGCCGGCCCCAGAACACCAATTGGGCTGTTAGGGGATATGGTCGGCTCGGTCGATGGAATCAACACGGAGGACCTTGTTTCCAGCACTGCCTCCGCAATGGGAGCCCGCCGCCCAGATGGCGGTGGTAGGGGGCTGAAGGAATTCCTCCTCGGAACCGTTCTGTCGTTGGCTGGGGGTGCGATTATGGAGCATCTACGCGGCGTTCAGGATGACTTTGAAGAGGAACGCCGCGAGGCCGATGACCTTGTAGAGTCCGCGCAGCAATGCTCGGATGCTATTGAGGATGTTGTCGATGTCTCCGACTCCGCTTTGGTGGAGCTCATCTCTGCAGTCATTCCGCTGCTCAACATCCTGACAATGCTGCTGCAGCGTCACCCGTTGGGCAAACTCATTGCGCCAGGGATTTCTTCGATTGGCAGCGACCTCATTGAGCACACAAATGACACGATCACGCAGACCTGTCGTGACCGCGACACCGCTATAGAGAACTGCTATTGCGAGTTTGAAAGGCGCTGCAGTGAGGTGTGTGAGCGCGAGCTTCCCGAAACACCTCCAAACCCCGAGTGCGGCCGCGAGGAGGAAAAGCAGGAGTGCCCGCAGCCAGCCCCTGAATCATGTGAGCCAACCGCGCCAACTACGCCGACTGCGCCTGCTCAGCCTGCTGCGCCAGCTGCGCCAGCTGCGCCGTCGAGCCCACCTGCCCCAAGCCAACCCTCGGAGTCTGAACCGACTCCGAAACCGCAGCCGCCTGCTAAGCCCGAAGCCCCACAGCAGCCAGCCCCAGAAAAGGACTCCGATCCACAGACAGAGCCCCAGCAGGTGTCCGAGCCGTGCCCACCGGAGACCACCCCACAGAGCGTAGTCACGCCGAAGCCAGAGGAGAAGATTCCAGAACCAGTACGAGAGCCTGAGCCTGATTCAGCTGAGGACACCGTGAAACCTTGTGGTTGCCAGGAGGATCAGGAAGAGAAGGACGCTCACTCTTGTGGCTGCGACAAGAGTGAAAAGAGTGAGGAGGAGCAGGACTGCACTACCACGCCAGCAGATGCGGGAACACCAATTCCGGTAGAGGAGGTTCCTTCGGAGGAATTGATACCGCCAGAACAGCCAGTAGAGCAAGAAGAACCTGAGCAGCCGGAGGATGCTGACATTGTAGAGGAGGACATCGAGGACTGTGAAGACTCGGAAGAGGCTGCCGATGAAGAGGAATGCACTCCTGAACAATCATGCAGTGGTGTTTTGGGAATCCTTGGCGTGGGCATTGCTCTGGTGGGGCTGGGGCTTCTGGCTGATGCCGCAAAGGATTTCTTTGAGAACTTGCCTGAACCGGAGTTTGAGCCGGAACCCGCACCAGAGCCTGAGCCGGCGCCTACGCCCGAACCCGAGCCGGCGCCTCCTAGTGATGATGGCGTGATCGCCCCACCACCGGAACTCAATACCGTGCCGGAACCGACTCCGCCGCCGGAGAAAATCGCACATGTACAGGCGGCTGAGGCTCCCGCGCCCGCCGCCCCGGCCCCAGAACCAAATACAGCTTCGCCCATTGAACAGCATGATGTTCACGATGCACCAAGTTCAGAACCTCCATCCGTACACGCACGAAAGGCAGGGCAGTGGTAATGCCGCATAACGATTTTGATGAATTCGCCCGCGGGTTCCGTGAGCGCACCGCAGCTCGGTTATTGGAGTTTGAAAAGGTGATGGCCAAAGCACAGGAAGACCTAGAAAAGTCTGCGCAGCGCGCTACCCAAGCCCAAACGCACCCAGAAAGACAGGGACGAAGTCCAGCTTCTAGAGGCGTTATGCATGGACAAAGCCAGGGACAGGGCCAGAACCGCCCGCGTGGTCAAGTGCAATCGGTGCTCAGGCGCAGCTGATGCAGCAGCGAGAAACCAGTCTGGTTCCTCGCAGTCACAGGTGATACTGTGAGGTGGCTGACTACTGCACGTATCAACCAGGGTGAGGAGAATGCCGCATGACAGTGCCTTGGCTTCATGACGTGTTGTGGGGCGTTCTTCCCATGCTGTACCTCTTGGTGGCTTTTGTTGTGCTTGGCATTGAGATTAAATACGACAGAGAGATGGCGCACATAAAGCTGTGGACGGCCGCGCAGTTGCTTCTTCCAGGCATTGCCCTTATCGCCTGGTACCTTATTGAGGTCCCTCAACTAAAACGGCTAAAGCAGGACGGATAACTGACCGTCCTGCTTTAGCTGAAGGAAGAGTTGCGCCTTGCGGCGCCTTCTAGTTGATACGTATTTAGTCGCGTTCGAAGCCAGCGCGCTTGGCCAAAGCCTCGCCGGTAAAGCTTTCCACGCCCTTAGCGGAAGCGTCGGCAGCCGCGAAAGCGTCGTACTTGGACTCACCAGCTAGCTCGCTAAGAAGGAACCCGGTAACGAGACCGCGGGCGGTCTCCACCGCAGCGCCCTGGAAAAAGCCGGAGCCCAGCGCGAGCTTGAAGAACTTATCTTCGCTGAAACCAGACTGCGTGCCCTTAGCAATCTCACGGTAGGCCACCGGTCCGCCCCAAGCATTTGCCAGCTTGGCGGGGTTACCTGCGCGGAAGATGTCATCCTGGCCCGCGCCGATAATAAGACCATGTGCCTTCACAGTGGGGGCGGCCTTGACCGCGGACGGTGACGTGTCAGCCGGGTAGAGGGCCGCTACTGCACGGACCTTGGGGTTATCCACGGCTGCGAGTGCGGCCACACCGCCGCCCATGCCGTGGCCGACCACGCCCAACTTGGAGGCGGACACCGAAATTTTGCCAGCGCCCAGCTTGACGCCGGTAGCTATTTGTAGGGCTGATTCGACGTCAGCAACGAGGTTGCGGTGCTTGGCAAAAGCACCGGTTTCCGTATCGGGAGCAACGACGACGATGCCCCAGCTAGCAAGATGGCGCAACGTAGCGTGGTAATCCTTGATGCTCTTCGTCCAATCATGGGCAAAGGCCACAGCAGGCAGGCCTTTTCCTTCAGACGGGGTGTACACCTTGCCCTCAATCCCTGCATAAGACAGGTCACCAACGAGGACGCGGTGCGGGCCGCGCTTGGACAACGTACCGAGATGCTTCTTCAAATTCGCAGACACGCTTTACAGAATAGAGGAAAGACTGCCCGCACAGGTGGAATAGGCCGCGGGGAGGGGGATTAGAAAGTGTTTCTGCAAAGGTCAGACCCGCGGCAGAAAACAACCCCTCTCAGACCGTCAACATGGTGATACGTGCTGTAAAATCCTGTTCCATGTGTGGAATTGTTGGATATGTAGGCCATAACACTGATGGTCGTGACTACTATGCCCAAGACGTCGTGCTGGAAGGCCTGCGCCGACTCGAATACCGCGGGTATGACTCCGCGGGCGTTGCTATGTATGCCGATGGTGGCATCGGCTGGCGCAAGAAAGCCGGAAAGGTAGCGGCGCTCGAAGCCGAAATCGAGGCCCGCCCGCTCAAGGACTCGGTCCTGGGCATTGGCCACACTCGCTGGGCCACCCACGGTGGTCCGACGGATCTTAACGCCCACCCGCACGTGGTGGATGGCGGCAAGCTCGCTGTCGTGCACAACGGCATCATCGAAAACTTCGCCGAGCTGAAGCACGAGTTGGAGTCCAAGGGCCACAACTTCGTGTCCGAAACGGATACCGAGGTTGCCGCTACGTTATTGGCAGACGTTTTTCACAACGAAGCTGGTGAAAATCTCACCAAGGCGATGCAGCTGACCTGCTCTCGCCTTGAAGGTGCGTTTACCCTCCTCGCTATTCACGCCGACCAGGCTGACCGTATTGTGGCTGCACGCCGTGACTCGCCGCTGGTTATCGGCCTGGGTGAGGGAGAAAACTTCCTGGGGTCGGACGTTTCTGGGTTCATCGACTACACCAAGTCCGCCGTGGAGATGGACAACGACCAGGTCGTGACCATCACCGCGGACGAGATTGAAATCACGGACTACGACGGCAAGCCTGCCCAGGGCAAGCCTTTCGAGATCAAGTGGGATGCCGCAGCTGCGGAAAAGGGTGGATATAACTCCTTCATGGAGAAGGAAATCCACGACCAGCCCGCTGCCGTGCGCGATACGCTGCTGGGCCGTCTCGACGAAAACGGCCACTTGATTCTTGACGAGATCCGTATTGACGAGTCAGTACTCAAGTCCATCGACAAGATCATCGTCATCGCCTGCGGTACCGCCGCGTACGCCGGTCACGTTGCGCGCTACGCCATCGAGCACTGGTGCCGTATTCCGTGCGAGGTCGAGCTTGCCCACGAGTTCCGTTACCGCGACCCCATCGTGAACGAAAAGACCCTCGTCGTGGCCCTGTCGCAGTCGGGCGAAACCATGGATACCCTCATGGCCGTGCGCCACGCCCGCCAGCAGGGAGCCAAGGTGATTGCCATCTGCAATACCCAGGGTTCCTCCATCCCGCGCGAGTCCGATGCCGCACTGTATACCCACGCCGGCCCGGAGATCGCCGTGGCGTCCACCAAGGCCTTCCTGGCACAGATCACCGCAACTTACCTGCTGGGCCTATACCTGGCGCGCCTGCGCGGCAACATGTTCTCCGACGAGGTCACCGCGGTACTCAACGAGCTTCGCGCCATGCCGGACAAGGTCAAGGCGGTCATCGAGAATGAGGGGCAGGTCTACGACTTGGCCAACGCCATGGAGAACGCGAAGTCGGTACTTTTCCTGGGCCGCCACGTCGGCTTCCCGGTGGCACTTGAAGGTGCGCTGAAGCTCAAGGAGATTGCGTACCTCCACGCAGAGGGCTTTGCTGCCGGCGAGCTTAAGCACGGCCCGATTGCCCTCATTGAGGAAGGCCAGCCGGTCTTCGTTATCGTTCCGTCCCCACGCGGTCGCGATTCCCTGCACTCCAAGGTGGTCTCCAACATTCAGGAGATCCGCGCCCGTGGCGCCATCACCATCGTGATTGCGGAGGAAGGTGACGAGGCCGTCGAGGCCTACGCCAACCACATCATTCGTATCCCGCAGGCGCCGACGCTCATGCAGCCCCTGCTGGCGACCGTGCCGCTGCAGATTTTTGCCTGCGGTGTGGCCACCGCCAAGGGCTACGACGTAGACCAGCCGCGTAACCTGGCGAAGTCCGTCACCGTGGAATAAATCCACCTTCCCTAACGAGCGGGCAGTGAGTCTAAGGCTCCTGCCCGCTCGTGGCACAATAAGGGGCATGCTGAGAACCACCGTCGACCTCGAAGCCATTGCCCATAATGTCGCCTACATGAAAGACGTGGTCGCCCCGGCCCGCCTCATGTGCGTGGTGAAAGCGGACGCCTATGGGCACGGCATGGAGCGCGTCGCCCCGGTCATGGACACGGCAGGTGCCGATGCCTTCGGTGTAGCCACGTTGGGAGAGGCGGTGGCATTGCGCGACGTTATCCCGAACACCCCTATCGCAGCGTGGCTATGGAATCCGAAGGAGGACCTCACGCCTGCCTTGGATGCGGGGATCCAGATCGGTATCCCGTCTCTCGAGCACGCTCGCGCGCTTATTGCTACTGGGCGCCAGGCTGAGGTCTTCGTGATGGTGGAGACGGGGATGCACCGCTCGGGCGTCGACAAGCAGCAGTGGGAAGAGGCCTTCGCACTGCTTCGCGACGCCCCCACCCTCACCGTCCTCGGCCTCATGTCCCACTTTGCGTGCGCAGACGAGCCGGCGCATCCACACAATGACCACCAAGAGGCAGAATTCCGGGAAGCCCTGACCTGCGCCCGTGGCGTCGGCCTCGAGTGCCCGGTGAACCACATGGCCAATTCCCCGGCGGCGCTTACTCGTCCATCCGCGCGTTTCGACCAGGTCCGCGTCGGCGTGGCCCTGTACGGCCTCGAACCCGTTGCTGGGCGTGACCACGGACTCAAACCGGCAATGACGTGGGAGAGCTCCGTGGTGGCTGTGAAGCCGATTTCGGAGGGAGAATCCACAAGCTACGGACTGACGTGGACCGCCGACAGCGACCGCCAGCTCGCCACCGTGGCGGTAGGCTACGCCGATGGTCTGCCGCGAGCCTTTCAAGGAGCGCTCAAGGTAGGCCTCGGCGGCGAGCTATACCCGCAGGTCGGGCGCGTGTGTATGGACCAGATCGTCGTGGATCTCGGCGCCAATGAGCGCGGCGTGAAAGCGGGGGACCATGCCGTTATTTTCGGCGAAGGCGGCATGAGCGCAACGGAGCTCGCGGAGGCGACGGGGACGATTAACTATGAAATTGTATGCCGCCCCACTGGGCGCACCGAGCGCTTTTACCGTGAAGGAGACAACAATGCGAAGTGATTTTCCCCACGAGGGCACTCGTATCGCCGCTACAGTTGAAGAGACCTACGCACTCGGGGAAGATCTCGGTGCAGCGCTGGAAGCCGGGGATTTGGTCATTCTAGATGGGCCTCTGGGAGCTGGAAAAACAGCGTTTACCCAGGGGATTGCCAGTGGTATGCAAGTAAAGGGGAGGGTGACCTCGCCGACATTTGTCATTGCTCGGGAACACCCTTCACTCGTGGGCGGGCCGGCGTTGGTTCACGTCGATGCGTACCGCCTCCTTGACCACTCTGATGATCCATTAGGAGAGTTAGACGGTTTAGACTTGGACACCGATATCGACGACGCCGTTGTCGTTGCCGAATGGGGTGGTGGCTTCATGGAGCGTCTGTCGGATTCCTATCTGGTCGTGTCGATCAATCGCGACGCAGAGGATGATAGCCGTGTCTTTTCGTGGAAATGGGTGAATTAATGTGCTGACGTTTCTTGCCGAACAACCCCTGTTGACTCTCTTCTTGATCATGGCCGTGGGTTTGGCCATCGGCAAGATTAATTTCTTTGGCATCTCGCTCGGTGCAGCGGCGGCGATGTTCGTGGCCCTGGGTCTGTCCGCAGCTAACCCGGACATTGTGGTTCCGCCATTCGTGTATCAGTTTGGCCTCGCCATCTTCGTCTACGTCATCGGTCTAAACTTCGGCCGAAGCTTCTTTGAAGATTTCCGGCGCCGTGGTTGGAAGATGTCGCTGGTCGTTATCGTTTTCTTCTTCGTTCTCGCCGGACTGACTGCCGGCGCGGTGCGCCTGTTTGATCTTGACCCAGCGCAGGCCGTCGGCATGCTGGCCGGCTCCCAGAGCTCTACACCCGGTATGGCTGCTGTGGTGGAAACTTTAGGCGGAAACAGTGCCCCAGTCGTTGGTTACTCCCTGGCCTACCCAGGCTGCATCATCGCCACCATCTTGGTGGCTGCGATTGGCGCCAAGGTCTTCCGCGTCAACCACGTCAAAGATGCCAAAGAGGAAGGCATGCTCTCTGAGCCCCTCAAGTGGAAGGCCGTGCGCCTGACCAAGGACCCTGGTGTAACCGTGGGCGAAATTGCGGAGTACACGGGTCAGGCGGTCATCGCTACCCGCTGCCTCCGCAAGTCACACGAGCACGTCCTTGCTGATCCAGACATGAAGCTGCGTGCCGGTATGGAGCTTCTACTCAACGGCACTATCCCATCGCTGGAGCGCGCGATTGCCATCCTGGGCGAAAAAATCGAACTGCAACTTCGTGAGGAAGACGGCCTTATTTACCGCCGACTCACGCTGTCGAACCCGAAGGTAGCCGGCCGCACCATTGGGGAATTGAACACGCTGAAGCATGGCTTCCTCATCGCCCGTATCCGCCGCGGTGATACCCAAATCGTGCCGAATGACAACACCGTGCTCTACTACTCGGACCGCGTCCGTGTGGTCACTGCTCCGGGCCGGCTTGACGACGTCCGAACCTTCCTCGGTGACTCCGAATCCAAGCTCGGCAATGTGGACTTGTTCCCCTTCGCCCTCGGCCTGCTTATTGGTCTGCTCTTCGGAGCTATCCCGATTCCCCTGCCCGGCGGCACGACGCTGTCCTTCGGTTTCGGTGGCGGCCCCATCGTGGTGGGCCTCATTCTTGGTGCCCTGGGCCGTACCGGCCGCATTCACTGGCAGATGCCGTTCCACGCAAAGCAGACGATTTCCACCTTGGGCCTCACACTCTTCCTGGCGGGCGTGGGCACTTCTGCTGGCGGTCAGTTCCGTGATGCCCTCTCGGATCCGGTGTCGCTGAAGTACATGGGCGTGGGCCTTGTCCTGTCCCTCGTCGCTGCCATCGGCTTGGGCATTGTCTGTACCTTGGTTCTGCGCCTCAAGTTTGATGAGTCCATGGGCGTGGCCGCTGGTATGACCACCAACCCTGCCGTGATGGCATACCTGAACTCGCAGACCGGTACCCAGCTGGCAGAACGCGGCTATGCCACGGTGTATCCGACCACGATTATCGGCAAGATTCTTATGTGTCAGATGCTGGCATTAATCATCGTCTAACGAGTCCCTGCACTGGGTGGTGCAGGGGCAGGGGAGGGCAGTCACGTAGGATGAGCACGTACTGCACCTCCCTTTTTTAGGAGCGATTTAATCTTTATGAACAAGCTTGGCCAATTCATTACCACTGTCGTCATTGGCGGCTTTGCCGTTTTCCTCGCCGCTCTCATCGCCCTGTCGATGACCCGCACGGAGGAAGACTCTTCCTCGACTTTGGCGGAAACCCTGGAGAAGTACCCGAAGAACCTCGACTTCGCTGCGCTCGTTGTGCCGGATGTCTATGGCCCTGAGGAGGTTGCAGGCCTCATCGTGTGCCCGGGCACCACGGAGGATCAGCTTTCTGATATTCCTGCAGCCGAGGCTGGCATCGACTTCGAGGACGGCAAGGTGGCTGATGACGTGAACTACTTCATCACCATGTCAACTGAGCAGGAGTACTCGGCGGAGAAGCTGCAGCGCTCCAACGTGGACCTGTGCCGCGACGTACTCACCCAGGTCGAGGCGGCTAAGGCGCAGGGCCAGGACGTGGCCGCGGTGTACCCGGTGCAGCCGCAGCAGCCGATGCAGTTCCTCCGCGCTGAGAAGGATGACGACTCCACTCGCTGGCACTTCGCAGGCTAATGAAGGTTCTCGCACTCGATACCGCCACGACTGACCTCGTCACGGGCATCGTCGATACCGCCACAGGAGAAAGCATCGACCGCGTGGTGAGTGATACGCGTGCTCACAACGAGCAGCTCATTCCCACTATTGAGCAGCTGCTTAACGACGCCTCCCTGACCTACCCCGACCTCTCCGCCATCGTCGTCGGCACCGGTCCGGGCCCCTTCACGGGCCTGCGTGTGGGCATGGCGACGGCCTCCGCTCTGGGCGTGGCGTTAGGGCTGCCCGTGCATGGCGTGTGCACGCTCGATGCCATCGCGCAGGGCCGCGAAGGAGAGTGGCTCGTGGCCATCGATGCCCGCCGCAAAGAGGTTTATTGGGCTACCTACTCCGAGGGACGCCGCGTCAGCGGACCGGAGGTGACGCGGCCGGAACATCTCACGGTGCCTGAGGGCTTTTCCCCGCGCCTAGTTTTCCCGGAGGCCATCGCCCCGCGCCTGCCCGAGGCCCTTGCTGGTCAGCTAAGCGAGTGGGACACCCCGCGTGCTGCGGGCCTCGTTGCTTGCGCCGATCTCGAGTCTGAACCGGCCCCGCTCGTACCGCTCTACCTGCGCCGCCCCGATGCGAAAGTCCCGCAGGCCACGCCTCGTTCAACGGCGCTCATCGGCGGTGCTGAATCTTCTGAACCATGAGGCTACGCCCACTGACGCTTGGCGACGTCTCTCGCTGCGCCGAGCTGGAAAAAGTACTCTTCCCCGGAGAAAGCCCCTGGCCCGCCCGCGCTTTCGAACAGGAACTCGCCGCGGGGCACACCACCTACTGGGCGGTTGACATGAATGTCAACCGCGTGGGCCATAATGACAACCACGCAGACCACGACGACAACCGCGTGGGCCATAATGACAACCGCGTAGACCACGACGACAACCGCGTGGGCCATAATGGCAACCACGTCGACCACGAGGTTGTAGGCTATGCCGGCGTCGGTCGCATGGGCCCCGCCGCGTGGCCGGAGTATGAAATCCGCACCATCGGTGTCGCACCCGAGGCCCAGCGCCGCGGCATCGCGCGGATGATGATGGATGCCATCGTCGAACTCGCCGATAGCCACGACGCACCTATTTTTCTCGAAGTCCGCGTGGGCAACGATCCCGCCATTCGCCTCTACGAGGCCTATGATTTTGTCATCAATGGCCTGCGCCGCAACTACTATCAGCCCTCCGGCGCGGACGCCCACACCATGTACCGACCACGAAAGAGTGAGAGATGATAATCCTCGGCATTGAGTCCTCCTGCGACGAAACCGGAGTGGGCATCATCGAGCTATCGGACGACGGCCACATGGAGATCCGTGCCAACGTCGTCGCCTCCTCCATGGAGCAGCACGCCCGCTTCGGCGGCGTGGTCCCGGAAATCGCCTCCCGTGCCCACCTTGAGGCCATGCCGCAGGTGATGAAGGCGGCGCTGGAGGAGGCGGGCGTCGACAAGCCTGATGCGGTCGCCGCCACCGTGGGGCCGGGCCTGGCCGGCGCGCTTCTTGTGGGCGCCTCCGCAGCCAAGGCCTTTGCCTCCGCATGGGGTGTGCCTTTCTATGGCGTCAACCACCTCGGTGGCCACGTGGCGGTGGCTAACCTCGAGGGCGAGAAGCTGCCGCACGCAGTCGCCCTGCTCGTCTCCGGCGGGCACACGCAGCTGCTGGAAGTCGAGGCCGTGGGCAAACCCATGAAGGAACTGGGCACCACGCTTGACGACGCCGCCGGTGAAGCCTACGACAAAGTCTCCCGCCTCCTCGGGTTGGGGTATCCGGGAGGGCCGGTCATCGATAAGCTCGCCGCCCAAGGCAAGCCCACCATTGATTTGCCGCGTGGTTTGTCCAAGGCCGAGGACCTGCGCGGGCCCAACCGCCACAACTTCTCCTTCTCGGGGCTTAAGACTGCGGTGGCGCGCCACGTGGAAAAGGCCGAGCGCGAAGGTTCGACAATCCAGGTGGAGGACCTGTGCGCTTCCTTCCAGGAAGCGGTGGCTGATGTTCTGACCGCCAAAGCGGTGCGCGCCTGCCAGGACACTGGCGCCAAGGTGCTCCTGCTGGGTGGTGGCGTGGCCGCTAATTCCCGGCTGCGCGGGCTAGCGGCGAAGCGCTGCGAGTCCGCCGGCATTGAGCTGCGCGTGCCGCGTTTTTCCCTCTGCACGGACAATGGCCTCATGATCGCCGCTATTGCCGCCCAACTCATCCATGAGGGCGCAGAACCCTCCGGGCTGGACTGCGGGACCGATACTCAACTAGAGGGGGAGATTCCGCTCGTCGCCGCTGCGCGCTAGCGGATGCGGAAAGCCCAGCGCACCGGTAGTCTGGCAGGCGACTCTTTCTCACCCGCCTAACAAGGAGCTGTCGTCATGACCACTGGTTTCCTCGTCAATCCGGACCTGTCCCGCCGCACCATCGAATTCGAACTCGAGCACGCCAACCAGTTCCTCGGCGGTACCACCGAGGACCGCGTTTCTGTTGCCTTCCAGGATGATGGCCAGACCTACGCCGCACTGTTTAACCCGAACGCGAAGGCCGAGGGCGCCGACCCGAACCCGGTAGCGTCGCTGGCCCGCAACGCCGCTGATACCGGCAACTCCGCCTTCCTCCAAGATCCCATTCGCTCCATCTGTGGCCCGGTTATTTTCGTCGCCGCTGATGGCGATGACAAGAACATCGACGAGGTCAAGGAAGCCGTCGAGTACGGCATCCGCGCCGTGAAGACCTACCGCGAAGACAACCCGGAGGAGTACCAGCTGTGGCGCGCGGCCGTTATGAACTCAGATAAGCAGGTCTAAGCCGCGCTAGCGCCCTTTCGCCCCCGACGCAACGGTCCTTTATGGACCCGAGCGTCTTTTCTTTTATTCACACCTCTGCGTTTCTACTGTTGTATTAGTCGAGGTGGTGGGGCGAATCGTGATAACTCTCGCGCGCGCGAGAGCTGCCGTTCGCGCAGGGCGAGCAGAGTTAGCGCCCCACAACGTTGAGGGCTAGCAGTCGCGCGGGTAGAGTGCTAGTCAGGTTGTTTTGACCCACAGTTGTTCACCCGCGACGACGGCTGTGCTGGGCTACCCACAACCGGCACACGCGCGCTCATGTGGGCGCGCATTGAGAACACTTTGGAGGAAATCATCATGGCAAACATCAAGCCGCTGGAGGACAAGGTCCTCGTCCAGATCGTTGAAGCTGAGACCACCACTGCATCCGGCCTCGTCATCCCGGACTCCGCGAAGGAGAAGCCGCAGGAGGCCACCGTCGTAGCCGTCGGCCCGGGCCGCACCAACGACAAGGGCGAGGTTGTTCCGGTTGGCGTCAACGAGGGTGACACCGTCATCTTCTCTAAGTACGGCGGCACCGAGCTGAAGTACGACGGCCAGGAGTACCTCCTGCTGTCCGCCCGTGACCTGCTTGCTGTCATCGAGAAGTAGGCGATTAACCCTATGCCAAAGCTGATTGCATTTGACCAGGAGGCCCGCGAGGGCATCCAGCGCGGTGTAGACACGCTGGCCGACGCCGTCAAGGTCACCCTCGGCCCCCGCGGCCGCAACGTCGTACTGTCCAAGGCCTTCGGTGGCCCGACCGTCACCAACGACGGCGTCACCATCGCCCGCGATATTGACCTCGACGATCCGTTTGAGAACCTTGGCGCCCAGCTGGTGAAGTCCGTGGCCGTCAAGACCAACGACATCGCCGGTGACGGCACCACCACCGCCACCTTGCTGGCCCAAGCACTCGTCTTCGAGGGTCTGCGCAACGTTGCTGCCGGCGCTAACCCGGTGGAGCTCAACAAGGGCATCGAGGCGGCGGCCGAAAAGGTCGTCGAGGAGCTCAAGAAGCGCGCCACCCCGGTGAACTCCTCTGCGGAGATCTCCCAGGTTGCTACCGTGTCCTCCCGCGATGCGGAGGTCGGCGAGATGGTTGCCGGCGCGATGGACAAGGTGGGCAAGGACGGCGTCGTGACCGTCGAGGAGTCCCAGACCATCGAGTCTGCCGTGGACGTTACCGAAGGTATTTCCTTCGACAAGGGCTACCTCTCCCCGTACTTCGCAACGGAGGAGGAGACCTACAACGCCGTGCTTGACGACGCCGCAATTCTCCTCGTCCGCAACAAGATCTCCTCCCTGCCGGACTTCCTGCCGCTGCTGGAGAAGATCGCGGAGTCCTCGCGCCCGACTCTCATCATTGCTGAAGACATCGAGGGCGAGCCGCTGCAGGCACTCGTGGTGAACTCCATCCGCAAGGTCCTCAAGGTTGCTGCCGTGAAGTCTCCGTACTTCGGCGAGCGCCGCAAGGGCTTCATGGATGACCTGGCCGTTGTCACCGGCGCGACCGTCGTCGACCCGGAGGTTGGCATCAACCTCAAGGAGGTCGGCCCGGAGGTTCTCGGTTCCGCACGCCGCGTCACCGTGTCCAAGGAGGACACCGTGATCGTGGATGGTGCCGGTACCGCCGAGGCCGTCGAGGAGCGCCGCGAGCAGCTGCGCCGCGAGATCGAGCGCACCGATTCCACCTGGGACAAGGAAAAGCTCGAGGAGCGCTTGGCCAAGCTCTCCGGTGGCGTCGCTGTTATCCGCGTGGGTGCTGCTACCGAGACTGAGGTCAACGAGCGCAAGCTGCGCGTCGAGGACGCCATCAACGCCGCCCGCGCGGCCGTCGAGGAAGGCGTTATCGCCGGCGGCGGTTCCGCACTGGTCCAGATCTCCAAGGAGCTCGAGGCTTTTGCTGAGGGCTTCGAAGGTGAGGCCAAGGTGGGGGTGCTGGCAGTGTCCCGCGCGCTGACCCGTCCGGCCTACTGGATTGCGGAGAACGCCGGCCTCGACGGCTCCGTCGTGGTGTCCCGCGTTGCCGAGCTGCCCAACGGTGAGGGCTTCAACGCCGCCACCCTGGAATACGGCAACCTGCTGGAGCAGGGCATCATCGACCCAGTGAAGGTGACCCACTCCGCTGTGGTCAACGCCGCCTCCGTGGCCCGCATGGTTCTCACCACCGAGGCTTCCGTTGTGGAAAAGCCTGCCGAGGAAGAACCGGCACAGGCCAGCCACGGCCACGCGCACGCGCACTAAACCGTGCGCGTGGGAAGCAGGAGCTTCCCACAAAGCCGTAAGGAAGGCCCGCCACCCCGCAATGACGTGGGGCGGCGGGCCTTTTCGCCGCGTGTGGGCCGTGGTGCGCCCCACGCCTCGACGAGCCACGCGAGGACATCGAAACGTGGCGGACGCTTTCCGACGCCACCCTCATCCCCATCGAGCTCCACCGGCTCGGTCGGGCGCATGCGGATCACATCGTCGCCCCTGGCCCCGGCGCAGGTTGTGCGGGAGGCGAGAGTGTCGCCGCGGGAGTTCTTAGACACGGGTAGGTTGACTGCCCGTCATCTGGCCCACGTTGCTTCTAGCCCAGCTCGAAGACGGCGCTTCGAGAGGGGGAGCTTAGGCGCTGACGGTGGCGTGGGTACGACGCGAGCGCAGGGCCACCACGCGCTCGGACTCGCTCATGCCACCCCACACGCCGTAGGGCTCGCCGGAGGCCAGGGCATGCTCGCGGCACAGCTCGATGACCGGGCAGGTGTGGCAGATGGCCTTGGCGCGGTTCTCGCGCTGAGCGCGGGCGCGACCGCGCTCGCCGTCCGGGTGGTAGAACACGTCAGAGTTTTCTCCACGACATGCGCCCTGGAGCTGCCAATCCCAAAAGTCCGCGTTCGGCCCGGGGAGCAGGAATGACTGAGACACGTTCGATTCTCCTTCGTTGAAGATAGAGCGCCCGGACCTGAGGACACGGCTGCCACAGAAACCATGACTCCGTGAGTGCCGGGGTGAGACGAGAATGAAGTGTGACCGCCTTGGGTGAACGACACGTTACGTCTTGTTGACATTCAGGTATAACAGTGTCGCTATCGCCGGTTTTGTACTGATTGACCTGCTGTTATGCTGAAAGTGAACGGTGTATGAACTTTTTCATGGTGGGATAAGAATGGGGAATATGCCCGTCGTTTCGGGATTCAGCCCGTGGGTGTGACATGATATTCGTGCACAACGTGAAGAAATAAAGAGTAATACGGCAAGAAGAACAAGCAAGGATGGCAGTGGCTACCAAAGCTACAGACGCGAACGATGCGGCAACGGCATCGAAGCGCGACAGCGATAAGGAATTGGCGGACCTCGTTCCGCTGGCTGTCGACGGTAGCCGCCGCGCCCTGCAGGACATCATGCGCATCATCCACCCGCAGGTCCTGCGCTATTGCCGCGCGCGCATCGGCGGCCACCGCCAACCCACGGCAGAGGACGTGGCCCAGGAGATTTGCTTGGCCGTGGCGACGTCGATAAGCACGTACAAGGACAAAGGCCGCCCCTTTATGGCCTACGTGTACGGCATCGCCTCCCACAAGGTCACCGACGCCCACCGCGCACTCAGCCGCGACCAGACCAACCCCACCGACGAGGTTCCCGAAGACGCGGCTGACGACGCCACCCCCGAAGAATCCGCGCTGGTCATGGACGGTAGTAACAGAGTGCGTGCGTTGCTCGATACGTTAAGTGACAAGGCCCGGGACATCATCATCTTGCGTGTGTTCGTAGGACTGTCGGCAGAGGAAACCGCTGAGATTGTGGAATCAACCCCTGGCGCAGTCCGCGTGGCACAGCATCGTGCGCTGGCGCAATTGCGCACGTCTCTCGATTCGCGCGCGGACTGAGATAACTGAGATATCGGCACTTGGCACGGACAATTAAACACATTCTCTATCAAGGAAGGGAGGACATCATGGCAAAGAAGGACCAGGTTCAGCTGGGCGTCGCTGAGCAGCTGCAGCCCTTAGTTGACGATGATGCATTCCTCACCAGTCTCTCCGAAGGCAGTGACCCCACGGGCGGCGATGATGAGCTAGCGGGACTTCTGTTGGAGCTGCGTGGCGACGTCGAGAAGCAGATGCCTCCGGCTCCGCTTATCGAAGGCGCGGACGAAGAACCTGCCGTTATCTCCCTGGCTTCTGCGCGCCGCCGCCGTCGCAGCAAGCCGCTCATGCACGGCCTCATCGGTGCGGCTGCGGCAACGTTGCTCATCGCCGGCTCTGGTGCGGTGATCGTTAATGCTGGCCCGGGTTCCCCGCTCTACGGCGTTAATCAATCTCTTTTCGGTGCGCAAGATCAGGAAGTCTCCGTCGTGGAGCTGGCCGGCACGCTCGATGAAATGGAAAAGCGCTCGGCTCAAGGAGACATGGACGGTACCCGCCAGCTGCTGGAAGAAGCCCGCAAGATGGTGGACCAAGCCAAGCAGGAACGTGCAGAGCAGCCCGAGAGCCCGGCTAAGCCGCAGCCTCGCGCCACGGTGACGACAACGCACACCGTGGAGAAACCCGCCCCGACGGAAGAGGAGCAGCCGCCGCAGGAGCCAGTGACCGTAACCCAGACCCAGACTGCGGTCTCTACCGTCGTGGTCACGAGCACGGTCTCCGTAGGCAACCCGCTGAACCCACCGGCGCAGAACTACCCGGAGCCCGCTGAACCGGGCGGTGGCGAACAAGCCCCGCAGCAGCCGGCGCCGGATACGGCACCCGAGGACGCACCAGAGGGCAACGGCCTCCCGCCGGCACAGTTCCAGCAGTAAAACAACAAAAAGAACCTCTTCCCCGCACGCCATTGGGGGAGAGGTTCTTTTTAGGTGTCCAACCGCGGGCTAGTAGCGCGAATCCATACCGTCGAGATAGCCCACCGCATAATCCCACGGCACATACCGCGCCGGGTCCGGCTCCGCGCCCGGCTCATGGACCGGTGCCAGCTGGCCCTGGAGAGTGGCCTGCATATTGGCGGCCAAGATGTGCCACTCGTAGAAGTGGTTTTCCTCGCAGTCTTCGCAGAAGAAGAAAATGCCGTCGATGCCGCGCGGGCTTAAGACACGCGCAAACTCCTGGACCATGGCGAGATCATGAATGACGCCGAGGCGGTCCTCTTCGGACAGCGGTTCGACGTGGTCCTCTTCCTCGAGGAAAGAAGCCGGGTCGTTCGGATCGTCCGCGAAAGGATCGCGGGGCATGTTGGCGAAAAAGTTCACGTCTGCGAGCCTATTGACTCTGCGGCCGCATAGCAATTCTCTTGCGTGGGTACGGCTACCACTATGGGCTGCACACGCACTACAGTGAGGATCACCGCATACAACTATTCGGTCAGTTTAGGAGAGCTTTACCCTCATGAGCCACGTCCACACCGGCGGAGACAACCCCGACAAGATTGCACTCTACGGCCTCACGTTCGATGACGTTTTGTTGCTTCCGGCAGAATCCAACGTCGTTCCCTCCGAGGTGGATACCTCGGCGCAGTTCACCCGCAACATTCGCCTCGGCGTGCCGCTGGCCTCCGCTGCGATGGATACGGTGACCGAGGCCCGCATGGCCATCGGCATGGCCCGCCAGGGCGGCATCGGCGTGCTCCACCGCAACCTGTCCGCTGAGGACCAGGCGCAACAGGTCGAGATTGTGAAGCGCTCCGAATCCGGCATGGTCACCGATCCCGTGACTGCCACCCCGGACATGACTATCGACGAAATCGATACGCTGTGCGCGCGGTACCGGATTTCGGGACTGCCGGTCGTCGATAAGCAGGGCGTCCTCGTGGGTATCTGCACCAACCGTGACATGCGCTTCGAGCCGGATTTCTCCCGCACCGTCTCTGAGATTATGACGCCGATGCCGCTGGTTGTGGCCAAGGAAGGTGTCAGCAAGGACGAGGCGCTGGCGCTGCTGTCCGCTAATAAGGTGGAGAAGCTTCCTATCGTCGATGATGGCAACAAGCTCGTCGGCCTCATCACCGTCAAGGACTTTGTCAAGACCGAGCAGTTCCCCAATGCTTCCAAGGACAGCTCTGGGCGCCTGCTCGTGGCGGCGGGTATCGGTACCGGCGAGGAGTCCTACCAGCGCGCGGGCCAGCTTGTCGACGCCTCCGTGGACGTCCTCGTCGTCGACTCTGCCCACGCCCACAACAACCGCGTGCTCGAGATGGTCTCCCGCGTGCAGAAGGACTTCGGTGACCGCGTCGACGTCATCGGCGGCAACCTAGCCACCCGTGCTGCCGCCCGCGACATGATTGAGGCCGGCGCGGATGCCATCAAGGTCGGTATCGGCCCCGGCTCTATCTGTACTACCCGCGTCGTGGCGGGCGTGGGCGCGCCGCAGATTACCGCCATTATGGAAGCCGCCTCCGCAGCTGGTCCGGCGGGCGTGCCGGTCATCGCGGATGGCGGTATGCAGTACTCCGGCGATATCGCCAAGGCCCTCGCGGCCGGCGCGGATGCGGTCATGCTGGGCTCTATGCTCGCGGGCACTACCGAGTCCCCGGGCGATATCGTCGTGGTTCAGGGCAAGCAGTACAAGCGCTACCGCGGCATGGGCTCGATGGGCGCGATGCAGGGCCGCGGGCTCACAGGCGAGAAGCGCTCCTACTCTAAGGACCGCTACTTCCAGGCAGATGTGCGCAGCGAGGACAAGCTGGTGCCGGAAGGCGTGGAGGGCCGCGTGCCGTTCCGCGGTGACATTGATGCCATAGTTCACCAGATTGTCGGCGGCCTGCGTGCCTCCATGGGCTACACCGGTTCCGCCACCTTGGCCGAGCTGAAGACCAAGCAGTTTGTCCAAATCACCGCTGCAGGACTCAAGGAATCTCACCCGCACCACCTTCAGCAGATCGTCGAAGCTCCGAACTACCGTTAAGGACCCAATATGCGCGATTACGTAGAAATTGGCGTCGGCCGCGAGGCACGCCGCACCTATGACCTCAGCCAGGTTTCCCTGGTGCCCACTCGTCGTACGCGTTCCTCCAAGGACGTGGACACGTCCTGGAACATTGACGCCTACACCTTCGACGTTCCGTTCGTCTCGGCGCCGACTGATGCTCTTGCCACTCCCGAGTTTGTCATTGAGATGGGCAAGCAGGGAGGCCTTGGTGTCATCAACGCAGAGGGCCTGTGGGGCCGTCACGAGGACTTGGAGGGCGCGATTGCCCGCGTGACGGAGAACTTCGGCGACCTGTCTACGCTGCAGGAGCTGCATGCCGCGCCCCTCAATGAAGAACTGCTGGCCGAGCGCATCGCGCAGGTGCGCGATTCCGGAGTGACCGTGGCCGTGCGCGTGTCCCCGCAGCGCGCTCGCGAGTTGGCGCCCGTGGTCATTAAGGCCGGCGCGGAGCTGCTGTTCATCCACGGCACCCTGATTTCCGCCGAGCACGTGCAGACCGGCGGCGAGCCGCTCAACCTCAAGGAATTCATCGGTTCGCTGGACACCCCAGTTATTGCTGGTGGCGTGGCGGATTACACCACGGCCCTGCACCTTATGCGTGCGGGCGCGGCCGGCATCATCGTCGGCTCCGGTGTGAACACTAACCCGGAGACGCTCGGCATTGATATCCCGATGGCGACCACCATCGCAGACGTTGCGGCCGCTCGCCGCGATTACCTGGATGAAACCGGGGGCCGCTACGTGCATGTGCTTGCCGACGGCGACATCCACACCTCCGCAGACATCGCCAAGGCCATTGCTTGTGGCGCCGATGGCGTCGTTCTGGGTCCGGTCCTCGCGCGTGCGGCGGAGGCAGGCGGTAAGGGCTGGTACTGGCCGTCGACGGCCGGCCACCCGCGTTTCCCGCGCGGCGTCATCGAGCCGGTTGGCGTGGCTGGCACCCTCCTCGGCGCTGCCGACGACGAGGATGCCCCAGCGGGATCGCCGTCCCTCGAGGTCGTCGTGCATGGCCCATCCAATGAGCCACTGGGTGAGCTCAACCTCGTCGGTGGCCTCAAGCGTGCCATGGCCAAGTGCGGCTACACGGACCTGAAGTCCTTCCAGAAGGTGGGCCTGGCCGTCCGTTAATTCTGCGGGCGGCGGAAGCGCCACGGGGCTCGGGGGCGGCGCGGGCGCAGTGCAATTGTGCGGAAAATGATGTGCCCGCGCGCCGGCACCATCGTTTGGACAACCGATGCCAACACCACCAAGGCAATGGCCGTGAGCTTTAGCGCGGTCACGCCCGGGGATAGGAGGAGCCAGCCGAAGAAGGCGGCGAACACCGGCTCGAGGGCGATGAGGATGGAAAACACATTGGGGGCAAGGCGCTTGAGAGCGATGAACTCGAGTGAGTAGGGGATAAGTGATGCCAGCACGCCCGTTCCCAACGCCACGAACAGCAACCACGGATCGCTGACCAGCACTAGCGCGCCGCGCGGGTTGAGCGGCTCTCCGGTCAACGAGTCCACGCCCAGTAGGGCCATGCCGATGAGGGCGAGGGTGACGCAGGTGGCGTCGCGAAGCGACCGCGACAGCACCGCCGCTAACAGCAACGGGCCCACGAACTCAATGGTTACCGCGGGGCCTAGCGGAACCACGCGTAGAAGAAGCCATTCATCAACCCCAATGACACGCCAAACAGCGCAGCCGAAATCCACTTTTAACGGTTCCACGTGTGCGCTTTTGGACGCGCGATGAGCAACAGGATTGCCGAGGCTACCAGCAAACGCATCGACGCCGTTCCCCACGTTCCTGCATGAGGAAAGAGCTAGATGGCTAGGCTCGCGCCCAGCTGCAGCGAGATGCATGAGCCAATGACGCACAGGATAGCGAGCGGGCTATTGTCCTACATTCCCTCGACATTCACTGCGAAAGGAGCACTGCGTTAAACTGGTGGCCGTGACTACCCCAAATACAACCCCGCGTCCTGTCCTCGTGGTGGACTTTGGCGCCCAGTACGCGCAGCTCATCGCCCGGCGCGTACGTGAGGCCAACATCTACTCCGAGGTTGTCCCAAACTCTGCGTCGGTAGAAGACATCAAAGCCAAAAACCCGGCTGCGCTGATTCTTTCCGGCGGGCCGTCGTCGGTGTATGCCGACGGCGCCCCAGCGCTGAAGCCGGAGCTGCTCGAGCTCGGCATTCCGGTCTTTGGTATCTGCTACGGCTTCCAGTCCATGACTCGCGTCCTCGGTGGCACCGTGGCCGCCACCGGTGCTCGCGAGTACGGCCGCACGGACATGACCGTGTCCGGCGGCGTGCTGCATAAGGGCCTGGAGGAAACCCACAAGGTATGGATGTCCCACGGCGATTCGGTCTCTGAAGCTCCGGAGGGCTTCGAAGTGACTGCCTCTTCCGATGGTGCGCCTGTGGCCGCTATGGAGTGCTTGTCCAAGAAGATGGCAGGCGTGCAGTACCACCCGGAGGTCCTGCACTCGCCGCACGGCCAGGAGGTACTCACCCGCTTCCTTACTGAGGTGGCTGGTCTGGAACAGAACTGGACTGCTGAGAACATTGCGGAGCGCCTCATCGAGGATGTGCGTGAGCAGATCGGTGAGGAAGGCCGCGCGATTTGTGCCCTGTCCGGCGGCGTGGATTCCGCCGTGGCCGCCGCGCTGGTGCAGCGCGCCATCGGTGACCGTTTGACCTGTGTCTTCGTCGACCACGGCCTGCTGCGCGCGGGCGAGCGTGAGCAGGTGGAGAAGGACTTCGTGGCGTCGACTGGCGCGAAGCTCATCACCGCTGATGAGCGCGAGGCTTTCCTTTCCAAGCTGGCTGGTGTGACCGAGCCGGAGGCTAAGCGTAAGGCCATCGGTGCGGAGTTCATCCGCTCCTTCGAGCGCGCCGTCGACCAGGCGCTGGACGGCCAGGATGCCGCCTTCTTGGTGCAGGGCACGCTCTACCCGGACGTGGTGGAGTCTGGCGGCGGTGACGGTACCGCGAACATTAAGTCCCATCACAACGTGGGCGGCCTGCCTGACGACGTCGAGTTCGAGCTCGTCGAGCCGCTGCGCCTGCTCTTCAAGGACGAGGTTCGTGCGGTTGGCCGTGAACTGGGCCTGCCGGAAGAAATCGTGGCGCGTCAGCCTTTCCCGGGCCCGGGCCTGGGCATCCGCATCATTGGTGAGGTCACCGAGGAGCGTCTTGAGACCTTGCGTCAGGCAGACCTCATCGCGCGTACTGAGCTGACCAACGCTGGCCTGGATGGCGAGATTTGGCAGTGCCCGGTGGTGCTGCTTGCCGACGTCCGCTCGGTCGGCGTCCAAGGCGATGGCCGCACCTACGGCCACCCAATCGTCCTGCGCCCGGTGTCCTCCGAGGATGCGATGACCGCGGACTGGACCCGCCTGCCGTACGACGTGCTGGAGAAAATCTCCACCCGTATTACCAACGAGGTCAAGGATGTTAACCGAGTCGTGCTCGACGTGACGTCGAAGCCGCCGGGAACGATTGAGTGGGAGTAAACGCGTGGGGATAAAAATCCCTCGCAGATGTGCGCGGCCGTGCCCTAATGATTCAAGGGCGCGGCCGCGCTGTGCATTGTGCCCGGCGGTGGTTGCTGGGCGGTTTAGGGAATGATGGTGGGCGGGCCGCTGATCATGTCGTTGTAGAGTGCGATGTCACCACTGATCGGCACGAGCTGGTCGCCTTGGATCTGGAGCTGAACGGTAGCGCGCTCCGTGATCCCTTCCGCCGTGGCGCCGCCGCGGCGGCCGAAGGTGGCTTGGAGGGTGTCGTCGCTTAGCACCTGCACATTCTCGATGCTGGCTGCCGTCACGCCGGTGTTGGCCAATGGGGTCGAACCCGACCAGACGATGAGGCCTTGGGCAATCGACGAACCGAGCCCGCCTGGCCCGTTGAGGTTGCCGTATGTACCGCTCAGCACGGAGTAGCTGATAGGTGCGCAGGGATTGTAGCCGCCATCGGTCACGGTGAAATAGAGTCGGGGCACGACGTCGCTGCGCAAAGCGGTGGCTCCCTCAGCACCGAGGCCATAGCGCGTGTGGAAGTAAGCGTTTTCGGTGGCGCAGGTGTCTGTCGTGCCGGCATGTGCTCCGCCGGGGTTGAAGGCAACGGCGGCGGCAGGGGAGCAGGCGGCGAGTGCCGCGCAGCCGAGGATGCAGGGAAGAATCAGGGAATATTTCATGACCCGAACGCTAGCAATAGGCCGCTTTCAGTCGGAAGGGGATGATTCCCCAGCGCTCCAATAACGCATTAATTCCAGCCCGGTGAAGGCGAAGAAATAGCCCTCTGAACGGGTCTTTTAGAGTGGCGCGCACGTGTAGCCGCGCACCGAGGACTATTCCTCAGTGAGCGGCTGGTCGGAAGCTTGGACGCGCGGTGCGTCGGTGAATCGGCGCGGACTACACGGCCTAACCCGGCGGTGGTTCGCCTGGGCGAGGGCTGACTGAACCACCAGGCGGTGAGGACGAGGGCGGCGGGTGCGCGGGGCTGGGAATAGGAACGGGTGGGCCCGCCCACGGCGGCAGGTAATGCACGCGGCCGTCGATGCGGTCGAGGCGTCCACGGCCGGTAGGGCGCTCGGGGTCATCGTCGTTGACCGCGTTGTGATACGCGCACAGCGGCACCATATTGGCCATGTTGGTCGGCCCACCATCTTGGAAGCGAATGAGGTGATGAATCTGCGAGTCCTCAGCAGGCGCATTGCAGCCGGGCCACGCACACGTGGGATGCTCCGCCGATAAAGCAAGACGCTGCTTCGGGCTGGCAAAGCGGCTGGCCATGTAGAGGTTGACGGGGCCGTGGTGGGGATGGATAAGGGTGATGAGGCCGACGTCGGCAAGCTTTTCGCGCACAAACTCCGCACCGGTCATCGTGGCACCGTTGGTCAGCTGCAGCTCAATCTCCTCACCATCGCCGTCAATGATGCGGTCCATCTCATCGAGGCGCACGATGACGTTGGATTGGAGCTTCTGACCCGAGCCGCCCCCGCCGCGGAACACGGTATGCGCTGTGGTGAGCAAGTCCTTGTCGGTCGTCTTGAGTACGGCCAGCAGCTTCGAGATGTTCAACGAGCTATCCGTGATGCTCAGCGTGTGGTTGCGGCCTTCCCGGCGCGTCACGCGCACGCCCGGGGCGGGGTCCTTGGGCGGGCGCCATTCCTTGAGCTTCGCCTTCGCCACTATGGCGATCTTCTCCCGCGGGGTAGCGGCCAGCAGCTGGCGCAGCTCCCAGGCCTTGCGTGCCTTGAGTCGAGAACAGTAACGCTCGATATCAAGGAGCGTGAACACATCGTGGCGCGTGCGGCGCGCTTTGCGCTGCCGGGAGCGGAACATGGTATCGCCGAAGTACACCTCGTGCAGGTTGAGAAGCTTCGCCGCGAAGTCGGGCTGCGCGCCCATCTGAACCAGTTGCGCGCGCGTGACACCGGCGCACTGCTCGACCACGTCGAGCCCATGCGCTAGTGCCTGAATGTAACCCCCCAGTTGCATAGGCCACAGCCTAAACCAGGTCGTGTGATCGCGCTACTTGAGCGAAGAAATCGCAGTACACAGCTTATCGACGTCCCCCTCCTCCGTCGACCACGCCGTACAGAAACGCACCACGCGCTTATCTTCATGTTCGCCAAAGAACTCGCACACAAAGTTTTTCTTGAGCTGGTCTTCCTGCTCGCGGGTAAGAAGTGCAAACTGCTGGTTGGTGGGGGAGTCAAAGAGCATGTCGATGCCGACGGCGCGGAATGCCTCGGCGATACGCTGGGCCTGGGCGTTGGCGCGGGCGCAGATTTGTTCGTAGAGCGTTGCCGGAGCTGCAGCCTCAGCGGGCGTGCTGAAGAGGGCGGAGAACTGCGCACCGAGCAACCATCCTTTAGCTAGCAGCCCGCCGTGTTGTTTCATGGCGTGGCGGAAGCGCGGTGCACCTGCGGGGAAGACGATGGCCTCGCCGAAGAGGGCACCGCATTTGGTGCCGCCGATGGTGAAGACGTCGACAAGCGCGGCAAGATCCGGCAGGCTGACATCCGCGGCAGAAAGGCCGTAGCCGAGGCGGGCGCCGTCGACAAACAGGCGCAACTCGTACTCGTCACACACCTCGCGCAGGGCCACGAGCTCCGCGCGGGTATAGGTGGTGCCGTATTCAGTGGGCTGCGTGATGTAGACCAGCGCGGGTTCGGGCATGTGCTCCTCAATCCCAGAAGCGCGGTACTCCTCCACACACGCGCGGACCTGCGCGGCGGTGATCTTGCCCAACTGGTTTGGCAGCGTGATGACCTTGTGTCCGGTGTGCTCGATAGCGCCCGTCTCGTGCGTGGCGATGTGCCCGCTATCCGCCGCAATAACACCTTCCCAGGGGCGCAGCCGGTGGGCGATGACGGTGGCGTTGGCCTGGGTGCCTCCGACCATGAAGTGCACCTCGGCATCCGGCGCCTGGCAGGCGGCGCGCAGGGTATCGGCGGCCGCAGCACAAAGCTCATCGGTGCCGTAGCCGGCATAGGCCCCGCCCGCCCCCGGGATGGCATCAAGGACGCGGGGGTGAGCGGAGCGGTGGTAATCGTTGCCGAAGTGTCTCATAGTGGGCCAGTTTAGCCGGTGACGGTGAGCTCGCCGATGCCCTCGTCGATGTGGATATCCAGCAGCGCATCATCGTCATGGCGGTCGGTGCAATTGCTTTCGCCCAAGCCGCCGTCGCAGGTGAGCGATACCGGGACGTCCTTCGGGAGGATGACCTCCACGGTGCCGATGCCGATATCGATGGTGACGTCGTGTTTGTCTTTCAGGTCGTGCAGCTGGCTCAAGTCCACCGTTGAGGTGCCGATACCCAGGTCATAGTATTCCTCGAGCTCCTCTGCGCTGGTAGGGGCGATGTGCTGAGAACCGACATTGAAGCGGGCGCGGAACCCGGACTCATCGCCGTCGACTTCTGACTGGAAGGAGACCCCGAGGAAGGCAACCGTCAGGGCGACTCCCACAGCACCAAGAGCAATCGCGGCCTCAGCCCACTGCGAACCACGCTTCTTTGTCGGTTCTTCTCGCGGGCCCGGTTCCGGCAGGTCCCAAGCTTCAGGTACCACGCCGAGCGGATCCCAGGACGGCGGGGTGGTGCGGCCGGGCGGGAAGGGGTGGCCTTCCGCAGGGCTATAACTGTTGAGGTTAACGGGCTCCTCACGCACCGGCTGCTCAGCGGCTAATAGCCCGCCGGGCGGCAGCGGCTCGCGGTGGTGAAGGGCGTACCAGGCCAGCGCACACAGCCCGAAGGTTAGCGTGGCAGAGGGAAGACCGGCGAAGTATTGCTCGCTCAGGAATAACGGGCCGGAGCCTAAAGTGAGAAGGACTCCGATAATCAGCATCCAGCCGAGCTCCTGCTCCTCCTTGGCGCCATCTTTGCCTAAGGCCGCATCGAGCGGACAGTAGGGCGAGCCGTAGCGCGGCATGATTGCCCAGGCAGCGAGGTAGGCGGCGATGCCACCGCCGAAGGCGAGTGCTGCGACCACAAAAGCCACGCGCACGAGCGTGGGGTCAATCTGGTAGCGCACCGCGATGCCTTCGCAGACACCGGCGATGTGCGCGTCGCCGCCCTGTTTCTTGGGAAGGCGGACGGGGCGGGTCGTCCACATCTGGTTGAGTGTGTTGTTCTTCGTCATACTTTTATGGTGCCGTGCGGGGCCTCGCGGCGGTATCGGTAATCGCCCTGATTTTTCCGCCTCGGGGTTGTCCCTGATGTGCATGCGAGGTTCGCCGTGCAACGATAGTTGGTATGACTTCGCCCTATGTGCCTGCAGAAAACGCGGCGCCTTATCCCTTGATGTCGCGGCCCCAGTCCGATCGCGTGGTGGCCGGCGTGGCTGCGGGGCTCGCCCAGCATCTGCAGGTTCCGGTTCTCTACGTACGCATCGCTCTTACCGTGCTGACGGTGATGGGCGGGGTGGGCGCGATGGTCTATGCCGGGTTGTGGATGTCCACGCCTGCGCTTGACGACGGCCCCTCCTCCCGCAACCCTTCCTCCCTCCTGCTGGTGTTCTTAGCGCTGGTAGGAGGGGTAATTGGGGTGTTGGGGGTATCGGGGGCGTCGCCAAGCGCATTGGTGCCGTTGGCTGCTGTGGGCGTCGGCGCGGTCTTGGCGTGGCTAGCTTACGACCGTGGCTTGAATACGCCGGTGGGCATGGTGAGCGTTGTGGCTGGTGCCGCGTTGGTCATCGTGGGCGTTGTGGTGGCGGCGGTGACGTGGGAGAGCGGATCTGGTTCGGCGATTGTGGCTACGGCGCTAACACTCGTGGGTTTTGGTGCGCTGGTGGTGCCGCTGGTGCTCAAGCTGTGGCGTTCCCTGTCGCAGGAGCAGGCGGCGAAGGCGGTGTCGGAGGAACGCACGGAGATTGCCGCCCGCCTGCACGATTCGGTGCTGCAGACGCTGGCGCTCATCCAAAAGCGCGCGGAGGATCCGCGCGAGGTGACGCGCTTGGCGCGTGCCCAAGAACGTGAGCTGCGGGCCTGGCTTTTCGACGCCCCCTCCTCCGCCCCCACCACCTGTTTCGGCGCTCTCGACGCGGCATGTGGGGAAGTGGAGGATCTTTTCGACCTGCGGGTCTCCCTGGTGACGGTGGGCGAGGACGCGGAACTGACGGAGTCCGCCAAGCTTGCCATCCAGGCAGCGCGCGAGGCGATGGTGAATGCCGGCAAGCACGCGGGCGTGGATACGGTGGACGTGTATGCGGAGCTGTTGGCCGGCGAGTTGAGCATTTTTGTCCGTGACCGTGGGGTAGGTTTCGAGGTGGAGGACATTCCCGCTGATAGGCACGGCATTCGTGATAGTATTCGCGCGCGCGTAGAGAGTGTCGGTGGGCATGTGAGAATTTCCTCGACCCCGGGGGAGGGCACCGAGGTGGAGCTCACGGTAGCGTTATGAGCATGGTGAAGGTGTTTCTGGTTGATGATCACTCTGTCTTCCGTGCCGGCGTGCGCGCGGAGCTGGCGGAGTCCCCGGAGATTGAAATCGTCGGGGATGCGGGGACCGTTGCGGAGGCGCTGGAGGGTATTGCGCGTACCTCGCCGGACGTGGTGCTTCTCGACGTTCACATGCCCGACGGCGGCGGCCTCGCCGTGATGAACGCGACGGCGCACCAGCCATCGCGGCCGGTGTTTCTGGCGCTGAGCGTGTCGGATGCGGCAGAGGATGTTATTGCGCTAATTCGGGCGGGCGCGCGTGGCTATGTCACCAAGAATATTTCCGGCCCCGACCTAGCCCAAGCGATAGCGCAGGTCAACAGTGGGGATGCGTATTTCTCGCCGCGCCTAGCAGGTTTTGTCCTCGATGCTTTTGCCTCCGGCGCGCCCGCACCGGAGCCGGAGGAAGGTCATGACCCAGTGGTGGATGCGCTCACGAGGCGGGAGCTGGAGGTCTTAAGGCTGCTTGCCCGCGGCTATACGTACCGCGAGATTGGCAAGCAGTTGTTTATCTCTGTCAAGACCGTGGAGACGCATGCCTCCAACATTTTGCGCAAGACCCAGCAGTCCAACCGCCACCAGCTCACTCGCTGGGCTACCTCGCGCGATTTGGCTTAAGTCGCGTTAGGCGTAGGCGAGCTTGCGAGAGCCGTCCACGTGCGGGAACAGCAGGAACGCGGCCCCGAAGACTAGTGCCCACACTAGGGCGCTGCCCCAGGCTGGTAGAGCGATAAGTGGGGCAGCCATGATGGCGAGCCACAGCACCATGAGCGGTAGCAGCTGTGCCGCGGAGGGCAGCAGGGAGACGTTGTGATCCTCAGCGAACTCGCGCATGCGCTGGCGGTAGGGGTGGAGGAATACCAGCGCGCAGGCTGCCAGGATCAAGACCAGACTGAGCCCGAGCGTTAGGCCGAAGTGGATACGGCTCGTGCCCACCGCCACGGCGGCACCGGCCAGCAGCGAGGCGCCGAGGCGTACCCACAGTGGAGTGGGGATGGGGGTGGTGTGCGCGTGGAGGGGGTTCATGGCGCCTAACGCTACCAGTGCAATTGCGCGTGTCCGGTGAGAGGTTCATAATAGGAGCTATGAATCAAACAGGTGTTCGCGTCGCGGGTGGCTCACGGGCCGACCAGATCGCGGCTTTGCGCGCCCAGATTCAACGTCTGGAAACGCCAGACGTGGCCGCAGATGTTCAGCCGGATGTGGACATGCTTACCGTCCCCGAAGGTCTATCTGCGCTGCTCCCAAGTGGTGGACTGCCCCGAAAGCGGGCCACCGCGTGCGCCGCATGTGCGGCCTTAGTGGTGGAGCTTGTCTCCCATGTTAGCGCGGCGGGCGGACATGTGGGCATCGTAGGCTGGCCAGACCTCTTACTCGCACAGGTGGCCGAGGAAGGGGATGTCTCCCGGGTCATCGTTGTGCCCGATCCGGGAGCCGAGCCGTGGGCGGTCACCGGGGTGTTGTGTGAGGGGCTGGACCTCGTCGTGCACAAAGGTCTCGGCGAGCTCAGCCCCACGCGAGCACGGCCGGTTCTGGCCAAGGTGCGCGGCGGACAAGCGGCACTGCTGACCGTCGGTGCACGGCTCCCGGGTACGGTCACGGAGATTGGCGCAGACGTCGTGGCGGTGCGCGGCGTAGGCCGCGGCAGCGGGCGTATCAGGGGAGTGGATATTGAGGTGCGGGTGGCGTCGAAAAGCGCACGCCCACGCCGAGGGGTGCTCACCTGCGGTGATCGGGCTGAGCGCCCACGCCTGGAGGTGGTATGAGAGTCGCGGCCCTGTGGTTCCCGGATTGGCCTATCCAGGCGCTGCAGGACGCCGACAGGGCAGCGTGTGTGATTGCCTCCCAGCACCACGTGGCGGTGTGCAACGCGGCGGCGCGCCGGGCCGGAGTGCGCCGCGGGATGCGTGTGCGCCAAGCCCAAGCAGTGCTGCCGGACGTGCGAGTGGAGGAGGCTAACCCGGACCGCGATGGTGCGGTCTTCGCGGAGATTGCTGCCGGGCTCGATGCGGTGGCGTCCTCGGTGGAGGTCCTGCGTCCGGGCCTAGTCATTGTGGATGCGGGTGCTGCGGGGCGTTTCCACGGAAGTGAGGATAGGGCAGTGGAGATGCTTGTCGACGCCTCCTCGAGAGCCCACCTCGACGCCACCGTCGGCGTTGCTGACGAGATCGCTACCGCGCTCATTGCCGCGCGTCATGAGAACCTCGGAGCGGTGGTTCCCCCAGGCGGATCGCGGGAATTTCTGTCGGAGCAACCGGTGGGAGTGCTCGCCGCGGAGGTGGCGTTGGGCTGTCCGCCTGAGACGGTCCATACCGTGCAGCGCCTCGGCGTGCGCACGTTGGGAGAGCTCGCGGGTTTGCCGCTGCGCCAGGTCACCACGCGCTTCGGGGAAGCCGGGCGGCGCTGTCACGCGGTGGCTTCAGCTGCACCCGATCGGCGCGTGGCGCCGGAGCTTGCCCGCCCCGATCTGGGCGTGGAGCAAGCCTTCGAGGAGCCTCTTGAGCGCGTGGACGCGGCGGCCTTCGCTGCGCGCCAGCTGGCAGCACGCCTGCACGCGGTGCTGGATCGCGCGAGCCTTATCTGCATGCGCCTGCGCGTCATCGCCGAATTCGAGGGCGGTACGCGCCTCGAGCGCATCTGGCGCACGCAGGAAGCGTTGAGCGAGGCCGCCACGGCAGACCGCGTGCGCTGGCAGCTCGATGGGTGGCTGAGTAGTGCGCGGGCGGGCGAAGGTGGGGGCGTCGAGAAGCTTGTGCTGGAACCGGTGGAAGTCGCCCCACCTGGGGATAGTGTGCTGTGGGGCGCGGGTGAATCGACGGAGCACGCCAAGCGGGTTATTGCGCGCGTGCAGTCGCAGCTCGGTGTGGATCGCGTGCTGCAGCCGCGCCCGGCCGCAGGCCGCGGGGTGGCCGAGCGTATCGAGCTGATTCCCTATGGCGAGCAGCGCGACCCTGCCCCGGAGGGCACGTGGCCTGGGCGCATCCCCGCGCCGCTGCCGGCGAGCTTGGCACACCCCGCCGCGCGCATCCGGCTTATCGACGCCTCTGCAGCCGACATCATCGTCACCGCCGAAGCCCTCCTCTCCGGTGAACCTGCGGGCCTAGGGTGGGGCCGCCACCGCTACCGCGTGACCGGGTGGGCCGGACCTTGGCCAGTAGATACCGGCTGGTGGGATCCGAACGAGGCGCAGCGCTGCGCGCGCCTACAAGTCGTGGGCGAAAACGACAACGGCCAGCGCGCCTGGCTCCTCGTGTGGGCAGGCGGGCGCTGGTCGGTGGAGGCGACGTATACCTAGTTCTGGATATCGATAACCAGACGCGTCGGCGCCTTAAGTACCTGGACGGAGTACGGGTGGCGCCCGTCGAGACCGACGACGAACTGCGAACGGGCCTCGAAGGTGCCGGCGTTAACCACCTGGGTCACCATGCCGCCAGCGCCCTTGACGGTGCCGATGTTCGGGTCTTCCATATCGAGCTGGAAAGGGTACGCCGTGCCGTCAATGCTGACGTTTAGCGCCGTGGCTCCCTCATAAGAAATCGGGTTGCCCGAGCCTTGCTGGGCGGGGGAGTCGGCGTAATCAATAAACCAGCCCGGTGAACCATTGCCGGTGAACTCGAAGACAACGCGGTCAAAACCATCATGCCTGCCCACGCGCACATCCGTGACCACCAGCTCGGACGGCACTGGTGGGCGGAGGGTTTTCATCTCCAGGTTGGCGTCACCCAGTGGGGTCAGCCCAGCGGGCGCCGTGGCGTTCTGAGCAGTCGAGGTGGACACGCCGGACAAGGTGGCGTCGACAGTAGCGGTCGGCGCGGAGGTGTCGTCGGAGGACACGGAGCAGCCCTGCAGCACGAGCGCACTCGAGGCGACGAGTGCCGCCATGGAGGTGGCTGCGCGCGAGAGAGTGTGTTTCGGCATAACTTCGAGCGTAGCCGCCCAAGACGGAATTCTTGGAACCGAAGTGAACATCGTAACCACATTGTTGTGAAAGAAGTGATGACAGTTAAACTGGCGCCATGACCTTCTGCTCCGATATCCAGGTAGAACCCTTGGCTGGTACCGCTAAGCAAGAATCCGTCTATGTCCTCTTCGAGTGGCCCGCGGCGTGGTCCCGAGATGTGCTCGACGGCCACACTTTTGGCCCCGGCCTGACGGAGAAACTCAAGGGCAAGCTTAAGGGCGTAGCCGGCCTGCAGCTCATCCGCCGTCCAGGCCGCGCTGGGCGCGAGCGCGGTACGGGGCATTTCCGCTGCTTCGTGGTCTGGGCCCGCGAGGGCCTTGTGCAGGACTACATTCTCAACGGCCCAGAGGACATTCTGGACCTTGACTTGGAGAATCCGCGCGGCACGTGCCTGCCGTTGGTATTGGTGTGTACTCACGCCAAGCGCGATGCCTGCTGCGCGGTGAAGGGGCGTCCGCTGGCCGCCTCGCTCGCCTGTGAATACGAGGAGACCGTATGGGAGACCTCGCACACTAAGGGCCACCGTTTCGCGCCTTCGGTGTTGCTCATGCCGTGGGGCTACTCTTTCGGCCGCCTCAACGTGGAGGCCGGCCGCGAGCTTGTGGGCAAGGCGTTGCGCGGCGAGTATTTCTACCCGGCTAACCGCGGCTCGGGGCTGAATACGCCGAAGGGCCAGGTGGCAGAACTCGCCGTGGCGCGCGAGCTTCTCGACGCCTCCGAGAACCTCCACTACGGCGACCTCCACGTCGCCGCGGCGGATGAGCCCGCGGCGGGGGATAGCGTCACCGTGCGTCATAGCGATGGCCGCGCGTGGGTAGTGGAACTCGAAGAAAAAGAGGCCTCCGGCGTCGTCTCCTCCTGTGGAGACGAGCCCAAGACCTCTCGCTTTTATACCGCGCGTCGCGTCTTGCGACGCGGTTAGCGGCGCATAATCTTCGCCGAGAGCCAGTTGCCGAAGAACTGGGCTGCCTGGACCAGCACGATGATGATGAGGGTAGCCACCACGGTGACTTCCCACTCGAAGGCGCGGTAGCCGTAGACGATGGCGAAGTCACCCAAGCCACCGCCGCCGACGTAGCCAGCCATGGCGGACATGTCGACGATGCCGATGAACAGGAAGGTGTAGCCCAGCACCAGCGGGCCCAGCGCTTCCGGAATGATGACCGTAGTGATGATCTTCCACGGCGAGGCGCCCATGGAGCGGGCTGCTTCAATCACGCCCGGGTCGAGCGCCACGAGGTTCTGCTCCACGATGCGCGCCACCGCGAAGGTAGCCGCAATGACCATGACGAACGTGGCGGGTTCGCGGCCGATGGAACTTCCCAAGACCGCCACCGTGAGCGGCTGGACGAAGGCCAGCAAAATAATGAACGGAATCGGGCGAACGAAGTTCACCAGGATATTGATGATGAAGTAGATGACTTTGTTCTGCAGGATTCCGCCTGGGCGGGTGGTGTAGAGCAGGATGCCGAGAACCAAGCCGATGATGCCCGCAAGCACCATGGTGGTGGCGACCATGATGAGGGTGTCCTTGATGGCGTCGACAAGCGTGCCACTTAGACGGCTCCAGTTGGCCTCCGCGAGGTAGGTGACGTTCATCGTTGAATCTCCTCAATGTCGGTGGTGCGCTGCATGTGCGCGTAGAACTCTTCGATAGCAGCATCCGGGCCGTTGAGGCGCACGGTGATCTTGCCAAAGGAATGCTTCTGCAACGTCGTAATACCGCCGTGGACCACGGCAATGGACACGCCCTTGTCCGCGAGTTTGCCGGCGGCGCCGAAGAAGCCGGAGTTTTCGGTTAGGTTGATGGTGAACAGGCGGCCCTCGTGGGCGAGAAGGTCATCGGCCTCAACCACGTCCGGGGTATTGCGCAGCGAGGTGGCCACGAACTTTTCTGCCACGCTGGTCTGCGGATTGGAGAAGACCTCGTAGACGCTGCCGTCCTCAATGACGCGGCCATTTTCCATAACGGCGACCTTGTCGGCGATGGAACGCACGACGTCCATCTCGTGGGTAATAACCACGATGGTGATGCCGAGGTCGCGGTTGACCTTGCGCAGTAGGTCGAGGACCTCGTGCGTGGTAGTCGGGTCAAGGGCTGAAGTGGCCTCATCCGCCAGCAGCAGGGAAGGGTTGTTGGCCAAAGCGCGGGCGATGCCGACGCGCTGCTTCTGGCCACCGGAGAGCTGCTCCGGGTAGTTATTGCCCTTGTCCGCCAGTCCGACGAATTCCAAAAGCTCCTGAACGCGCTTCTTACGCTCCTGCTTCTCGACGCCCTGCAGCTTCAACGGGTACTCAATATTGCCCGCCGCGGTGCGCGAGGACATGAGGTTGAATTGCTGGAAAATCATGCCGATATTGCGGCGGATGCCGCGCAGTTGCTTTTCGGGCATGCCGACGACATCGGTGCCGTCGAGAAGCAGCTCTCCCGACGTTGGGGTATCGAGGCCGTTGATCATGCGCACCAGCGTGGACTTGCCGGCACCCGAGAAGCCGATGATGCCGACAATCTCGCCGGACTCGACGGTCAGTGAGACGTTATCGAGTGCTTTCGTAGTGGTCTTTTTGTTTGTGAAGACTTTGGTGATGTTGCGGAACTCAATCCGGGTGCCTCGAGGGGCGCCAGTGTGGTCAATCACGTGAGGTGTCCTTGTGGGGGTTATGTGAATCGTGTGTAACGGCCAAATCCCCCGGCCACACACTGAAGCGTGAACGCGGGGGGACATGTGGAGTAGCGGGGGCTTAGGCTTCCTCTTCGAGGCGGTCCAGAATCTCCTGCAGCTCTTCTTGCGGGCGGTCCACAGCCACGGCGGTGTCGCCGGAGGACTTCAGGACAGCTTCGGTGACCTTCGGGTCCTTCCACAGCTTGGCCAGCTCGTGGAGGGTCTCGTTGTCAGCATCCTCGGCGCGTACGGCCCAGACGTTGATGTACGGCTCTGCCTCGGTGGAGTTCGGGTCATCCTCTGCCACAGCGGACTTCGGGTCGATGCCCGCGCGCTCCAGGAAGGAGTTGTTGATGACGGCCGGCTTGCCCTCGCCGTATGCGGCCGGGGTCTGGGCGGCGTCGACCGGGGTGACCGTGACCTTGGACTTCTTCTCGTCGATGTCGAGCGGAGTCGGGATCAGCGGGCTGTCCTCCTTAAGAGTGACCAGGCCCTCCTGGGCCAGCAGGCCGATAGCACGGCCCTGGTTCGTGGAGTCATTCGGGATGGCCACTTCCTGGCCCTCAATGTCGGAAAGGTCCTTGTGGTCCTTCCAGTAGATGGCCAGCGGGTAGATCTCGGTGGAGGCGAGCGGGACGAGGTCGGTGCCGTTGCCCTGGTTGTACTTGGCCAAGAACTGCAGGTGCTGGAACTTGTTGGCGGTCAGCTGACCCTGATCCAGAGCCTGGTTCGGGGTGTTGTAGTCCGCGAAGTTCTCCAGCTTCACGTCGTAGCCGGCCTCCTTGGCCAGGTCCTGGAAGACAGCCCATTCTTCCATGTTGGCATCGGTAGTGCCGATGGTGATGGTGGAGTCCTTGGTAATTTCTTCGCCGCCGCCTTTGGCTTCAGAGTCCGAGGAATCGGAGGAGCAGGCGACCAGGCCGGTAGCGGCGATGACAGCTGCCGAGGTGGCAGCAAGTACGCGACGGATGCTCATGATGGGTCTTAGTGTCCCTTCTTGGTTGTGCGGCACGGGGTGAGGCACCGCAGGTGATTACACTGCTCGAAAAACTAGCAACGATTGAACCGCTTTGTCTATTCCGGTAATTGTTCAACGAAAACCTTGACGGGAATGAGTGTTCGATTATAAGGTGTGGGGCTATGAGGTTCAATGGGGGTGCAGCGCTACCGTGGTCCCGCGTCGAGCGGATCTTGTCTGGCCGCCCAGGCCCCATTCCCGTGTCGGTGGAGCATCTGCCGGACGCTACGGACGCCCCGAAGGCGGGGTACTCTGCCGTGCCCTTTGCGGAGCTGCATGCGGTGAGTTCCTATAGCTTCCTGCAAGGGGCCTCTGAGCCGGAGGAGCTTGTGGCGCGGGCGGTCGAGCTGGGACTGCGGGGAATGGCGCTGGTAGATAGGGATGGCTTCTATGGGCTCATGAAGTTTGCGGAGGCTGCCGCCAAGGTCGGCCTTCCCGCTGTTTTTGGCGCGGAACTGAGCCTCGAACCAGCGCCGCTGACCGTGTTGGCGCGCACTCCGGAGGGCTATCGCCGTTTGTCGCGGCTCATCTCCCGTGCACGTATGGAGGCGGGGGAGAAAGATGCGGTGGTCTATCCGCCGTTGGCGGATATTGCGGCGGAGTTGCAGGAGCATTGTTTCTTTCTTGTGGGGTGGGAATGGGCAGAGAAGTTCGACTATCTGAGCGAAAGAATTAAAATAGACAGCATGGTTTTGGAGTACTCCTGTACCCAAGTTCCGGAGGACGTTGACCACCACGCGCTGCTGGATTCCTGCCCGGTTCCGCGCGCTATCGCTACGGCCCGCCCGGCTGCCGCCACACGGGAACACGCGCGGTTGGCTGGGGCCAAACAAGCCTTGTCCCGGCGCCTCGCGCTTGCCGACGCCTCCCCCAACTCCCACCCCATGGGCTCGTCCTGGCTGCGCTCTGGGGAGCAGATGGCGCAGCTATTTCCAGACCGTCCAGAACTTATCGCGGAAACCGTCCGAGTGCTGGAGGACTGCAGCTTCACCTGGGAAGCCCTAGCGCCCAACCTGCCGGATTTTGACGTGCCGGAGGGACATACCGAGATGTCCTGGTTGGAGCACCTCACCTTCGAACGTGCGAAAGCGCGCTACGCCACGCGGCCTAAGGAGATTAGGGAGCGGGCGTGGGAGCAGATGAGGTATGAGTTGGGCGTCGTGAAGCAGCTCGGTTTTCCGGGCTACTTCCTTATTGTGTGCGACTTCGTGGATTTTTGTCGGCGGGAGAACATCCTGTGCCAGGGGCGCGGGTCGGCGGCAAATTCCGCGGTGTGTTTCGCGCTGGGGATTACGAATGCGGAGCCGATTTCCGCCGGCCTGCTCTTTGAGCGCTTCCTTTCCCCGGACCGTGATGGCCCGCCGGATATTGATATTGATATTGAATCAGGCCGCCGCGAGGAGGTTATCCAGTACGTCTACGCCACACACGGCCGCGAGCGTGCCGCGCAGGTGGCTAACGTGATTACGTATCGCCGCAAAGGCGCGCTGCGGGATGCTGCGCGAGCGTTGGGCTACCCGCAAGGTTCGGCCGATGCGTGGTCGAAGGGGATTGCGCCCGCGCCTGACGACGTCGAATCCTTAGCCGAGCAGTTCCTCGGTCAGCCGCGCCACCTGGGCATTCACTCTGGTGGCATGGTGTTGTGTGACCGGCCGATTGCGGATGTCGTGCCCGTGGAATGGGCACGTATGGAGAATCGTTCGGTGTTGCAGTGGGATAAGGACGATTGCGCCGCGGCGGGGTTGGTGAAGTTCGACATGCTGGGTTTGGGCATGCTCGAGGCCCTGCATCACATGATGGACTTGGTGGAGGAGACCACCGGCCGGAAGGTCAACTTGTGGGAGCTGGACCTGGCGGACCCGGAAGTCTATGACATGCTCTGCCGCGCGGATGCGGTGGGCGTGTTCCAGGTGGAGTCGCGCGCGCAGCTTAATACGCTGCCGAGGCTCAAGCCCCGGGTTTTCTTCGACCTCGTCGTGGAGGTAGCGCTCATCCGTCCGGGTCCCATCCAGGGCGGGTCGGTGCACCCGTACCTGCGCCGCCGCGATGGTAAGGAGCCGGTGGAGTATGACCACCCGGTGCTGGAGAAATCCCTGGGCAAGACGCTGGGCATTCCGCTTTTTCAGGAGCAGCTTATGCAGATTGCCGTCGACGCCGCCGGGTTCAGCGGTGCGGAAGCTGATGATTTGCGGCGCGCGATGGGCTCGAAGCGCTCGCCGGCCAAGATGGCAGCACTCAAGCAGCGTTTCTACGACGGATTGCAGGAAACCAACGGGATTGCCGGGGAGGTCGCGGACAAGTTGTGGGCCAAAATTGTCGCTTTCGCCGCCTATGGTTTCCCGGAGTCGCACTCGCAGTCTTTTGCCTCCTTGGTGTATTTTTCGGCGTGGTTTAAGCGCTATTATCCGGCGCAGTTTTGCGTGGGTCTGTTGCGCGCGCAGCCGATGGGTTTCTACTCGCCGCAGTCGCTTATTCAGGATGCACGCCGTCACGGCGTGGAGGTGCTGCCGGCCACCGTCAACGATTCGGGCCGCGAGGCCCGCGCCGTGGTGGGGAAGGATGGCCAGGTACGTATCCGTTTGGGGCTCAACCTCATCAAAGGCTTGGGGGATAAAGCCGCCGACCGCATTGAGGCGGCCGCGCCGTTTGCCGACGTCCCCGATCTCTCCCGCCGCGCCGATCTCACCGTCGATCACGTGGAGGCCCTCGCGGTGGCGGGGGCCTTGGATGTCTTTGGGGTGGATCGTCGCCAAGCGCTGTGGCAGGCAGGTGTGGCCGCGACGGAACAGGCAGGGATGCTACCGGGACTTTCTGCCATCGAGGCGCCGTCCTTGCCGGGAATGAGTGCTTTCGAGCTCATGGCGGCGGATGTAGCAAGTACCGGCGTGACCCACAACCAGCAGCCTATGGAGCAGATCCGCGGGGCGCTGCGTGCCCGCGGCGTCCTGTCGGCGGCGGACCTGCCGGCCGTGGAGGATGGCACGCGCGTGCGCATCGCCGGGGTGGTCACGCACCGCCAGCGCCCTCAGACCGCGGCTGGTGTGGTGTTCTTCGGCCTGGAGGATGAGACCGGGCTGATGAACGTGATGGTCTCGCCCGGCCTATGGGCCCGAGACAAGGTCACCGCCCGCACCGCGCCCGCGCTCATCGTGCGCGGTATCGTGCAGAATGCTTCCGGCGCGGTCACCGTTGCCGCCGACCAGCTGGAGCCGCTGGCCTTCGGCGAGGCCCTTTCGCGCGGCTCGCGAGATTTCCGCTAGGGGTGCTTACTCCTTTGAGATGAGCTCGTCGCGGTTCATTTTGCCGGCCAAGGAACGCGCCACGGAGAAGGGCACCCACACCATGAGCAGCAAGATGATCTTGAGGTAGAGCTGGGATACAAACACGCCGTCCATGATGGGCATAGTCCGCGCGCCCCAGGCGATAAGACCAGTGACTGGCAGCAGGATGACGAGTGCGGCGAGGGAGAACTTGAGGCCGTCGTCGCGCGCTTCGACGTGCTGCTGCATCTGGTACTCATCAAGTTCTGTCCTGGGCAGGTCTGCTGCGTTGATGGTGGCGCGCAGGCGGGCAGTCAACAGCGCGCACAGCAGCGTTCCAAGGCCGGCCACCATGAGTGAGGTGAAAAGGCTCCAGAACTGCAGGGGGAGGGACAGGATGATGAGGCAGGAGGAGAGATCGGCCAGGGTGATGTAGCGCTTGCGGGTCTTAACGGAATCGGGAATAGAGGCGGACATGTGCGGGCTAGTCCTTTCGGTAGATTTCGGAGGACATGGGGGTGAATTCGGTCCGGGAGAACACGGCTTCCACGGGTAGGTTGAAGACTTCGCAGATGTTGAAGGCGAGGTCCAAGCTGGGGGAGTGGTCGCCGCGCTCGAGTGCGCCGATGGTTTGGGGGTTGACCCCGATGGCGTCGGCAAGCTGTGCGCGCGTCATGTCCCGTTCAACGCGGAGCACGCGGACCCGGTTAAAGAGTGGGCGGGTAGGTTTTCTCTTTGGGGACATACATCACAGTGTTGTATAAACCCAACAACTTGTCAAGAGTTCGTGTTAGGGTGTTGGCATGAACCCCGTATCCCCGTCACTCACGAAAGCCCGCTACATTACGAATTTAAGCTGGGATGTTATCCTCGCCGCCCTCGCTGCCGCCGCAGCGTATTTCTGGTGGGACTGGCTCTATTGGGTCGCTGGCGCGCTCGTTGTGTGGGCGCTCTACGAACTGTGGCTCATCCCCGCGCAGGTCAAAAACTTAGGCTGGCAGGAAACCGCCGACGAACTTTTGGTCACCCGCGGCAAAATCTGGCACACCTTCACCGTCGTGCCGTATGGCCGTATCCAATTCGTCGACGTCACCGCCGGCCCCGTGGAGCGCGCAATGGGGCTCAAGAAGGTGAAGCTGCACACGGCGTCGCCCAGCAGCGACGCCACCATCCCCGGCCTGGTTGCCGCGGACGCCGATGCCCTGCGCGAGCGCCTCGCCATTAAAGCCCGCGAGAGGATGAGTGGACTGTGAAAGACCGCGCGCTTGTCGACGTCGACGGCTACACCCGCGTCCACCGCCTCACCCCGTTGCTACGCTTTTGGTCGCTGATTCTGGCGCTGCTCGCCATCTTTGTTCTCAATATCAACGCCTCGATGATTGAGGACGTTGTGTCCTACCTGCAGGGCGGACATCTGGGCGAGGTGGGTCGCGGCACTCTGCTGGGAATCGGTGGTTTTGTGCTGGTGTGTGCCGTGATCTGGCTGGTGTCTGGAGTGTGGTGGCGCAAGCTGGGCTACAAGCTCACCGATGATGAAGTCGCGCTGCGCCACGGCGTGATTTCGACGTCTTTTCGCTCCGCGCGCTATGAGCGCATTCAGGCGGTGGACGTGGTGGAATCCGTCATTGCCCGACTGTTGGGTCTCGCCTCGGTGCGCATAGAGACCGCGGGCGGTACTTCTTCTGTGATCCAGATCCAGTATCTGTCCAAGGCGAAGGCGGAAGAGCTGCGCGCCGAGCTGCTGCGCCGCACGAACGGTGGACAGACTGAGCAGCCAGAACAAGCAGTGGAAGAGATAGCAGAACCGGCTCTCATTCCGGAGATTCCCATCGTGCGCACCATTGCTGCGGAGGCACTGCGACTGCCTACGCTGATTACCGCGCTCATCATCGGCGGCTTGCTCTTCATCCCCGGCATGTGGACCGCACTGTTGCCCATCATCGTGGGCTTTGTGGGCCGTGTGTGGAGCCTGGTGGATTCCTCGTGGACCTTCACCGCGCTTCACGACGCCCCCTCCCACGCCCTCAACATCTCCTACGGCCTTGCCGACCGTCGCCGCCAGACCATCCGCATAAGTCGCATCCACGGCGTGCGGGTAAGCCAGCCTTTCCTGTGGCGGCGCCTCGGCTGGTATGAGGTACACGTGTCCGTTGCTGGCTACGGCACCAAGGGAGGCGGTAAACAGTCCGGCTCGACGCGCATCCTGCCCGTGGGGACCCGTGAGCAAGCGCTGGAATTGCTGGCGCTCATTTCGGACTTGGACCGCGCACAGATCGAGGATTATGCCCGGCCCGAGGGGCACACGCAGCCCACGTATACCTCGCCGCGCCGAGCATGGTGGGTCAGCCCCATTGATCGCAAGCAGCAGTCGGTAACGCTGGTGGATTCGCCTGAGCCTGTCACCATCGTGCATCGAGGCCGCATCAACCGCCGCGTCATGGTGATTGGCACCCCGCATATCCAGGAGCTCACGCTCAAGGTGGGGCCGCTAAGCCATCTTGCGGGCGTGCGTACTGTGCGTTTCGACCTCGTGGCGGGTCCAGTCAGGATGGCGGGTCAGGACCTTACGCCTCATGATGCCTCCGAGCTCCTCACCCGCCTGCGCACCCGCCGCCTTCCGGTTCTGGAAGGCCCGCTTAACGGTCCGCTGGACGGCGAAGCTTAAGCAACACCGGACCCCGGGTGCTGCTGGGGCCCGTGCAGGCTGACGCCGCCGAGCAGGACCCGCAGCCGCCCGATGGGCACGAGCCCAGCGGCTCCATGTCCAGCACGCCGCTGGCAGTGAGGTGTTCCAAGATGAGGTCCACCGTGCCCGGTTCCAGCCCCGTCTCCGCGGCGATGACCGCCCGTGAACGCCCACCGGATTCGATGGCTGCGTGCACAGCCTGGATAGGGGAGGTGGGCATTAGATGAACACCTTCAGAATGTGGAAGGCACCCACCGCCAGCACCCACGCGGTGGCCAGCTGCATGCCGAAGCCAAAGAGCGTCCAGCGCCAGCCAATCTCGCGGCGCTGCGCGGCAATCGTGGCCACGCAGGGAGTGTAAGCCAGCAGGAAGAGCATGTAGGCCCACACCGCCGCCAAGGTATGCCCGCCGGAAGCCTGCTCGAAATCTTCACGCACGTGGTCGCTGAGTGCACTGTGGGATTGTTCTTCGGCAGAGGCGTCGGTGACATCCTCGACGGCATAGGTCTGCGCCCACGTCGAAATCAGCGCTTCCTTGGCTACGAAACCGGTGACCAACGGGCCGGCCAAGGACCAGGAATCGAAGCCAGCCGGGGCAAAGGCCGGGGCGATTGTGCGCGAGACCGCGCCATAGGCTGAATCCTCCGGGGCCGGTGGTTCACCCCACGACGAATCCTGCGCCGCCGCGCCCACCGGGATGGCCATGAGCAGCCACACTACGACCACAGTGCTCACGATGATGCCGCCAGCGGTCTGCAAGAAGCCCTTCAGGCGCGTCCACATCACGCTCAGCGCTAGGCGCACCGTGGGCAGCTGGTAGGTCGGCAGATCAATAACGAGTGCTTCTTCCGGAACCGCGCGCCACAGAGTCTTGCGCAGCGCCAAACCCACGAGCACGAGCAGCGCGATGGAAATGACGTACATGATGAACACCACGCTGCCGGCATGCTCCGGGAAGAACGTGGCCGAGAGCATGACGAAGACCACCAAGCGCGCCGAACACGACGTAAACGGGATGAGCAGCGCGGTCATGATGCGATGCCGCGGGCTGCCCAGTACACGCGTGGCCGAAATCGCCGGCACGTTGCAGCCAAAGCCCACGACGATCGGGATAAAGGCCTTGCCCGGCAGGCCAATGGCCCGCATCAGGCGATCCGTCACCACCGCTGCTCGCGCCATGTAGCCGGAATCTTCCAGCACCGCCAAGCACAAGAACATCAGCGCCATAAGCGGGGCGAAGGTGAGGACCATGCCGGCGCCGCCAATGAGGCCGTCGACAAGCAGGCCCGTAATGAGGGGGTGGCCTAGGCCGATGGCCGCAAGTCCCGCCCGCGCCCAGTCGCTCAAGGGCCCAGACACCAGCGCCTCCAGACCGTCCTGGAGGGGAGCTGCTACCGTCGTCGTGATCTGGAAGACCAGCCACATTACCGCTAGAAACAGCAGGGGACCGACAACCGGGTGCAACGCCACCGCATCGAGGCGGTGAGACAATGGCGTGGCGTGCTCGACCTCGCGTACCGAGGCCTTCGCAGCCGCGTCCAGCTCCGCGAAGCGCCCCTCCAGCCCGGTATCCTCACGCAGCTGTACCGGGTGCTGCGCCAAAGACTCGAGCACGACCTCGCGCAGCTTCTCGACGCCCTCCCGCTTACGCCCATCCACAACCACCACCGGGATGGAGGTGACCTCGGCCAACGCAGAGGCGTCGACGACCTGTCCCTGGTTGAGCGCCACATCCGTCTTCGTCAACGCGATGATGAGGCGGTAGGGCTGTTCCGCTAGCTGGAGCGCGACATTGAGGCCGCGGGCTACGGCGGTGGCATCGACGACCACAACAACGGCATCGGGGCGCTCGTCCTCCGCGCACTCGATGAGCATGGCGCGGGTCAGCGCCTCATCCGGGCTGAGTGGATCGAGCGAATAGGTGCCGGGGAAGTCGATGAGATCGGCCGTGCGCTCACCTAGTTTCCACGCGCCGCGACTGACCTCAACGGTGGTCCCGGGCCAGTTGCCGGTTTGGGCCTTCGCGCCGGTCAGGGCATTAAACAGTGTGGATTTTCCGGAGTTAGGGGAGCCAACGAGAGCGACGATGGGTGCGCCGGCAGGGGCAAGCGCGCCGCCCGGATCGCCGTGGCAGCTAGGGGCGGAGGCCATGGCTAGACCTCGATGGCCTGAAGTGTTGCCTTATCGATGGCGTAGCGGCACGTGCCCACCGACACCACGCGCGCCCCACCCGCCACGCGTGGGCCCATGGTCAACGTGGCGCCGGGGCGGATCCCCAGCTCACCGAGACGCACTGCCAAAGCGGCGTCGCACGTGCAGGAAATACATTCTTTACCCAAGGTAACGGTGCATCCCATGGGGATGGCGTCGGCAGTTTGCCGTGGGCACCCAGACAACATATCGGTCGGCTCTCTTCCTATCCTGTTTACCCATATAGGGTACCCTAAGCAAAGATAGGCAGGTCTAGTCTTTGGGGTGAGAATCTTAGGTGATCCTCACCACGTGGCGCGGTTTCGCCACGGTGGAGCCGGATTAGTAGGTCCAGCTGCCGACCTGACGCAGCATCTGGCGGTTCTTCAGGCGCGAGCGGCCCAGCTTGCGCGACATCCGGTCCAAAATACGGATGGCCTCCGTGATATGCGGGCCCTTGTTGAGCATGACGCACTCGGCGCGCAGCGCATAGCCGGCGTCGGTGATTTCGGCACGTGAGGGAAGGCCGGTCTTCGCCAAGGTCTCCAGCACCTGTGTGGCCATGATGACGGGGATGTGCGCGGCCTCCGCGAGCTTCATGATGCGCCCCGGAACCTGCACCATGCGCTCGAAGCCCAGCTCCACGGCGAGGTCACCGCGGGCAATCATGATGCCGAATTTCTCGTGGCGCATGCCTTCCAGCAGCACGGTGCCCAGTTGCTCGTATGCTGGCACCGTTTCGATCTTGAGCACAATACCCAGCTCGCGCACGCGCTGCGCTAGCTCCTCGGTTTCCTGTGCCGCGGCAATCTCCTCGAGGGTGTCGAAGAGAAAAGCCACGTCACTCGGCGTACGGATGAAAGATACGGCCGCGATGTCGCAGTGCGTGGCGACGAAACGCAGCGCTGCAACATCGTCCTCAGTAAGGCTGGGCAGCGGAACATCGGTATCGGGCAGATTGATGCCCTTATACGCCGCCAGGTTCGTGCCGGTGGGCCCGGCATGGTCGATGGTGATGACAGCTTCGCGCTCGGCCCCGTTGTCCCGAACCTCGGTAACGCGGCCGGAGATGGCGCCGTCATCGAAAATTACGGCGTGCCCCACCTCGAGCGCGGTGACCACCTCCGGGAGAGTACAACCAATCGTCGTCACCTCTCCCTCCACGACTCGCGCCGGCTCCTGCGACGTGCTTAAGACCAGCTCGTCTCCGCGGTGCAGGCGAATCTTCTGCTCGAGCGCCGGAACCCCGTGCACCTGCGTCGTCGCCGATTCATGGCTGAAAACCGTGCCTTCCGCCAGATAGCAATTGCGCTCGCCGCGCAGCACAGCAACGCCGTCCTCGACAGACTCCACGGAGAAGGTTCGCGAACGGCCGCGGGCCTCAGCAAACCGCACCTCATCGCCCGGCTCCAGCGCAGCTACCCACTCGGAGTCTACTTCGAGTGGCACGGCCGGCCGCGCCGCGCTTGCCGACGCCTCCCTTGCCACCTCCTGGGCTTCCTTGGCCCGGGAGACGTCGGAAAGCACCAGCGTCGGGTAGGTCAGAAGCTCGCCCGACGCGGTGCGTTCACCACGCACACGGATAACCTGCGGCCCCGGCTCGATGGCACCAGTGCGCACCTTGGGGCCGGCGATATCGCAGGAAATGAGAATCTCGCGCCCTACCTCCTCGGCGGCGCGGTGGACGTTCTCAACCATCTTTTCCCAGGCGGCCTCACCATCGTGGGCGCAATTGATGCGGGCTAATTCCATGCCCGCGCGGGCAAAGTCCAGAACGAGGTCGTAGTCTTCGGCGGCTTCGGAGGGCAATGTCACCATGATGCGCGCGTGCGTGCCGTCCTGCGTGGGGCCAAGAAGTGCCTGCGTGTTGGCATCGAGGATGTCATCGGCATCGGCATACGCCGAGGCGATGGCCTGCATCGGGTAGGTCAGGGCTTGACCGTCGAAAGCATCAAGCACGTTACGGGCCGCATGTAGGCGCTCCAGCACCGCCGGCTCCGGGTGGCTCAAGCTCGTCGCGCCCAACGCACTGAGGCCTTCTTGCAACTCCACCGCGTCTTGGGAGCGCAGTGCCATGTAGCGCACCAGGTTCACCGCGCCGGGCCGGTGCGTGGGCGCCACTCGGGCAATCTGCTCGGCGTACTCGGTCGCGGCGTTTTCAACGCGCAGGGTGAGGGAATCAAGAAGTGGGCGCAAGTTCGACATGGTGCTCCTTCGTCGTGGCTGTCACCCACATTGTGCCGCGACTTCCTAGACCGCGCCACGGAAGCCGAGCTGCCGCCAGGCCTCATACACGGCTGTCGACGCCGCGTTAGACAGATTCATCGAGCGCCGCGCCGGCATCATGGGAATGCGCACGCGTTCGGTGACGCGCGGGTGGAAGGCGTGTTCCTCTGGCAGGCCGGTGGGTTCGGTGCCGAAGAGGAGGACATCGCCCTCCTGGTATTCCACGTCGCTAAACCACTTATCCGTGTGGGTCGTGAAGGCGAAGACGCGCGCGCCGGGCAGAGCCTCCATGCAAGCGTCGAAGTCCTTGTGGATCTTCAGATCTGCCAGGTCGTGGTAGTCCAGGCCCGCGCGCTTGAGGTGTTTGTCGTCGAAATTGAAGCCCAGCGGCTCAATGAGGTGCAGGCGCGCGCCCGTGACGGCGGCGGTGCGGATAGCGTTGCCAGTATTGGTAGGGATCACGGGGTTGTCGAAGACAATGTGCAGGCGGCTCATAAGCATCAGTCTAGGATGGTGGGCATGAGCGCTACCAAACTAGATGGCAACCTGTACCGCGACGAGATTTTTGAGGACCTGGCCCAGCGCGTGGCCGCCCTTAAAGAGAAAGGCATTACCCCGGGTCTGGCCACGGTCCTGGTGGGCGATGACCCGGGTTCGCATTCTTATGTGAAGATGAAGCACCGCGACTGCGAGAAGCTGGGTATTAACTCGATTCGCAAGGACTTGCCTGGCGACGTTACCCAGGAAGAACTCGAGCGCGTCATCTCAGAGCTCAACAACGACGACGCCTGCACCGGCTACATCGTGCAGCTGCCGCTGCCGAAGCACCTGGATGAAAACCGCGTGCTGGAGCTCATCGACCCGGCCAAGGACGCCGATGGCTTGCACCCGATTAACCTGGGCAAGCTGGTGCTCAACGAGGACGCCCCGCTGCCGTGCACGCCGAACGGCTGCATCCACCTGCTGCGCCGCTTCGGAGTGGAGCTTAACGGCGCAAAGGTGGTCGTCATTGGCCGCGGCGTGACCGTGGGCCGCCCAATTGGCCTCATGCTTACCCGCCGCAGTGAGAACTCCACGGTGACGCTGTGCCATACCGGCACCAAGGACCTTGCGGCTGAGACTCGTCAGGCTGACGTCATCATTGCTGCGGCCGGCAAGGCACACATGCTTACTGCCGATATGGTCAAGGAAGGTGCCGCGGTTCTCGACGTCGGCGTCTCCCGCGTCGACGGACAACTCGCCGGCGACGTCGCCGAGGACGTGTGGGACAAGGCCGGTTTCGTCTCCCCTAACCCGGGTGGCGTGGGCCCGCTGACGCGTGCATTCCTAGTGAGCAACATCGTCGAGCGCGCTGAGAAGCTGGCCGCGCAATAAAGCCGCAGATGACTACGCAGGGTCCACGGGAGGGGCGTCGAGAAGCGCCGGCAGCGCCGCCGGTGTCCTTGTCGAACCCACACGACGCGCACCTGAAGCCTTCGCCGTTGCCCCCGGCAGTGCAGTGGGTCGCCATTGGGTTGTTCGTGGCTGCGGTGGCGGTATCGGGAATCTATGCGGTATCCGAGCACTGGCGGCGCGCCACCATGCTGCTGGGAGGGGCGCTTATGTGGCTTACGGTGGTGCGCCTGACGTGTGATTCCTCGCGGGTCGGCGTGCTGGCGGTGCGCTCGCGGCGCTTTGACGCCTGCTTTACCGGGGCCTTGGGCGCGGCGATGGTGTTCGTGGCCTTTTCCATCGACGCGCTTGGATCATGACGCGTGTGGCTCCTAAAAAGAGCCAAACGGCTCTATCAGATGAAATACTCGTCGCCCACGTAGGCCGGTCCCACATCAAGGCCATTCGGGGCTGACAGCAACAAGAAGTTGCGCAGGATGCGGTTCATCTGGCGAGTTTCGGTGAGGAAGGCATCGTGGCCGACGGGGGAGACAATCTTGGCCATGGCCAGCAGCTGGTTGACGTTGCGGGAGATGTGTTCCTGCTGGTGATAGGGGTAGAGAATGTCGGTGTCCACGCCCACGACCATGGTCGGCACCTGGGAGGCGGCCAAGGCCTTGATGAGCCCGCCGCGCCCGCGGCCGACGTCATGGCGGTTGAGCGCCTCCGTCAGCGTGACATAGGAGCCGGCATCAAAGCGTTCTGTGAGTTTCTTCCCCTGGTAGTCCAGGTAGGAGTTCACCGCAAAACGCTGAGTGAGCTGGCGGTGCGGGCCTAAGGGGTTTTCGCCCTGCTGCGCGGAGGCACCAAAGCGCTCATCGATTTCCTGCTCGCCGCGATACGTCAGGTGCGCGATGCGGCGCGCAGCGGCGAGGCCATCGCGCGGGGTTTTGTCCGTGAGGTAGTAGTTTCCGCCGTGCCAGAAGGGATCGCGCTCGATGGCGGAGATTTGCGCGGACTGGATGCCAATCTGCCAGCCGGAGGCCCTTGCCGAGACCGCAATCACGCACACCGCGGACACGCTTTCCGGGTGCATGAGGCTCCACTCCAGCGTGCGCGCGCCGCCCATCGAGCCGCCGATGACCGCGTGCACGCGCGAAATGCCCAGGTGCGTCAGGCAGTCGTGCTCGGCCTCCACCAAGTCCCGAATGGACAGTGCCGGGAACCGCCCTCCCCATGGCTTGCCATCCGGGTGCAGGCTGCTCGGCCCGGTGGAGCCATTGCATCCGCCCAGCGCATTGGTCGCGATAACGCACCAGCGCGTGGTGTCCAAAGCCTTGCCAGGCCCCACCAAGTCGGACCACCAGTCCGCCACGTTGGAGTCTCCGGTGAGGGCATGCTCGACGAGGATGACGTTGTTGGTCCCGTCGGGGTCGCCGGCGAAGGTACCCCAGCGTTGGTAGGCCAGGGAGGCGTCGGCAAGCACGGCGCCGGCTTCCGTGGTGAAGTCACCGATGGGGACGTGGGCGAGCTCGCCTTCGGGCGCGAGTTCCGGAATCGGGTTAGCCAATGGCCGCGAACCCGCGCTCGAGATCGGCGATGATGTCGTTGACATCCTCGATGCCCACCGACAGACGTACCGTGGCCTGCGTAATACCCGCGGCCTTGAGCGCCGCTTCGTTGGACTGGGAGTGCGTAGTGGTCGCCGGATGCACGACGAGCGAGCGGGTATCGCCGATGTTGGCCAGGTTCGAGTGCAGCTTTAGGGCGTCGATAAACGCCCATGCCTCCTCACGGCCGCCGTCAATGTCGAAGGAGAGCACGGAGCCGGTGTAGGCGTACCCCAGCTTCTCCTTGACCTCCTTATACGGTGAGGAGTCCAGGCCGGCGTAGTTGACCTTCGTGACCTTGGCGTGGGACTCTAGGTACTCAGCCACGGCCTGGGCGTTGGCATTGTGCTTATCGACGCGCAACTGCAACGTCTCAATGCCATTCAGCGTCAGCCACGCATTGAAGGGCGAAATGGCGGCACCCGTATCGCGCAGCAGGCCCGCGCGCGCCTTAATGGCGAAGGCCGGCGCGCCGAGGTCAGCGTACTTGAGGCCGTGGTAAGCCTCGTCCGGGGTGACGAAGTAAGGGAAGACGGGGTCGCCGTCGCGCTCGACGGTCCAGTCGAAGGAGCCACCGTCGATGATGGCACCGCCGATGGCCGAACCGTTGCCGGTGTAGAACTTCGTGGTGGAAACTACGACGATGTCCGCGCCCAGCTCCAGCGGGCGGGCCAGCGCGCCGGTAGCGATGGTGTTGTCCACGATGAGCGGGACCTGGTTCTTGTGTGCCACCTCCGCGATGGCGGGGATGTCGAGGACATCGGCGACCGGGTTGCCGAAGGTCTCGCCGTAGAAGGCCTTGGTGTTCGGCTGGACGGCTTCTTGCCACGAGGCCGGGTCATCCGGGTTCTCCACAAGGGTGACGTCGATGCCGAGGCGCTTGAGGGTGACGGTGAATAGGGTAGAGGTTCCGCCGTAGAGGCGCGGGGAGGTGACGATGTGGTCGCCGGCGGAGGCGAGATTTAAGAGGGCCGCGGTTTCAGCTGCCTGGCCGGAAGCAAAAGCCACGGCGGCGACGCCGCCCTCGAGGGACGCGAGGCGCTCTTCCAACGCGTCCTGCGTGGGGTTGGTCAGGCGGGTGTAAATCGGGCCTGCGTCCGAGAGGTTAAAGCGGTTGGCCGCGTGCTCGGCGTCGTTAAAGACATAGGACGTGGTCTGGTAAATCGGCACGTTACGTGCGTTGGTGGAGCCGTCCAGGTTCTGGCCGGCATGGAGGGAGCGGGTGGCAAAAGACCACTCGTTTACTGCGGAATTGTCGTATTTGGTGCTCATGCTTGGCAACGGTAGACCAAGCGGTTCAGAACTGTAAGTGACCTACCGGAAAATGCAGGCGAGCGGCGGAATAAAAATAGACCGAGCGGTTGATTGATGATCGTCTCATCGTGTTCGAAGCTCCCCAACGGAGTTGATAGATCTTTTCCAGTTTCGTGGTCGGACAAGCATGTAGGCGATAAAATTTAGAAAACCGGAGGAGCGTCTTTATGGTGTCTACTGTTGATCGCGGAGTGTTGCTGATACATAGGTTCGTGGTCGGCTTGGCAGTCATAGTGTCCTGCGGGGCGGCGCTTGCCGAGTGGAGTGCCATGAGTCTTCTTTGGCTGCTACTGGCCTTGGGGATGACTATCTCTAGTATTTGTCCACGAGTTTCCATAGCGATTGTTTTTGCTCTGTTTCTTATCCTTAACGCTCAAGGGCTCAATGGATACGCGTTGAACGCGGTCAGTGCATTGTTCATTTGTTGCTTAGCTGTTCTCGGTTTTGTGCGAACGGGGCTTGTAGGAATATTTCTCGTTGGATATGTTCCGCTGGTGTTTGTTCTTTTTCCTTCCTGGGCAGAACCAGGAGAACCATTTTCTACGTCCCTTTTTGCGGCGTCAACAACAGTGATGGGAATTGCTGGGCTCTTATGGGTACTAGGATTTGGCTTGCAGGCAACGGTGAAACGAAGCACCGATGTCCGGCGTGAACAAGAGGAATCACTGCGGGAGTACTTGCATGACAATGTGGGTAATCCATTAAGCATTGCCACGTTGGGTGCGCAATTGGCGGCAGCTCAGCATGGTGATTCGGGGCAGTTAAATCTTGTTATGCAGGAAGTTCAACGGGCTGCTGAGGCATTATCACATGTCGCAAGCCAAGCGGGGAAAGGCCGTAGACGCACTGTTCGAGGCGCGGCGATGGAATGGGCTGACAAGATGCAAGCATGTGGATTGTCCCCGTCAGTGTCGGTGGAGAGTAGCGCGGGAATTTCTGAAGTGCACAAAGCAGTTCTTCTCAGAGCAATGGATGAGCTGTGCTCTAACGTGATAAGGAATTCCGAAAAGGGAGCCGTAGTTTCACTCAGGCTTGAATCGAATCGGTCGACCCATGCTTTAACTGTCTCTAACGAGCTTTCATCATTGGGGCACCCTGCGGGTGTCAGTGGGATGGGAATTGGCTTAGACAATCTCGAAAAGGTTGTACGCGCGCACGGCGGAACAATGGTAGTGAAGAGGGAAGCACATCAATGGGTCAGTGAGATCCGGCTTGAACATGAAGAAAGCGGTGAAATCGGGTATGGGAATATCACTGCTTATCGTGGAAGATGAAAAGAAGTACGCTGCGCTTCTCCAGTCGATTTTTTGGAACCACCCCGATATTTCACATGTAGAGACAGTCCATGATGCTGAGACTGCCGCCGAAAAGCTGAGGGAGTCAACCTACGACGTTGTGCTTACAGATTTTCGCCTTCCAGGGGCTGATGGCTTTGAATTGATGTGCTCTCAAGACAGGGGCGAGAAGGCGCCTCCGTTCGTCGTAATGACCTCCTTTGACACCGATGAAGCGCTGCTTGAAAGCTATTCACTTGGGGCAATGGGATATGTTCCCAAGACGGCTGGCCCCGAAGCTTTCGTTTCTAGCGTTGTTAATGCGGCTGTGGGTAAAAAGACCATCGAGGCCGATGTGGCACAGCGGATTCTTGCGAACAGTTTTGGCTCACCGAGAGTGCAACATACTCAAAAAATGGTTCGACGATTAAAAACCGAAGATCAGAGGGTTCTACGCCTGCTGGTAGAGGGGCACTCAAACTCCGAAATTGCTCATCAGCTCCACTACGCGGAATCAACGATTAAACAAAAGGTACGCGTGCTGTTCGATCACTTTGGTGTGACCTCGAGAACCAAACTTATTGCCCGGCTCCAGGGTGTCCCTCTTGGACTTTTGCGCTGAGAGTTTGGGATTCTTGGTCCCGAAGCGGCAGTGGGTGGGACCCTTGTTCTGATTTAGGGCCTTTTCCTATTTTTCTTCCTCCGGCGGAGGTCATCAAGCCCCTCGGCCGAATTGCCTACTTTCGTCGGTGAAAGGACGAAAACTCTTGCAGGGAGTTAATGGCGCCACAGATACTGTGCCTGTCAGTTATCGAAAGAAGGGAATCCTGAAATGAAGAAGCTTGCCTTGGGCGCTGTCGTGTTTAGTGGGGTGATCGCCATGCAGCAGTCAGTCGCAGTTGCGCAGGAGCGACCTCACGAAGTTTCCGTTGAGCAGCTGCTGCAGGTCAATGGCAATGGGTACGAGTCCAATTTTGAAGCTGAGCTTGAGCCTTACAAGTATTCGATTGGCGCAGAGATGCCCCTGATCGATGTGGAGAGAGCAAAAGAAGATGGGCTATCTAGCGAGGCAATTCAAGTAGCAATCTATTACAACGATATCGTCTCGCATGATTACGGTAGCGGGCCCAGAGACCGTGCTTCTCTAGCCGATAGGTGGAACTGGTGTGGAAAGTACCGGACTGGAGGGAACGTACTAAATAGTGCGGATGGAGTGTGTAAGCGTCACGATTTATGCCTAGCTAATGCAGGAAATCAGAGGGCAGCAGAGATCGCGTGTGATAACCAATTCATTGACGGGATGAACAAGGTCAAGGGAAGCTACCGCGGCGCTGATCGCGTATATATTGAAGCTGCAATTCTGGCAATTAAGGGAGCCCGAGTCTGTCGGCCGGGCTGCTAAAAAGTTAAGAGCGATGAAGTAAAGAGGAGTGTGACAATGCTAGGCCTGCTTTTTGGAGTTTTGCCACTATGCGCTGTAATCGGGCTGACATGGTTCGTTGTGGCTAATTCACAGAACTTTGCGCTCCGAATCCCCTGGATTGGAGCCTTAGCCGGGCTCGGTATTGCCCTGTGGATTGTATGTGCTCCCGAAGCCGTGAGTGATTCCTGGTGGGAATACCTAGTGCCGCTTTTCCTTGTGGTGATTGCCGCTTGGGTGGGGGCGCTGCGTCGTCCTTCTATAGCAAATTCGATGGTGGAGACCAGCGCTGCTTCGGCAGTGGTTGTAGCAGGGCTCGTCATTTATTCGCTGGCTGACAAGGGCGATGGAACCGGATTGGATGCGGTGGCCTTTGTTCTTTATTGGTTTGGGATTTACCTTCCGGGAACTCTGGTCGGCACGCTTCTCGGCGGACTAGCCAGCCGCCGGAAAGCCTAACCTTAGTTACACTAGAACAGCTTCGCCGAGCGCGGGGCGCTGATAGCCGGTCACGCCGGCGCGTTGGAGCATCCCATCGGTTACGCGCTTGCCGACGTCCGACAGCACCGCATCATGTATCGGCATCGTCAGCCGCGCACCGATGCGCATGGCGTAGTCCGCAGCGTCCGCCCCGCGCACCCAGGGCCCAGCGATGGGGAGCAGCAGAACCTCAACTGTGCGTCCCTCAGGGACACACCACTGATCACCCGGGTGGAGCACACCGCCGAAGAAATAACCTAGGTTCTCCGGACGTGGGATGTTCGGGTGGATTTCCTCGTGGAGGCCGCCCAGAGCCTGAATCTCAAGGCCCAGAACCGTAAACGTCTCACCCGCATGTACGACGGTGCCGGAGCCGAGGGCGTCGATAGCCTCCTGCGTTCCCCACACCGGCAGGTCGCTAGCCCGCACGACGTCGACGTCGAGGTGGTCTCCATGCGCGTGCGTGAGCAGCACCGCTTTGGCGTCCTCAAGACAGCACAGGTCGGAGAAGGGGCCGGGGTCGATGACGATGCGTCCCTGGGGCGCCTCGACGGCCACTGTGGATTGTCCATGCAGCGAAATCTCCATGAGCCCCACGCTAGCCAAAAGTAAAGGAATACAGTGAGAGCCCTTCGCTAACCTCCAGCTCGATGGTTTCGGTGTGGTTCTCGGGATCCCGGATGAGATCCACCGTGCCGTCCTCGGTGATGTCGAAGGTGCGAACCGAACCATCGGCGCGATGCAGGCGGATGGTTCCGCGCCCAGAAGTGACCAGCTGTACCCATCGGGCATGGTAGTTGAGGCGCAGGCGGGCGTTGGGGCCGGCACTAATGGGCTGGTCAGCAAGCGTCCACGTGCCGCCCAGTGAATACTGTTCCAGCAGGGGATTCCCCAGAGTGAACTGGTGCGTGCCATTGCGGTAGTCGGCATGGGCGAAGAATTGCGCGCGTGCGGTGCCGAGGTACGTCTCCGGTGAACGCGGCGCGCTGTTGTGAGCATCGGCGGCCTCAATCGGTTCGGGTAGAGCCACGGAGGGGTCGCGCTCGATAAGAAGCTCACGAATGAGGCGCTCGGTCTCGGCGTAATCACCCTCGCCATGGTGGGAGTGGCGTAGCATGCCGTGCTTATCGACGACATAATGCGCCGGCCAGTACCGATTCTCAAAGTTCTTCCAGGTGGCGAAGTCGTTGTCCTGGGCCACCGGATACTCAATGCCCTGCTCGCGGGCCGCTCGGCGCACGTTGTCGGCCTCGTGCTCGAAGGCATACTCCGGTGCGTGGATGCCGATGATGTCGAAGCCGTAGTTCTTGTAGTGCGCATAAAGCTTGGTCAGGTGAGTGTTGTTGCGCTGGCAGTTGATGCACGCGTAGGCCCAAAAATCGATGAGCGTGACCTTGCCGGAGGTGCGCGGATCGATGGGGGCATCCGTGTTGAACCAGCCGGTCAACCCCGCGAACGCGGGCACTGGGGTTCCTTCCGCAGTGAGGGCGGCCTGCTCAACGGGGGCGGCACCGACGTTGATGCTGGGGAGTTTTTGTTGCAGCCAGGCGGGTGCGCCCAGGGAGATAGCGCCGGCCATAGCGATCACCACAATTCCCGCAGTGATGCGCACCCCGCGCTGGTGGGAGCGGAAAGCATCGACGCGTTTGCCCACTTCGTTGCCGCCTAAGGCGAAAGCTAGCAGCGGGATCGCCACGCCGAGGGCGAAGGAGAGGCAGAGGGTGAGGATGTGGGCGTCGACAGTCCCGGTGGCACCCGCTACGGAAATTGCGGCGAGTACGGGACCTGCGCAGGGAACGAAGACCACGCCCATAGCTAGGCCGACGATGAAGCCTCCCTTGTCGCGGGCTTTGGCTTGCAGGCTGCCGGCTTTCGGGAGCTTCTGGAAGGGCCACTCGAGGATGTCCTGCACGCGGGGAAACACCATTCCCAGGCCCACGAGAACGAGCAGCGCGATTCCCACCTTCCACAGGATGTCGCCGGGCAGGCCCAGGGCATTGAGCAACGTTGTGGCAAAGAGCGTGACGAGGCTAAAGCTCGTCACCAGCCCGCCGACGACCTGCCATGGCCGCCACCGTGAGCCGCCGCTGACTGCGAGGACGAGAGGTAAGACGGGCAAGATACAGGGCGAGATACCGGTGATGAGACCACCGGTAAACCCGATGAATAGCGTTGATAACATCCTGTGCTCCTTCGCTTGTAGTGCGGTATGGGTATGCAATCAGTTCGGAGCACAAGCGCTACACGGATTGGTGTGAAAATCCTCCAATCCGTTTCAGCGGGTGGCTCCGAATAGTGAGATACAGGGCCCGGAAAGGCCGGACCCGAAAGCTTGAAAAGGAGCACCGAAATAATGAAGAAACTTGTGACGACCGCCGCTGCGCTTGCCGTTGCCGCCAGTGGGCTGGTTGCCTGCAACGACAAGAAGGAAGATATGGATATGATGCCCAGCTCTGAGATGTTGGCTCCCAGCTCTGACGCCATGATGTCGGATTCCATGATGACCGAGGACAAGATGAGCGAAGAAATGAGCAAGTAAAACTGCCATGCCTGCCCCGCTGCTGGAGGTAAGCTCTACATCTGTGCCTGCGTTGTCACCTGATGAACACGCGCGGCTGAACCACCTGCTCGTTCAGACCGCTGCGGCAGACAAGCATGCCTTCAGCACGCTCTACGACGCCCTCGCGCCCACCGTCTACAGCGTGTGCCTGAGCGTTCTGCGCAATCCTGCCTTGGCAGAAGAGGTGGCCCAGGACGTCTTCGTGGAGGTGTGGACTTCCGCGGCGAAATTCGACCCGCAGCGGGGAAATGCCCGCTCGTGGGTGGGTAGGTTGGCGCATGGGAGGGCCGTCGATAAGCTGCGCAGCCACGTTGCTGCCGTGCAACGCGATGATCGCGATGCGATGCTGGCCCAGGCCACCTTCGCTGAGACGCTTGAAGATAAAGCCCTCGGAAACGTCGAAGCGCAGCAGCTGCGCCAGGCCATCGACAAGATCGGGGAACCGCATTCCACCGCGGTGGCCCTCGCGTTTTTCGATGGCCTGACGCACGCTGAACTGGCAGAATCAACGGGAGTACCGCTGGGTACGGCGAAAACGCGCGTGCGCGATGGTGTTAAGAAGTTAAAAGCGGTCCTCGGAAAGGAGGGAAGATGAGCAATACACATGAGTTTTCTGATGAGACTTTCGATGACTTCCTCGATTCCCTCCCCGAGGTCGAACCGCCGGCGCGGATGAAAGATGCCGTCTTTGCGAAAATCGACGCCGCTAGTGATGCCGAGGTTGTGGAGCTTCCACGTCGCCGCTGGCGGGCTTTCGTGGCGGTGCCAGCGGCCGCGGCAGTGCTCGTGGTGGGCGTGGTGGCCGCGCCGCAGCTTCTGCAGTTGGACCAGCCCGATACAACGGATAGCGCGCGAGTAGAAGCCGAATCGCCCGGCGAGAAATCGATGCACGACATCATGGGTGCAGAGGATCTCATGCAGGGCAATGCTGATGCTTCGGGCGCGCAACTGGATATTGTTTCTTCGGCGTCGATGGCGAAATCCGGCGCGATGGTGGATGGCCAGCCGCATCTCGCTGACGGCATGGGCGCCCAGGTGTGGGCCGTCAGTGCTGACGGTGAGATGGCCTCAGCAGGGGTTATCGGCCAGGACCCACACGATGGGGTGTGGATGCCCTTTGAAGGGGCGGCGGTCAAGGTCATGGTCACCGAGGAACCTGCGGGTGGCAGCGAGCAACCCACCGGTCGTACCCTCGCCACCGTTACCTTGGCCAGCGCTGGCTAGGACTCAGTCCGTAAGCGCCTGCTTCACCAGCTCGAGGGCGGCGGCGAGTTCGACGTCGCTCAAATGCCCGAAACCCAAAACCACGCCCTCCTCGGCGGCCACGCCGCCCCAGTAGTCGCTGAGTGGGGTGAGCGTGAGACCCAAGTCGGCCGCGCGCTTGACGACGCCCTCCTCACACAACAACACCGCATGGAGCCCACCATGGATGGGCAGGAGGGTGGCGGGGGTATCCTCCAGCGCGGCGCGGACGAGGTCGCGGCGGCGCTTGTAGGCGCGGCGCATCCTGCCCGTATGACGCCGCAGTGCGCCGCTGGCTAGATAGTTCGCCAAGGCGGCCTGGGGGATAGCTCCGACTGGTTGACCAAAGACCTCCCGCACCTGATCCACCGCCGAGCGTAAGCTCGGCGGCACCACGAGGTAGCCACACGCAATCGACGGCGAAATCACCGAGGAAAAAGTACCCAGCAACACCGTGTGCTCCGGGGCGAGCGCCGCCAGCGCAGGAAGCGGCTGGCCGACGTAGCGCAGCTCGGAATCGAAGTCATCCTCGATGATGAGCACATTATTGTCCCGCGCCCACTCGACGAGCTCCGCGCGCCGAGCTGCCGGCAGGGATCCGCCGTAAGGGTGCTGGTGGGACGGCGTAACGATGAGAACGTCGAGGTCCACGGTGGGGACGGTGACGCCGTGCGCGTCGGTGGGGACGTCGATAAGCACGTGGCCCAAAGCCTGGGGAACGCGGCGCAAACTGGGATAGCCCGGCGATTCCACGCCCACGCGAAGCTGGCCGCCCAAGGCACGCAGCAGCACCGACAACCCGTCGCGGGCGCCGGCGGTGATGACAACGAAGGCTGGGTCGACGGTGAGCCCGCGCATATGGCGCAGGTGCGCGGCCACCTCGCGGGGTAGATCGCCGGAGGGGTCCACCGCGGCCTTGCGCCACGCCGCCCTCCATTCGGGGGTGAGGATGCCGTCGGTATCGGGAAGCCCTGGGGTTAGCTCCACCCGTGTCGGGGGAGGTTCCGGACGCGGTGACGGTGCGGGTTGTGGGGCGCGAGCGTGGGGCAGGCGCGGGTTGATGACGGTGCCTGACCCGACCTCCGCGGTGAGGTAGCCCTCGGCGGTGAGCTGTTCGTAGGCGGTGACCACGCTGCCTCGGGAAATCCCGAGCTCGCCCGCCAATGTGCGGGTGGAGGGGACCTGCTCGCCGGGCAGCAGAATTCCAGCAGCGACTTGGGCGCGGAGGGCTTCGGCAATCTGCACCGGGAGGGCGCGCGTATCAGACGGGTCGAGGCGTAAAGACACGCACCCATCATAAGTGGTCTAATCCAACACTCGGAAAATGGCTCTTGTCTTGGACCAATTTTTGAGGCCATGATGTGAGCTATGACTGAACAGAAGAATGAACAGGGACGCGCCACGACGCGCGTCAAGCGTGGACTGGCTGACATGCTCAAGGGTGGCGTCATCATGGACGTTGTCACCCCGGAGCAGGCACGAATTGCGGAGGACGCGGGTGCGTCCGCCGTCATGGCGCTCGAGCGCGTGCCGGCCGATATCCGCGCCCAGGGTGGCGTGGCCCGCATGTCGGATCCGGATCTCATCGAGGGTATCGTCAATGCCGTCGACATCCCGGTGATGGCGAAGGCCCGCATCGGCCACTTCGTCGAGGCGCAGATTCTGGGAGAGCTGGGCGTGGACTTCATCGACGAATCCGAGGTACTCAGCCCGGCCGACTACGTCAACCACATCAACAAGTGGGACTTCGACGTGCCGTTCGTCTGTGGCGCTACCAACCTGGGTGAGGCTCTGCGCCGCATCACCGAAGGTGCGGCCATGATTCGCTCCAAGGGCGAGGCTGGCACTGGCGACGTTTCCGAAGCCGTCAAGCACCTGCGCACTATCAAGGGGGAAATCGCGCGCCTTCAGAACCTGGACCGCGACGAGCTCTACGTGGCGGCCAAGGAACTACAGGCACCGTACGACCTCGTTGCCGAGGTGGCAGAGACCGGCAAGCTGCCGGTCGTGCTGTTCGTCGCCGGTGGCGTGGCCACGCCTGCCGACGCCGCCCTCGTCCGCCAGATGGGCGCCGAAGGCGTCTTCGTCGGCTCCGGCATCTTCAAGTCCGGTGAACCTGCCAAGCGCGCGGAGGCCATCGTCAAGGCAGCCACCCTCTACGATCAGCCGGCCGAGCTGGCGAAAATCTCCCGCGGTCTCGGCGAGGCCATGGTGGGCATCAACGTCAACGACGTCCCCGCCCCGCACCGCCTGGCTGAACGCGGATGGTAACAACGGTCGGCGTCCTGGCGCTGCAGGGAGGCGTCGAGGAGCACCTGCGCATCCTTGACGAGCTCGGCGTGGCGACGCGCCGGGTGCGCCTGCCCCAGGACCTCGACGGACTCGACGGCATCATTTTGCCCGGCGGCGAATCGAGCGCGATTGACAAGCTGGCACGCTCTTGTGGCGTCGCTGAGCCGCTGCGCCAGACTGAGTTACCGGTGCTCGCCACGTGTGCGGGCCTTATCTACAGCGCCCGCGAACTGGAGAACCCCGCACCGGGACAGCAGACGCTCGCGCTTATCGACGTCACCGTGCGCCGCAACGCCTTCGGCAACCAGCGCTTCTCGGAGGAGCGCACCGTACCCGTCGCGATAGGCATGGAGACGTTCGAGGTGGAAGCGAGCTTCATCCGTGCCCCCATCGTTACCCGAGTGGGCGAAGGCGTGGAGGTTATCGCTACCGTGCCGCGGGAAGTTGGCGAAGCGGTGGTGGGCGTGCGGCAGGGTAACGTTACGGCGCTGAGCTTTCACCCGGAGGAAAACGGGGACTCCCGCCTCCATGCCGCGTGGTTGGCGTCGCTCTAGGCGGAGGCAGCTAATTTAGCGGTTTAACTATCGGTCGATAGTGGTCTGGGCTACATTGAAGGCTAAACGCTGAACAGATCACGTCCAGAAAGGTCCGCTGTGAGCACACCCGCCCCAGAACAAGTCCGCGAAGATATCCGCCTTCTTGGCCGAGTGCTGGGCAGGGTCATCGCCCAACAAGAAGGCGAGGACGTCTTCGACCTCGTCGAATCCACTCGCCGCATGGCCTTCGACGTCGCCCACGGCGATGCCAAGCCCGAGGACCTCGTCGCCATCTTTCACGACCTCGACATCACCAAGGTCAACCTCGTGGCCCGCGCCTTTAGCTACTTCGCGCTCATTGCCAACCTTGCAGAGGACTTGGAAGACGAGTCCGTCGACGCGCCGGTCTCGCTGCGCAAGACCTTCGCCAAGCTCAAGGCCGAAGGTGTCGCGCCTGCCGACGCCGCCGCCACCGTCCGCGGCGCCCACGTCGCTCCCGTGCTCACCGCACACCCCACCGAAACCCGCCGCCGTACCGTCTTCGATACCCAGACGCGCATCAAAGACCTACTCAAGGAATCGTGGGGTTGCCCGCAAATCGTGGACACGTAGTGGAGCTACCTAGTGGCTAGGCAGCTATTTCTTTTCTACTGGTGGTTAGACCAATGTGGTTTTCGAAGTCGACGGGGCTGACCATCCCGAGTGCAGAGTGCCGGCGCCGGCGGTTGTAGACGACTTCAATCCAGTAGGCAACGGCCTTGCGTGCAGCATCACGGGTCGCCCAGCGCTGCCGGTCATAGAATTCAGTCTTTAGCGTCGACCAGAACGACTCAGCCATCGCGTTATCGAAGCACACACCAGTACGCCCCACAGACTGGGCAATGCCCAGGTTGCGGCAGACCTCCCAGAGCTTCTCACTGGTAAATTGCGTTCCGCGGTCAGCGTGAAACACCAGCCCATCAGGAACATCACCGCGTAGCGTATGCGCCATCCGCAGGGCCCGTTCAACCAGGTGTGTGTCTTGAACGCTATCCATAGCCCAGCCCAGTACCCTGCGGGAATGACCATCGCGGACCGCGCACAAGTACAACCAGCCCTCACCGGTGCGCAGGTAGGTAATATCTGACATCCACACTCGGTTGAGCTGACCAGTATCAAACATGCGCTTGACCAGGTCAGGAAGAGTTGACTTACGCTTGGCTTGAATCGTTGTCACCGGGACAAAGGCACGCGGTGAAATCCCTTCAATGCCCATCATGCGCATCCGTTTAGCCACAGTCTTGCGATTCAAGGTGATCTGGTAGCGCTCGGCAAGCTCTGCGGTGATCCGCGGAGCACCATAAACCTCATCGGAGTCTTTCCAAATCTGATGAATCTTTCGGTCAACATCATCGTAAAATGCTGCCCGATCATCTTCGCCGGATAGTCGTTTCTGCTGCGCATGGGCCCATTTGTAGTATCCAGACCGAGATACTTTTAATAGTCGTGCCATGCGCTTGATGCTGTAGTTCGCCTTCTCCTGCTGCATTAGTTCGAACTTTTCTGCTCGCGTTGCTTCGCGGCGAAGAAGGCTGTCGCTTTTGACAAAAACTCGTTATCCATCTTGGCTTCTGCCAGCTCCCGGCGCAGACGAGCATTCTCAGCTCGGAGGTCAGCCTCGCTCATCCCATCGGAGGATCCTCGGCGTTCACGTTCGAGTTTGACCCACCGGCCCAAAAGCCCGGCGGAAACACCGATTTCCTTAGCCACATGAGCGATCGGTCGCTCTGACTCGATTACCAGGTTCGCGGCTTCACGCCGGTACTCCGGCGTGTACTTCTTGCGCTGTTGACTCACAATGAACATCCTCTCTTACGGACACAAGATCCGTACAAATAGGGTGTCCACTAAACGAGGGTAACCTCAATCGCACCGCGGCGGCGACATGGCGGCGATCGAAAAAGAGATGTACCTGCGCATGACGCTGCTGTGGCAGACCGCGCTTATCCGCATCGCGCGCCCCACCTTGGAAGACGAGGTGGACGTTGGCTTGCGCTACTACAAGCTTTCCCTGCTCGACCAGGTCCCCGCCCTCAACCGCGCCATCCGGCACGCCATGCGCGAAACCTTTGGCCAGCAGCTGCCGGATTCCCCGGTCGTGCGCCCGGGTTCTTGGATCGGCGGCGACCATGACGGGAACCCCTATGTCACCGAGCACACCCTCACCTACGCCACCCGCAAAGCTGCGAAAACGGTATTGCGCTACTACGAAGAGCAGCTGGCCGAGTTGGAGCGCGAGCTTTCCCTCTCCGACCGCTACTCCTCCAGCTCCAAGGAACTGGGCGCGCTTGCCGACGCCGCAAATAACACCGAAGAATCCCGCGTCGACGAACCATACCGCCGCGCCATTTACGGCATCCGGCACCGTGTGAAGGCAACGCTGCAGGAGGTGAAGGGTGAGAAGAGGGGGACGTCGGCAAGCGCGTATGCCTCGCCGGAGGAACTCAAGCGTGACTTGGATGTGATCGACCGTTCGCTGCGCCAGTTCAATGACGACATCATCGCCGATGACCGCCTCGCACGTTTGCGCTCTGCCGTGACGACCTTTGGCTTCCACCTCTATTCGCTGGATATGCGTCAGAATTCGGAGTCCTTCGAGAACGTGCTGACGGAGATTTTCGCGGAAGCGAGCATCGTCGAGGAGTATCGCGCGCTCGGCGAGGAGGAGAAAATCGAGCTGCTAGTAAAGGAACTGCAGACCAACCGCCCTCTGCTTTTCCCAAATGCTGAGTTTAGCGAGGACACCGCCAAGGAGCTGGGGATCTTCCGAGCGGCCGCGCGGGCGGTGCGGGATTTGGGGCCGGAGTCGGTGTCGCACTGCATTATCTCCATGACGGGAACGGTCTCCGATATTTTGGAGCCGATGGTGCTGCTCAAGGAAGTGGGGCTGAAACAGGTGGACGTGGTGCCGCTGTTTGAAACCATCGAGGATCTGAAGGCCGGCGCCGGGATTCTGGAGAAGCTGTGGGCAGTGCCGGTGTATCGCGAGCACCTGCGCTCGCGTGGTGACATCCAGGAGGTCATGCTGGGCTACTCCGATTCCAACAAGGATGGCGGCTACCTGCAGGCCAACTGGGCGCTGTACGACGCCGAGCTTGACTTGGTGGAGCTGTGTCAACGCTTCGGTATTGGTTTGCGCCTCGCGCATGGCCGGGGTGGGGCGGTTGGTCGCGGTGGCGGCCCGACCTATGATGCGATTTTGGCGCAGCCGAAGGGCGCGGTGTCGGGTTCGGTGCGTATTACCGAGCAGGGCGAGGTGATTTCTGCGAAGTATGGAGCGCCGGAGACCGCGCGCCGCCACCTGGAAGCCTTCGTTTCTGGTGCGTTGGAGGCCTCGTTGCTCGATACCGAGCCGATCGCGGACCCCGAGCGCGCCTACGACATCATGCGCGAGCTGGCGTCCTTGAGCGGTACGGCGTACCGCCAGCTTGTCGACGACCCCGGCTTTATCTCCTACTTCACCCAATCCACGCCCCTGCACGAGATTGGCGAGCTTAACCTCGGCTCGCGCCCGACTTCCCGCAAGCAGACCACCGCGATTTCGGACCTGCGCGCGATTCCGTGGGTGCTGTCGTGGTCTCAGTCCCGTACCAACATCCCGGGCTGGTTCGGTGTGGGAAGCGCGGTGACGTCCTGGGTACAGCAATCCTCCAGAGGATCGACAGCCGAAGAGGGGGCAGCAGGAGTGGGGCAGGCCGGCGACGGAGAAGCAACAGCCACTGGAGACGTGGAGGCGCGCTGGGAGGAGCTGCGCGAGCTTTATCGCACGTGGCCTTTCTTCCGCTCCGTGTTTTCTAACATGGCCCAGGTGATGGCGAAGGCGGAGATGCAGTTGGCGCGCCTCTACGCCAACCTGGTCGATGATAAAGCCACCGCCGACCGCATCTTTACCCTCATCTCGGAGGAATTCGAGCGCACCCGCGAGGTCTATCTTAAGGTCACGTGCAACGCGGACTTGGTTAGTGAGAACCAGCGCCAGGCACGCTCGCTCAAGCGCCGCTATCCATACCTGCTTCCGCTCAACGCCGTGCAGCTCGAGCTGCTGCGCCGTTACCGTCAGGGCGATGACCAGTTCCTCGTGTCCAAGACCATCCAGGTCACCATGAACGGCCTCGCCACAGCGCTGCGCAACGCAGGCTAATCAGCCCCCCAATTTGTCCAAACCCAGAGTAAACACGCGCAGGCCAATCGCGCCCGAATTCATCAAGCGCGCCGAAGCCCCCGCGAGGAAGGCTACCAAGCGGGGTGTCAGCAAGAGAAGCGTGGTGGTGGGCGAGCAACAGCAGACAGCGGTGCTGGTTGAAATTGCTGGTGCTAGTTGAAAGGGCTGGTGAAGACTGGGGAGGCGTCGTAAGGCGGAAGCCATGCGGTGCGCCCACCGATGCGATCCATTCGGCCCCGTGAGGGCGGGGCATCGGGGTCATCGTCGTTGACGCCGTTGTGATACGGGCACAGCGGCACCAAGTTGAGGATGTTGGTCGGCCCGCCGCGGGCCCAGGCTTTGATGTGGTGGATCTGGCACTTCTCAAAAGGAACCTTGCAGCCCTTCCAGGCACAGCATGGATTCTCCGCGGCCAGCGCGAGGCGCTGCTTTGAGGTGGCAAAACGCTGGGAGCGGAAGACATCGAGCGGGCCGTGCTCGCGGCTGACCGCCACGATGATGCCCTTGTCCAGCATGGTGCGTTCCACCAGCTGCGCGCCGGTCATCGTCGCGCCATCGGTAGTGCGGACAATGAATTCTTCACCATCTTTGTCTGTATTGCCCTTGAGCAGCTCGGCGTAGTCATCGATCTGTAGGACTGCCATGGCAGTTACCTGAGTCTTCACGCCGCCGCCCTCAAGGTTTTCCAGGAAGCTTGCGCCGGGGCGGTCTTGGTCGATGCCCTTGAAGACGTCGGTAAGCTCCAGCGAATCCGCCGTCACCGTGAGCGTGGCCAGTCCGTTGTCGTGCTGGGTGAGCTTGGCGCGCTCGGCATACGTGCGAGGCTTACGCATCTCGCGCAGGCGCTTGCGGGCGACATTCTCCACCAGCTCCGCGCTGGTCTGGCACAGCTCTACGCGCAGGTCCCACGCTTTATTGTGGTCCCGGACCTTGGACACGAAGCTTTCGATGAGCTGCAAAGTAACCAATCCGTGGCCTCGACGGCGGGCGGATTCCGCGGCGGTGCGCTGCTTCCGGGTGGAGGCCGTGTGCCCGAAGTAGGTGTGGTGAAGGGAGAGGAGGAGGGAGGCGTCGGCAGGCGTAGCACCAAAAGACACGAGGTCGGATTCAGACAGGCCCGCGCACTCGGCCACCAGGTCAATGGCCCGGCCGAGTGCGGCGAAGAATGTCTGTAATCTCATGCCCGCAGCTTAAAAGCACCCCATCCTGCCGCCAAGCCCCGGTCTAGCCATCCGACGAAATCTGTGGATAACTAGTCGGCACTCAGCTTGAGAGCTCGGCATTAGGCGCCGAGCTCTTGGTGTGTGCTCGTCAGCGTTCTGCGCGGGTCAGGCTTCGTGGGTACTAGGCGCCGGCGAGGCCGCGGCGCTTGAGCAGCGGGGCGACGTCCTTGTCGCGGCCGCGGAACTCGCGGTAGGCCTCCGTGAAGTCGCGGGACGCGCCCTTGGACAAGATGACCTCCCGGAACCTCTGGCCGGCAGCGCGCAGGTCGGACTGATCTTTGAACCACTCGAAACCATCGGCATCGAGGGCCTCGGCCCATAGGTAGGAGTAGTAGCCCGCGGAGTAGCCACCGGCGAAGATGTGATTAAAGTACGTCGAGCGGTAGCGCGGCGCGATGAGCGGGTTATCCAAGCCAGCAGCGCGCAAGGCTTCGGCCTCAAATTCGGCGACGGCCTCTGGGGTGGCCTCAAGCTTGGCGGCCTCGGCAGCACTCAGGGAATGCCACGCGAGATCGATGATCGACGCCCCCAGATACTCCGACGTAGCGAAACCTTGGCCGAACTCGGAGGCGGCAGTGATGGCGTCGAGAAGCTCGTCGGGGATTGGCTCGCCGGTGTCGACGTGGTGCGCATACTCCTTGACTAGAGACCTATCGAGCGCCCAGTTCTCGTTGATCTGCGACGGGAATTCCACCCAATCGCGCGGGACGTTGGTGCCGGCGAAGGTGGGGTAGTAGACGTCGGAAAGCAGGCCGTGCAGGGCGTGACCGAACTCGTGGAAGACGGTGCGGACTTCGTCCATGCTCAGCAGGGGCTGCGAGCCGTCGGCGGGTTTGGTGATGCCCATGACGTTGACGATGACCGGCTTGCGCTCCAGCAGGCGGGATTGGCCCACGAACTCGCTCATCCACGCGCCGCCGCGCTTGGTGGGGCGCCCAAAGTAGTCGGTGAGGAGGAGACCGATTCCTTTGTCCCCGTGATTGACGTCTCCGTCAATCACCTCCCACACGCGGACCTCCTCCGCGTAGCCCTCGAGGTCATCGCGCGGGGTTACGGTGATGCCGTAGAGGCGTTCGGCGGCGGCAAACACGCCTTTCTCCAGAACCTGGTCAAGAGGAAAGTACTTGCGCAGCTCTTCCTCATCGAGGGAGAAATCGCGGGCGCGGACCTTGGACTCCCAGTAGGGCCAGTCGGCGGCGGTGAAGCCTTGGCCGTTGAGCTCAGCCTCTTCAGCGAGGAGTTTCTGCTCACCGGCGGCGTTGGCCGCGGCGGCGGGGGCGAGGTCGTGGAGCATGGAGCGGGCGGCGTCGGCAGTCGCGGCGGTTTCTTCGGCGATGACGTAGTCGGCATGCGTGGCGTACCCCAGCAGCTCGGCCCGCTCGGCGCGCAGCTGGACGGCCTCGATGAGCCCCGGGATGTTGTTCTCGGAGCCCCTGCTTGCCGACGCCCCGTACAACCTCGCCCTCGCATCCTCCCGCACCAGGCGGCTCAGCTCCGACTGCACGGTCGGCAGCTCCAGCGGGATGACAAAACCGTCGCGGCCTAATGCTTCGGCATCGGCCTTGGCGGAGGCGATGCGCTCGGCGGGCAGGCCCTCGAGTTCCTCTTCGGTGAAGGAAACCGCACGCTCGCGGGTGGAGGCCATGAGGTTGCGGCCAAATTCTTCGGAGAGCGCGGATAGACGCTGGTTGATCTCGGACAGGCGGGCCTTGCCGTCAGCATCCAAGTCCGCGCCTTTGCGGGCAAAGGTGCGCAGGAGGTGATCGTGGAGGCGCTGACCTTCCGCGTCGTCGGCAGGCGGTGTGGCCTCCTTGAGGCGCGCATACAGCACCTCGTTCTGGTAGATCGCGTCGTAATGCGCGGAGAGGCGCGGGTAGATGTCGGCGGCGATCTCCTCCATCTCCTCGGTGACATCCGTGCCGGAGAGGTTGCCAAACACCGCCATGACGCGGTCGAGGTCCTGGCCGGAGCACTCGAGCGCCTCCACGGTGTTTTCCCACGTGGGGTCGGCGGGGTTGTCGGTGATGGCGGCGATTTCGGCGTCGTGAAGCGCTAGCGCCTTGTCAAAAGCGGGACGGTAGTGCTCGACCTTGATCTCCACAAACGGCGGGAGCTGATAGGGCAGCGTGGAGGGAGTTAGAAGTGGGTTAGTCATAAGAAACTACCGTACCTATGCACCCTGCTCTATGTGATGGCTTTCACTAGCTTCTTCTGTTGTGGCTTGCGGCTGCGGTGAATGAGGATGACGTCGAGAACTAGGAACGCCGCTAGCGTGATTCCCAAAAGCGGCAGGAAGACGCCGACGGTGGCGGCAAACAGCGCGCCCAATCCCGTCGTGGCCCACGAGAAGTGAGTGGTTGGCAGGAAACGCGGGCGGCGCTTCCACCACATGTAGTACCCCAGCACCACGAGCGCGGCGGTGGCGAGGCCCAGCGCGAGGAGCGCAATCTGCAGTGGTAGCCCGAACATGATGCCCATGTGCAGGTAGATGCCCCAGCTGCTGAGTTTGCTGAACAGCGGCAGGCTGGAGAAAGGCTGGCGGTCGATGACCTCGCCGGTAGCGCCGTCTACGGAGACCGCATCGGAGGTGGTGCGCCATTCCACCCAGCGTTCGCTGACCTGCCAGGCGGAGTGGGCGTCCTCCGGCGGGTACATACGTAGTGGGCCGGTCAGTCCCTCGGCGCGGCCGGTGGCGAGGACGCGCTCGGCCTCGGCAGCCACGCTCACGCTTGGCGACGCCCCCACGGCCCCACCGTGCTCATGTCCTGCATGTCCCGAGTGCTCGTGGTCGGTCGAAGCCGGTGCATCCGCGAGGGAGGTGTTGATGGGGGTGGCCTTCCAGTGCATGCGCTCGACTAGAGAATTGACGTTGTCGCCGGCCAGGCCCGACCAGGTGATACCGGTGGCAGAGAGGCCAAGAAGACCGATGAAGATCCAGGCACCAATGGTGGAATGCAGACGGGTAGCTTTCCAGCGTGCGGAGCGCTTGGGCTGCAGTTGCGCGGTGTTCGCGGTTGCCTTGTTCTTGGGTCGGCGGCGAATCCACCACATGTACAGGCCACCGCAGGCCATGACCCACAGCCAGGATGCGGCCAGCTCCGAGTAGAGCTCGCCGACCTTGCCCAGGTGGAAGCTTTCGTGCAGGGAGGAAATCCAGCGACGCAGCGGCATCTCTCCCAGGCCGGAGTACGTGGGGTAGTCCCCGATGACCTTGGCGCTTGCGGGGTCGATGAAGACGGTGCGCTGGAGGCTCTCATCGATGCTGTCATCGGACACCAGAACGCGCGTGGAATCCGTCGGTGTCGTGGCTGGCCACACCTGCGTGACTGGCATGTCTGGGTGCTCGTGCTGTGCGGCCTGGATTTGTTCCTCCAAGCTCACTGGGTACTCGACCGCCGGAACGGTCATGACGTCGCGGTACACCACCTTCTCCAGGGAAGGCGCCACGGCGTAGAGGCAGCCAGTCAATGCCGCAATGAAGATGAAGGGGCCGACGAACATGCCGCCATAAAAGTGAATGCGCTGAATGAAGGATCGCAGAGCCGTCCGACTCATATGTAGTGCTCTTTCGGGGGTCTAGGGGTAAAGGGCACCTGCTGAACGTTCGCGGGACGCTCAGTAGGGGCGATGGACAGGCGCTGATATCAACTGCACTAGTAGTCGGAGGCGATGGTTTCTCGGTTCCCGAAAATTGAAAAACTTTTTAACTAACTGGGTTCCTCGGTGTTCAAAGGATGAAAACGCGCGAAATAAGGCGCGAGAAGCAAGAAACAGTCAAGAAAAAGTTCTCGCAGCTCAATGGGTAAAAATAGCGCCCGAATCTGTGGTTTTGGGCCGGTTTGCGGCTAATGAAGCAAGAAAGCGGTTCCTATTCGCTCCAGAACGGAACATAACGCAATGAGCGCGGGCCTGCGCTGGGATCGTAAGGGTGGATGAGGCCTTCCTCGACGGTGGCAGCAAGCAGGCGAGTGGCCTGAGCCGCTTGCGAGTCTTTCAGCCCGAAGCGCTGACGGATCGACGAATTGTTAACGGGAAGGTTCTCGAGGAAGCGAAGGCAAGCATGTTGATATACGGCTTGGGTCTTTTCCTCCATAGTCATCAGCGCGAATGGGCGGTAGGCGCTGAGGGACACTGTGGTACTTCCGTTGGCGCGGATGAGCGCAGGTGGGAAATGCTCCGCTTCAAGTGAAGAAACGATCTTGTCCCAGCCGCTTCCTCGCTGTTCGACGAAGTGTGCCAGGCGCAAAGCCTCGCCAAGATAGGTATTGCGGGTGGTGGAAGCCGAGTCAATGAACCTTTGGGGATCGATGAGAGGGGTACCAGGGTTGGTTACTTCGACTCGATCGCTGAAAATCTCTACGGTCAAGAATCGGCCACGTTGCTCGAGATCCTGGTGCATGAGCGCATTTGCTAGGACCTCGCGGAAGGCCACCGTTGGTAGCAGTGGAGTTACCACGCGCTTGCCGCTGGAATCAATATGTTCGCCGCCTGGGCGAATGGTGTTAAAAAGCGTGACTATGTGAGTGAAGGAAGATGCGTATCCTTCAGTGAATTCCCATTCACGTTCTACTTCGGTGCGCGAGGTGCCTTTGAAATGCATGACGCGGGGAGCACGCTCGCGCAGCTCTGGAAAGTCCTGAAGGGAACGTGCGTACATGAGCGCGGACCATGCCGGAATATGCCAGCCTTGCTCGTGTGAGTAGGAGATGGCCTTAGCGGTTCGTAGCGTATCGATCAGGGCATCGCCGGTCGTGCGAGGGAGCTCTGGTCGGTTGAGGAAGAAGGCTTCGGGATCAAGAAGTTCGGTGATTGATTCGGGCTCAAGGTTCTCAGCAACTACAGTGTTTTCAAATTCGAACTGGTTGAGTTTCTGCCAGAGCTGACGTTCTTCATTGGGAAAATCCATGAGATTCTTGACATAGCTGCCCTTGCGAAAATAACGCTTTTCATCGAAAGAATACGGGGAAGACAAGGCAGCTGGTATACGCAGAAGTACAACAAGGTGCCCATCAACCGTTACCTCGTCGAAGGTCAGATCAGGTGCCGGACTAATGACGCGGTTGAGCCAGGGGAGTAGGTCTTCGTTGCCTTTCCCTTTTGCGCGTTGCCAGTTAAACGACGTCCCAACGACTTTGTGGTCATCGTTTACTCCCCATATGAGGTATCCCGCTGGTTCATCGTGCAGACGCGCTGAGTTGCCTAAAGCGCAGGCATACTTTGCAATCTCCGAGCCAGAGGAAAGCCCGTTTACCTTTAATTCGAGCCACGGTAGCTCAGCAGGAAGTGCTGTAAACCGTTTTATGCGGGCAACAAGCTGTTCCTCGGGCGCAGAATTGATGGGAGTCATGCTTAGAGTATGCGCGAGAAGCAAGAAACAGTCAAGAAAAAGTTCTCGCAGCTCAACGGGTAAAAATAGCGCCCGAATCTGTGGTTTCGGGCCGGTTTGCGGCTAATGAAGCAAGAAAAGACCGCCTCGAACTCCAAGGAGGAGACGAAGCGGTCTTTTGTTAAGCGCCTAGCGCAGATTTACTTCTTCAGGCCATCAATGATGTCGTTGAAGGCAGCGACTGGGCGCATGGTCTGGTTGAGCTTCTCCTCGTTCGGGGCGTAGTATCCGCCGAGGTCGACGGGGGAGCCCTGGACGTCGAGAAGCGCCTGCTCAATCTCGCCAGCCTTGGCCTCGAGAGCCTCAGCGACCGGCTTGAAGGCCTCGGCCAGCTCGGCGTCGTCGGTCTGTGCAGCCAGCTCCTTGGCCCAGTTGAGGGTCAGGAAGAAGTGGGAGCCGCGGTTGTCGTTCTCGCCCACCTTGCGGGACGGGGACTTGCCCTCATCCAGCAGGGTCTCGGTGGCCTTGTCCAGGGCAGCGGCCAGGACGCCAGCCTTGGCATTGCCGTTGGTGTTGTGCTCGTGGCGGAAGGACTCAGCCAGGGCTAGGAACTCGCCGAGGGAATCCCAGCGCAGGTGGTTCTCCTCCTGGACCTGCTGGACGTGCTTCGGGGCGGAGCCGCCGGCGCCGGTCTCGAACAGGCCGCCGCCAGCCATGAGCGGAACCACGGACAGCATCTTTGCGGAGGTACCCAGCTCGAGGATGGGGAAGAGGTCGGTGTTGTAGTCACGCAGGACGTTACCGGTCACGGAAATGGTGTCCTCGCCCTTGCGGATGCGCTCGACGGAGATCTTGGTCGCGGTGACCGGATCCTCGATGGAGATGTCGAGGCCTTCGGTGTCGTGATCCTGCAGGTACTTCTTAACCAGCTCGATGAGGTTGGCGTCGTGGCCGCGCTCCGGGTCGAGCCAGAAGATGGTCTTCATGCCAGACAGGCGGGCACGGTTGACGGCCAGCTTGACCCAGTCCTGGATCGGGGCGTCCTTGGTCTGGCAGGCGCGCCAGATGTCGCCCTCCTCCACGTCGTGGGAGATGAGAACCTCGCCCTTGGAGTTTCGAACCTCGACGGTGCCGGCTGCCGGCACCTTGAAGGTCTTGTTGTGGGAGCCGTACTCCTCAGCCTTCTGAGCCATGAGGCCGACGTTCGGGACGGTACCCATCGTGGTCGGGTCGTAGGCGCCGTTAGCCTTGCAGTCCTCAATAACCGCCTGGTAGACGCCGGCGTAGGAGGAATCCGGGATGACGGCGAGGGTGTCCTGCTCCTCGTCGTTCTTGTTCCACATGTGGCCGGAGGTGCGGATCATGGCCGGCATGGAGGCGTCGATAATGACGTCAGACGGAACGTGCAGGTTGGTAATACCCTTGTGGGAGTTGACCATGGCGAGGTCCGGACCGTCGACAAGCGCGGCGTCGAAGGCAGCCTTGATCTCAGCACCATTCTCCAGCTTGTCCAGACCCTCGTAGATAGCGCCCAGGCCGTTCTCGCCGTTGAGGCCAGCGGCCTCGAGCTCCTCGCCGTACTTCTCAAAGACGTCAGCGAAGAAAGCACGCACCACGTGGCCGAAGATGATGGGGTCAGACACCTTCATCATGGTGGCCTTGAGGTGAGCGGAGAAGAGAACGCCCTCTTCCTTAGCGCGCTTGACCTGCTCGATGAGGAACTCATCCAGAGCCTTGGCGGACATGAAGGTGCCGTCGACGACCTCACCGGCAAGAACCGGCAGCTTCTCCAGCAGGGGCTGCTCGCCCTCGGCGGTCTTCAGGACGATGGAGAGGGTGTCTTCCTCCGGGATAATGACGGACTTCTCATTGTGGCGGAAGTCATCTGCCTCCATGGTGGCCACGTTGGTCTTGGAATCAGCAGACCACGCGCCCATCTTGTGCGGGTTCTTCTTAGCAAAGTTCTTGACAGCAATCGGGGCGCGGCGGTCGGAGTTGCCCTCACGCAGAACCGGGTTCACAGCGGAGCCCTTGACGGCGTCATACTTTTCCTGAGCCTCTTCGTACTCCGGGAGATCAAAGCCAGCGGCCTGCAGCTCAGCAATGGCCTTCTTCAGCTGCACGAGGGACGCGGAGATATTCGGCAGCTTGATGATGTTAGCTTCAGGGGTCTTCGCCAGCTGGCCAAGCTCAGCCAGGGCGTCGGAGACCTTCTTGTCACCAAGGCGCTCCGGGAACTGGGCCAGGATGCGACCGGCCAGGGAAATGTCGCGGGTCTCTACCTCAATACCTGCGGTGGAAGCGAAGGCCTCCACAACCGGCTTGAAAGAGTAGGTCGCCAGCAGCGGCGCCTCGTCGGTGCGGGTCCAGATAATCTTAGCCATGGTTCTCCTCGATTAGTTGAAAACTGTTCAACCTAACAGGATACCTGTCTTGTTATCGCCGCGTGGCGGCCCCCGTGTGACACGTGCCACCTGTGGGGGAGGTGTGTTGACTTGGCGCAACCTGCCCGTCTGAGCTTACGGGCCCCGCAAGGGAAGTACTAAGGTCTGCCCACGTGAACCCGATGAAGCCAGCTACCCGCATCAAGCGCCGCCCTGTCCCACGCCAAACAGAGATTTCCCGATCGCGCCGCACCATCGTCATGATTGCCATGGCGCTGGGCGCTTTCGCCATCGGCACGACGGAATTTACGTCGATGGGCCTCTTGCCGCTCATCTCGGATGACTTCGGCATTACGGAAGATGCGGCGTCGGTAGTCATCTCCGTCTACGCGCTTGGCGTCGTCGTGGGCGCGCCGGTCATTGCGGCGCTCACGGGCACACTCCCACGCCGCCGCCTGATTATCCTGCTCATTGGCTTTTTGCTCGTGGGTAACCTGCTCACAGCCCTGGCCCCGAATTACGGAGTCCTCCTCGCGGCCCGCTTCATCGCGGGTCTGCCGCACGGCGCATATTTTTCCGTAGCAAATCTGGCGGCAGTGTCCATGGCGCCTCCTGGACGGCAGGGGTTTGCCATGTCGATGGTAGGCATGGGCCTGTCCGTTGCCACCGTGATTGGTGTGCCAGCAGCCCAGGCGTTGGGCCAAGAGTTGGGTTGGCATGCAGCGTACTTCTTAGTCGTGGCCATTGCTGGGCTGACGATGGTACTGCTCTTTTTCCTCTTTCCGCACATGACGCGCATGCCGCAAACGGATATGTTTACTGAGCTCGGTGCGCTGAAAAACAGCCAGGTGCTTCTCACCGTGTTCCTCGGCACCGTGGGCTTCGGCGGCATGTTTGCCGTCTATACCTACATCACGTGGACTATGACGGAGGTCGCCGGTATGGACCCGAGCCACACGTGGCTTGTACTCATGGCGTATGGCATCGGCATGACCACCGGCAACGTCGCCGGCGGTGCGCTGGCGGACCGCAACCTGGAATTCGGCATCATTTTTGCGCTCATCTGCATGGTCGGTGTGTCCGTGACCTTCTACTTCGTGGCGCACAACGCGTGGGCGGGCACGGTTGTCTTCGGCGTCCTCGCCTTCTTTGGCTCTATCCTGGTTCCGTCGCTGCAGCTGCGTCTAGTCAACGTGGCGGGGGATGCGCAGACCCTCGCGGCGGCGTTGAACCAGTCTGCCCTCAACATCGCGAATGCGGCCGGCGCTGCGATTGGCGGCGTGGTCGTGGGCGCGGGCTATTCCTATAATTCCACCGCGCTGGCGGGTGCTGCTTTGGCCGTGTCTGGCATTCTTACCTGGTTTGTCACCATGTGGGACAAGCGTCGCTTGGGCCCTTCCGTAAAGATCATCGAACACCGTTAGACTGACCGGCATGAGTTTCACCATCGCCTCCGTTAACGTCAATGGCATCCGCGCGGCCTGCAAACAGCGCAATGACGACAACCCCGGTATGAATGCGTGGCTGGAGACTACGCCTGCCGACGTCGTCCTCATGCAGGAGGTGCGCGCCAACCCCGAGCAGACTCAGAAGGCCCTGGCCCCAGCTCTGGAGGCCGGATGGAACCTGGTTCAGGCCGAATCTGCCGCGAAGGGTCGTGCGGGCGTGGGCATCCTATCGAAGCATGCGCTTGGCGACGTCTCCGTGGGCTTCGGCTCCTTCGCCGAATCCGGCCGCTTCATCGCCGCCACGGTGGAAGGTGTGCGCGTTGCTTCTCTGTACCTGCCTTCCGGTGATGTGGATTCCCCGAAGCAGGATGAAAAGTACCTCTTCTTGGATGAGTTCTCTGAAGTTTTGGATGACATTGCTGCGACCTACCCGGAGGCGGTTATCGGCGGCGACTGGAACATCTGCCACCGCGCCCAGGACTTGAAGAACAACAAGGCTAACGAGAAGAAGTCCGGCCACCTGCCGGAGGAGCGCGCCTTTATGGACCGCGTTTTTGGCGCCTTCCCGGATGCCGAACCACAGGCCAAGAAAGGGCTCGGGGACTGGCTCGGCGTGGTGGACTATGACACGAAGACCGCCTGGGAGGCGGCGGCGGACCCGCAGTGGTTTGACGTCGCCAGGCGCCTTGCCCCGGAGGCGGACGGGCCTTACACGTGGTGGACCTACCGCGGCCAAGCCTTCAACAACGATGCAGGCTGGCGCATTGACTATCAGGCCGCCACGAAGGCCATGCTGGAGCGCGCGCAGCGCACCTGGGTGGAAAAGGCGCCGACGGTGGAGCAGCGCTGGTCTGACCATTCCCCGCTTCTCGTCGAGTATAAGTAGCCGAATACAAGTAGTGGTACGATAAGTCCGAATTAACGTCCTTTCTATTTCGCAGGAGATCTTCATGACCCGCGCACTCATCTACTTCGTCCTCGGCGCTATTCTGCTTGCCTTGGGTATCTGGTGGTGGACCATTGTTGGCCCGTCCTTCGCCTTCCTTGGACCGATTGTCCTCCAGGGCGTCGGTGGTGCATTCATGGTGGCCGGTTTCGCCGTCATGATGGACGTTATTAGCCCGACTTCCCGCAAGATTTAAGGCCCACAACGCCGCGCGGAGGCGGCGGCAGAGTAGAGTGGTCAACCATGACTGACTCCACTTCTGCATCGTCCTCCGCATCCCGAGTCCTCTCGGGAATCCAGCCCACGGCGGATTCCTACCACTTGGGCAATTACCTCGGAGCTCTCAAGCAGTGGATTGACCTGCAGGAGAGCTACGAGGCTTTTTATTTTATCCCGGACCTGCACGCCATCACGGTGGAGCAGAACCCGGAGGAGCTGCGTCACCGCACTATCGCGGGTGCCGCCCAGCTCATCGCTTTGGGTATTGACCCGGCGAAATCTACCCTCTTTGTGCAATCCCACGTGCCCGCGCATGCGGAGCTGACCTGGGTGCTGCAGTGTCTGACCGGTTTCGGTGAGGCTTCGCGCATGACCCAATTCAAGGACAAGTCCTCCAAGCAGGGCCAGGATCGCACCACGGTGGGCTTGTTTACCTACCCCATGCTCATGGCCGCCGATATTCTTCTGTATTCCCCGCACTATGTGCCGGTGGGGGAGGACCAGCGCCAGCACCTCGAGCTCACCCGCAACCTGGCGGAGCGCTTCAACAACAAGTACGGCGAGGTCTTCCGCGTTCCGGAGCCCTTCATCCCGGAAGGCTCGGCCAAGATTTATGACCTGCAGGAGCCGACCTCCAAGATGTCGAAGTCAGGCGCGAACCCGAAGGGCATTGTCAATCTTCTCGACGCCCCTAAGACCTCCGCCAAGCGCATCAAGTCCGCCGTGACCGATGACCTCGGTGTGGTGGCTTTTGACCGCGAGAAGCAGCCGGGCGTGTCCAACCTGCTGGCCATTCAGTCTGCGCTGACGGGCGAGAGCATTGATGCCCTCGTGGAGAAGTACGCCGGCCAAGGTTATGGCCACCTCAAGGTCGATACGGCCGAAGCCCTAGAGGCGTTTACCACTCCGCTTAAGGCTCGCTACGACGAGCTCATGGAAGACCGCGGCGAGCTCGAGCGCATTTTGGCCGAGGGTGCTGCGCGCGCGACGGAGATTGCTGCGCCACTCGTGGACAAGGTTTACGAGGCGGTGGGCTTCCTCCCCGCACGTCGCGGCTGAGTTGGTTAGCATATGAGGGACGTTTAATAGACAACATAAAAGGGGTGTGCCCGTGGCACCAACGACACGCACTGATGAGAAGAAGACCGATGAATACGGTATCGAGCGCGCGCATGCCGATGAACCGGGTGCGGTAGACAAGGTCCGTGAGAAGTCTGGCTTCATCGACCACATTATGAAGATGCTGGACCGCTACGGCAGCCAAGGCGGCAACCAGTTTGCCGCGGGTATTACCTACTTCTCGGTTCTGGCTATCTTCCCGATTTTCATGCTCGTTGTCGCCGGTGTGGCTACGGTGCTGGCCAACCGCCCAGACTTGATGCAGCAGCTGGAAGAGCAGATTGCCAACTCTGTTTCGGGTGATCTTGGTGATTCCATTACTGAGCTGCTGAAGACGGCCATCGATCAGCGCGGTGCCATGTACGGCATCGGTGGTCTGACCACCCTGTGGTCCGGCTTGGGCTGGATGAACAACCTGCGTATTGGCATTTCCGCCATGTGGATGCAGGATCCCAATGACGCTCCGGGCAACTTTGTGACCAAGAAGCTCAGTGACCTGCTGGGTCTTATCGGCCTGCTTCTTGCTTTGGTGGTTGCGTTCGGCGTTACCGCGGCTGGTTCTTCTGGTCTGACCCAGAAGGTCTTCGAATGGGTAGGCATTGAAGCCTTCCCCGGCATGGATGCGGTGCTTGTTGTGGCAGGTATTGTCATTGGTCTCATCGCGAACTTCCTTGTCTTCTGGTGGATGGTGGCCTTCCTGCCGCGCACCAAGGTGCCCACCAAGTCTGGTCTCATTGGCGCGCTTATCGGCGCTGTGATCTTTGAGGTCCTGAAGCAGCTATCCACCGTCATCATGTCCTCAGCGACGGGTAACCCAGCGGGCGCGGTCTTTGGACCGGTCATCGTCCTCATGGTTGTCATGTACCTGGTGTGGCGCGTTGTGCTCTATGTATCTGCTTGGACCGCCACCACCGAGGAATCCCTTGAGTTGCTCGAGCCGCCTGTCCCAGCTCAGGCAGTCATCCGCGTTCGCAACGAAATCAAGAAGGGCCCGAGCACGGGCGTGACCCTGGGCGCAGGTGCTGCCCTGGGTGCGGTTGCTGCCAGCGCTGTGGCCCTGTTCCGCCGAAAGTAGGCTCGTGCTTCCCGAAACCCCTGCACCGAATCTGTATACCCACTTCACCCTTGAGCCACAGGCGACGTCGAACGAACTAGGCGTGCAGCTCGCGGCAGCCGATACCAACCTCGAGGACATCGGCTACATCCCCGAGGACGTCGAGCGCCAGGAGATAGCGGTGGCCGCCCGCATTCTGTGCGAGCCTTCGTCCCGCGCCACCTACGATCAGGGATTGGGCAGCGGGCGCCAGCCGACGTGGCGCCAACTGGAAGAGTTCGCGGAAACCGGGCGCTGGCGCACAGAAGCTCCGAGTACAGACGCTTCGAGTACACAAGCTTCCAGCGCAGAAAGCTTTAGCCCCGAATCTCAGCCGGTTTCTATCGACCCCAGCCCGGCTCCGTCGCACGATTCCCAGCGCGCTACCCCCGGCAACCGCGTGCTCATGGCAATTCTCGATTACATCATTGCAGCCGTCGTCGTCTCAGCCGTCGTGAGCTTTGGCCTCTCTGATCCCAATGCGCACGCCGCCCTCGTGATGGGGGCATCCAGCCTGTTTACAGTGGCCTACTACCTTGTTTCCGAGGTCTACCTCGGTGCTACACCCGCAAAGCTGATCGCTGGTTACACCGTCCGTGACGTGACAACACACAAGAATCTCTCCTGGCAGCAGAGCATTAAGCGCAACTGGTGGCGCGTGGCCTCCCTGGTGCCGCTCATTGGACCACTTGTGGCTTTCGTTGGCGCGCTTTACGTGGTCACCACCATTGGCCCCAAGAACGCGCTGCGCGGCCAGCACGACATCATGGCTAACGCCGAAGTAGTGAAAAAGTAGCCACTACCACCACGAGCAAGGCGACGAGCCCCGCCACCATCCAACCGATCCAACCCTGCGAATCTTCGAACGATGAGGATGAGCGGGGCTGAGTCGTTTCTGGGGCCTCGGTAGGGGTAGGCGGAGTGGGCGTCGGAACGACTGTGGTTTCCTCAGCCGCCTGCGCTGAGAAATCCTCCAGCTGGCCTACGCCATGACCGGGGGTGACGGTGGAGGATTCGTCGAGAAGCATCTGCGCCTGCTCCCAGGCCCTAAAACCGTGATCGACGGTGGTGTCCAAGATGACGGCCTGCAGGCGGCGCCCGTCGCGATCAATGGCACCGACGAAGGTGTGCTGCGCGTCCTCGGTATATCCAGTTTTGCCGCCGATGCCATCAGGGTCATTGAGATAGAGCCCGTTGTCATTCCAGAGCTCGTAGCCGGGCATCTCGCCCCAGCCAGGAAAATCCACGTGTTCGGTATCGACGATGCGCGCAAAGGTGTCATTGGCAAAAGCCTCGCGATAGATGAGCGAGATATCCGCGGCAGATGTCGACATCCCCGCCGCATCGAGCCCTGAATAGCTCGCCGCGACGGTGGAGCGCGTGCCAATCTCGCGGGCCTTCTCATTCACCTTGCGGAGGGTGTCCTCGTCGCCACCTAGCGCGGTTGCCAGAGCATGTGCGGCATCGTTGCCTGATGCCATGAGCAGGCCCTGCAACAGTTGCTCCACCGTGTACGTACCTTCCGGCCCAATACCAACGGCGGAACCTTCAACAGAAGCGTCTTCCAGCGTGGCGGTAATGCGCTGGTCCAACGGGAGCTCCTCAATCACCACGAGCGCCAGCAGGGCTTTAATGATCGACGCCGGGCGGTAGCGCCCATTGGGATCTTTCATTGCGATGATTTCACCCGTGTCGAGGTCACTGACCATCCATGCTGAGGCCACAACGTCTTTGTTGACCTTAAAACCACGCGGCGCCGTGACCCCGCAGGCGGCGCCGTCCACCGGCGGCAGAGGAGTAGGCGTGGCCTGACCGGGGGCGAGCTCCTCAGAGGTCGTGCTCGGCTCGGCCGGGACGAGCGAGTGCGGGCAGGAATCAGTATCGGGTGCTGTGGTGCGGGTGGGCAGGGACGAAGATGTCTCGTCGGATTCCTCCGCGTACGCCGGTGGGGTGATGAGCAGCGTGAGGGTAGCGATAAGCGCGGAGACATGTTTCATAACGTGCTTAATCCTAGACCCCGCCCTAGGATGAACCCCATGCATGACGCACCTTTGATTAGCCCCGAAAACAAGGACTCTGGAGCCGAAATTTTTGCCTCCCTGCCCAAGGTCACGCTGTTCGTACCGCTGCCGGCGGACGCTTCCACCCCGGAGGAGCTGCGCGCGGCCACTCGTTCCGTGGTGCAGGCGCTTGTCGACGACCACGTGGTCTACGCCGAACTCCGCCTCCCCGCCGACTCGTTCCCCTTCTCACGCGATGAGGCCTTGGCGGCAGCCGCTGAGGGTCTTGAGGTACCGGGGATCGATGCGCGACTGGTTGTCCACGGCGATGCTAGTGAGCATGCGGCGGGCGTGGTGCTTAGCGATCTCACCAAGGCTCCTGCGCTGCGCGAGGAGTTTATTCCGTGGGACTTCGATGCCACGTCCTATGACGAGGCGGTGGCGGCCGTGCGTGCGGGTGCCACCCGCCTTGTTCACGCGACGGATCTCATTGATGATTTCAGCGCTGACCTTGATGGTGTTCGCCCAGGTAAGGCGTCGGGATGGGTACGTGATCGCCGCATTGCTCTGACTTTCGCGCCTCTTGAGGAGCTTCCGGCCGAGGAGCTCGCCGACCACCCCCTGCCGCTTTTGCAGCAGCTCGGCTTCACTTGCACCGTCGCGGGCAACAAGCTCAGTGATGTCTTCGTGGCACTCAGTGAGACCTTTGGTTACGGTCTCGAGGAGTTCTTCGACCTGACCATCAAGGCCATCGAGAATTCCTTCGCCAGCGAGGAGGACCGCCAGCGCCTCATCGAACAGGAAATCCTGCCCGCGTACGAAAAACTCGCGGACCCGGAGTTTGCTGAAGACGCTGACGTTGCAGACGATGAAGAAGACCTCTCCGCCACTGACTAGGTGCTGATTTTTAGGCGCTCATTAGAAGCGCGAGAAGCGCTTCGTCAGCATCTCCTCCAGGCCTTTCCATGACTCCGCGTGCTCGGTGTAGGGCTTGGAGGGAACGTAACCTGCGTGCTCGGTGGAACCCAGCATGTAGCCCAGGTAATCCTGGAAGCGTGGGTTCTGCAGCATGTAGGAGTTGATGGAATCATCGCCAGCCCAGTCGGCGGCATCGGCGCAGATTTCATAGCAGCGGCCCATCTGGTCGCTATCGACAGACTCGGGGCCCTTCTCAATGTCACGGACGATGCCATTGAAGGTGTACTGGTTATCGGGGTGAACGGTGACCTCGAGCTCGCCCGCGTTGGCTGCAGCAACGACTTCTTCCCAGGTGGAAACCTTTGCTAGGTCGTGGTCATCGTTTTCCATGATCCAGCGGGTAAGCACCTTGGAGGTGGGGAAGGTGAAGATTTCGCCCCACTTGCCCAGGAAGACTGGCTTGCCATCCAGGTAGGTGCGCAGGGTGTAGACCGACTTCTGGTTAGCGGTGATCTTTACCGGGTCGATACCGGCGGCAGCCCACGGGGAGCTGTCATATGGGTCAGCTGCCTCTGCGGCGGCCTTGCGATCTTCCTCAGCCTTCTTGCGAGCTTCGGCGGCAGCCTCCGTGGCCGCGGAGATGCGGGTAGCCGCGTTCGCCGTTGCATCCTCGGCAAAGTCAGAGGAGGGCACGATCTTGACTACCTTGTCGAGGTCCTCAATAACCCCGCGCCAGTTCGCATGAATGACACTGCCCAGTCCAGACCACTCGTTCAAACCTGCGTCACCGGCGTAATGATCCGCGCCGCGCGCAGGGTTGCGCAGAATAGAGTGCGAGGCAAAGAAAATGACCGTGTGCTCTGCGGCGGAGACTTCGGCGAGCGCGTGCGCAACCTCCAAGCAACGAGCTACCGAGGATACGTTCTCGTGGCTGGGGCGGCCTGCCAGGTATTTCGGCATTCCGACGAGGTCATAGACGTGCTTCTTGACCGGCACGACTCGGTCCGCAGCCTGGGAGTTAAAGACTTCCCACTTGGGGTGGTCAAGCAGGTCATGCTTCTTGTCCGACTCGAGGAAGCACAGCATGTCGGCTTCGGTATGGAACAACAAGACCGACTCATCGTCGCCAAGGAAGGCTTGCCATTCGGAACCATTCTGACGCCACTTCGGCGCCCATAGGGTATAGAAATCGCCTTCAGACAAAGAGAGCTGGATGGGGACAATCGCGCGTGTGTTCATGGGGAAACAGTCTACCCTGTGGGCCTCCAGAAGCCTTTGAAAGCCATCCCCATGTTGTTGGTGCGCAGTGGTCCAGTCTGTACCGGGCTGCCCGCTTCAACGATCTGTCCGTCGCCGGAGTACATGGCGACGTGCCCATCCCACACCACGAGGTCACCTGGCTGTAGCTCTTCGGCGCTGACTTGCCGGCCCACTGTTTGGCTTTCCGCGGTCCGGGGCAGCTCCACTCCGGCTTGCCGCCACGCCCACTGCGTCAGTCCTGAACAATCGAAGTTCCCGTTGCCCGTTCCTCCCCATCCATAGGGCGTTCCCACCTGTGATAGGGCTGCCTGTGCTGCGGCCTGTCCCTGCTCGGAACCGCCTTCGACTGCAGGTTCCCTAAGTGCATGGCGCGCCACGGTGACATCGGTGCTGTCCTGACGGCCGCGGACTGCGGGCCGTACGGCACGCTGACCGATCGGCACTAGGGGAGCGGCTGCCTGGAGTAGTTCTCCAGCAAGGCGTTTGATGCGCACCATCGCTTTGCCTATGTACTCCATGGCCAGAGCCTGCAGTGCGGAACGCGCAGCGGCCTGAGCAGCCGGGTTGGGGACAAGCAAACCTAGGGCGAGCGGAAGGCCGCGCTGCAAAAGCTCAAAACCCAGCCCTACGAGGTCCCGGATGGTTGCTGAAATCAAACTCCGCGCGGAGCCCAGTGCCGAATGCACGGTGGAGATGTCTTCGGTGGCCTGCCGGGAGACGTCGAAAAGCGCCTGCGGATCTCCATGCGCAATCTCCGCCAAGGGGCCCGCTGCAGTGAGGTCCGGTACGGTGGGCAATCCCACATTGGGTAGCTGTGCTGGCTGCATCCGGGCGATCTGGGCAATAGCTGATTCCAACATCACAGACCCCCACACGCGCTGGCGAGCGCATGATCGGCATCCTCAGCCTCACGCGCCATGCGGAAACTAGACTCCGCCACCGCAGTGGCATCGGCTCTGACCTGGGTAAGCCGAGCAGACAGGTTCTCTAAGGCTGCATCGAGTGCACTCGTAAAACCCTGTAGGACGGGGTCATTCGGCAACACAGGAGGGGGAGTAGGGGAGTCTTGAGAGGCCTCAACAAGCTCGTGCGCCAAGCGGCGCGTGTATTCGGTATCAATGGCAAAGGTATCGAAGTCAGTCATGTCCTATTAGACTGCCCAACCTGCCAATCGGTTCCCGCCCAACTCTTATAGAGTGGTGGACATGGATATCCACGTTGTAGACCACCCCCTCGCCACATCCCGTCTCACCCTTATGCGCGATGCCCGCAGCGATAACGCCGCTTTCCGCGCTGCCCTGCGTGATCTCGGCGCCATGCTTGTCTACGAGGCAGCCCGCGACCTTCCCGTTGAGCATTTCGACTGCACGACTCCCGTTGCAACTGCGGACGGCACGCGCCTGCAGGATCCGCCGATTGTCGTCCCCATCATTCGCGCTGGCCTGGGCATGGTCGACCCGGCCCTGTCGATGATTCCTGATGCCCAGGTGGGATTCATTGGCATGGCGCGTGATGAGACGACGCACCAGCCGGTCCCGTACCTTGAAGCCTTGCCGGAGGATCTCAGCGGTCGCAGTGTTTTCGTTGTCGATCCTATGCTCGCCACGGGTGGCTCCCTACTGCATTCCCTCAAGCTGTTGGCAGATCGCGGTGCCACGGATATCACCGCCATTTGTATGGTCTCCGCGCAGCCGGGCGTTGATGCCCTCGCCAACTCTGGCCTGCCGGTTCGCCTCGTGACTGCGGCTATCGACCCCGAGCTCAACGACGATGCCTACATCGTTCCAGGCTTGGGCGACGCTGGTGACCGCCTGTACGGTCCGCGCAATATCGATCTTTAAAAGTCACCCTGGGAAACCGCAGACCACTCAGTATATCTAGTGTCTGACCTGCCCGACTAACTGAACCGCATGGTCTAGTTGTAGACTCTTCCCCATAGAAAACCATGGAGGAGGAAGCAGTGATCTCAGATTATGTGAGTGAGTGGTTCACCAACCACCGCGCAGAGGTCATCGCGTGGCGCCGTCATATTCACCGTCACCCGGAAACCTCCAACAATGAGGTGGAAACCACTCGCTTCCTCGCCCGCACCCTGCGTGAGTATGGCCTGGAGCCGCAGCTTTTCCCTGAGACCGGACTCATGGTGGACATCGGCCCTGACACGGAACTTGGCCGTTTGGCATTCCGTGCGGATATCGATGCCCTTCCGGTCACCGAGGTCACCGGGCTCGAGTACACCTCTGAAGTACCCGGCGTTATG